>CAMCXP010000001.1 GCA_945883395.1 Melioribacter roseus P3M-2
GTGCGGGAGCTCGCGCTTTACGGAGCGAAGGTCATTCATCCGGAGACGATTATTCCTGCGGTCTCTGCCTCGATACCTGTACGAATACTACATACGTTCGCCCCGCAAGAGCCTGGAACAACGATCATTGCCGATACAGCAGAGGGTGAGTCGCGGATTGCCGCTGTATCCGTGCTTCGCGGATGCCAGCACATCCGTGCGTCTACTGAGGTTCTTGCGCATATGCGAGCAGCGGATGGACTTCACGATGCTGTAGTGGTGTGTGCAGACGCGATCGATACCGGCTTCCTCGTCGTTCGTTGCACAACAGCAGAACACGAGCAAGCACTTGTTGCGCTCTGCGAAACTCATCACATTCAACCAGTACCCTCCGGCGTGCTCGCAGTGTGCAGCACCGGTGCGTGGGACGCATCGCTAATCGCTACTGCGATGCATGCGTTGCAAGATTGCAACGTGCTCGCAACATCAGTTGGTTCGACGCTAACGGCCCTGTTAACTGTCATTAGTGATCACGACGTTGAAACGGCAGCCCAACAGATTCATGCCGAGATTATTCGTCGTCGCTAAAGCCAGACGTGCTCAGAAACTCGCGTACCGGCTCAATCTGTCGGACAAAGAGTAGAAAACATATAGCAGCAATGAGCACTCGCATCGATGTCGCGTCGGGCAGCACGATGCGCGTTGTAACCGTCATGGCAGTGTCCGGAGTACTCCACGCCAGCAGAGCCGTACCTATGCATGCGACGATTGTCGCAATGTGGATGTTACGACGAATCACGTAGTAACCCGTGACGTATGCAATAGCCCAGATAACGATAAACACAGGGTTTAGGATGGCGAACACGCCCAGCGCTGTTGCCAATCCACGGCCACCCTTGCCTCCAAGAACGACATTCCAGTTATGTCCGATAACAACGCACGTGGCTGCTATAGCTGCCGCCAGGAATTGATCTGGATAATGCCACGTAACAGCTGCAATGATAGCAGCGCCTTTCGCTGCGTCAATAACTGCGATGAGCGTCGACAGCACTTTCTTTCCCGTGAGCTCGTAGAAGTTTCGAGCACCAACATTACCCGAGCCTTCCATTCGAATATCCGCACCATTGCGGAGCTTCATTACGATCCACGCTGTCGGGATACATCCAACAACGTATGCAACCACGCCAATAACGAACAGTCCGACACTCATGATCGCACCCGGAGAAGACGCATTTGAACAAACGATACCACAAGCAGGATGACAAAGATCAGATACGCAAGTGCACTAGCGTACCCCATTGAGTCGGACTGTTCGAAGGCTTGATGATAGACCTCATAGACGAGGGTTGTGGTAGATCCGAGCGGACCACCCTTGGTCATCACATAGACTTCAACAAAGATCTGGAAGGACTTAATGCTATTGATCACCACAACGAAGAGCATTGTTGAGCGAAGCATAGGAAGCGTGATGCGCCAGAACTGTTGCCAAGGCCGCGCACCTGCAAGCTCTGCCGCCTCATAGAGGTCCTTCGGAATCGCCTCCATCCCTGCCAAAAAGAGCACCATGTAGTATCCTGCCGAGATCCATACATCCATGGCCATTATGGCCGCAAGCGCAGTATGCTGATCGAGCAACCAACCATTCGCCGGATACGAAATCCCCATCATCGCGCAGATAACGTTAACGTAGCCATCGCGCGCATAGAGGTTTGTGAACACCAGTGCGATCACCACAAGGGATGTAACCGATGGAAGGAAGAATGACGCGCGAAACACACTCGCAAGCTTCGGGTGCTGAGTCCGCACAGCGCTGGCCAAGAGCAGCGCCAGCGCGGTTGTCACTGGGACTGTTCCCACGGTGAACACTGCAGTATTCCAGAGCGCACGCCAGAACGTGTCATCGGCGAATGCCCTCTTGTAGTTATCGAAACCGACAAGCGTGATCTCATTTGTTAATGTGCGGTACTCGGAGAAACTGAGTACAAGTGCGTAGACCAACGGATACACCCAGAACACGCCAAGCGTAACAACCCACGGTGCGAGCAACGTCCAGTGATGCAGATCACGTTTCTTCACGCACGCTCCTCAGCTACGAACGAACGCAAGGTTGTGTACAAGAGCTCAAGGGGCAGACCAACGATGGTGTAGTAACACCCATGCACACTCGATACGAACACGGCGCCAAAGTCGTCCTGAATACCATACGCGCCAGCTTTATCGAGTGGCGATCCGGTTGCAACATAGGCTGCGATTTCATCATCGGATAGTTCACGGAACGTCACATCGGTCGATCGTGAGGTGCACACAGAACGCGGCGAAGAACTTCGTATCGCAAGGGCAAGTCCAGTGTACACGGTATGTGTGCGTCCGCTCAGCATCCGCAGCATACGGCATGCATCGTCTGCATCAACTGGTTTATTCAAAACCTTGCCGTCGAGGACCACGGTTGTGTCCGACCCTATCACGATTGCATCATGCGCAATCATAGATACTCCACGCTGTGCCTTAAGCAGAGCGAGGTGCTCAACATAGGTCGACGGAGCACCATCGGTCGGGACGGCGTCTTCATCAACATCAGGAACAACGGTCGAGAACTCGAAGCCCACGTGCTTCAGCAATGCTGAGCGACGCGGTGATTGCGAAGCAAGCACCAATGGGTATGGCAAATCGAGCAGGGTATTCAGACGGATGGGATTCACAGTCCCAAAACTACGACAACCTCATACACTTACTTCGCTGCCAAGGCAGCATCTATCGCAGCTGTGAGTTGTGATGACAATGGCTCGACGTTGCTCTTGAAGCGGGAGATAACTGCGCCGTTCTTGCCAATCAAGAACTTCTCAAAGTTCCAGCCAACTTCACCCGTGAGTTGCGCGTTGCCGCCGCCACTTGTGAGCCATGCATACAGCGGTGACTTCTCAGAACCCTTCACAACCATCTTGCCGAACATTGGGAAGGTCACGTTGTACTTCGTCGAGCAGAATGCGGCGATCTCGTCGTTTGTGCCTGGCTCTTGCGCTCCGAAGTCATTCGCAGGAATGCCCAGGATAACGAGTCCTTGCTTGTTGTAGCGTTGGTACAACTCCTCGAGCGTAGCATACTGCTTTGTGTAGCCGCAGAACGATGCCACATTGACAACAAGGACTACCTTACCGGAGTAATCCGAGAGGTTGCTCTGCTTACCGTCAATTGTTTCGATCGTGAAGTCATGAAGTGTAGTCATTGGAATTGCCATAAGACATGTGAGGAGAATGCTTGCAACGAAGTTCATTATCGTTCTTTCTACAGTGGATGTTTGGTAACAACGAATGCCATTGGAGGATTCCCCATCTGATTGATGAAGTTGAATTCGAGCACGCTTGCCTGTTGCTGCGGGATCGATTGGAGCACCTCTCGGAGCGCTTCATACTCACGCTGTCCATGATCATGCTTATAGCACACAACAATCAGCATACCGTCGGGACGTAGGATCGTGAGTGCTTGTTCGACACCGGCGATAGTGGTCTCTGAAGTGGTCATTATCGCCTTGTCGCCGCCGGGGAGGTAGCCAAGATTGAACACAACTGCAGCGATATGGCCTACGTGCACGTGATCGACGTGGTGTAGCATCTCGTGATGTCCGGCATGCACCAACCGCACGCGTGCCGCAAGATTCGACGTTGCGATCGCGGTTGCTTGCAGCGCAGGTTCTTGAATGTCGAAGGCATAGATGATTCCCGTGGGGCCAACGCAGTCGGCAAGAAACACCGTATCACGACCATTCCCCGCCGTTGCATCAATCACAACATCGCCCGGGATGATTGCGCGCTGCAGCAGCGTGTGAACGGTGTAGAGAATTGAGCTCGAAGTCATGGCTTCCACCAACGTGCAATGTCTATCTCGGGATCAAGCGGTGCTGCATGAACGAGATGCTGGACAATCTGGTGCGCCGCCCAAGGGCCCTGCAGTGCACCCTTTGTGCCCAAGCCTGTGCAGACTGCGAGTGTTGGATGCACCGGATGACGTCCTACAAGCGGACGTTTGAATGTGGTTGACGGACGGAGTGCGGCGCGGTGACCGAGAACGGTGATCGTTCCGGCAACGAGCTTCGACGCCTCTTCCAACAATTGCAGACGTGCTGCATGGGTTGGCAAGGGATCGCGATCATCCCAATCATGCGTTGCACCGATACGGAACATCGAGTCGCCACATGGGAGAATCCACGTACCATTTGTACGAATGTAGTCGCAGTGATCACCGTCAATGCGCACATCCAGAATCTCACCCTTTGATGGCTCGATGGGCAACCAGGACCAGTCTGGATCTTCAAGCACGGCTGTGCCGGTACACGTGATGACAACATCAGCATCTGGCGCAGACGTATCGATGAATGCATCTGCATATCTCGCGCGCATTGCTCCAAGGAGTGCAGCCATATGTACAGTTGCTACGCCGGCATGTCGAAAGCCACCGTGTTGCATTTCTATCCCGCTATGCGTTCCCGGAGCCAGTGCTTCAACCGCTAGATGATCGAGTTCGCCGCGATCGCGGCGTTGCTCGAACCACGTGCGCATTATCTCGGTGCGGAACACACGCACAAGCGACCAGTCCTTCCATAACGGCACACCAAGATCGTGTGCGAGTTCGGCATATGTAGCCTGTGCGTGCGACGTGAGTTCCTCGCCTCGCCACGTTGGCTTCAAGCGCTGTCCCGTAATCGGCGTGATCATTCCTGCTGCAACGTTCGACGACGACTCTGGATCATGATGATCATCAATCGTGACACGAATACCAGACTTACGGAGTTCGTGCATCACTAAGGCTCCGGCTAAACCGAATCCTCTGACATGTGCGTGTCGAATCATGGCTGCTTCGCGAGATCGCGAATCACAACGCTTGCACATGCGCCGCCGAACGCAGCGGGCATATAGGAAACTGTGCCCAAGGCCGACTTCTTGTAGTTCGTGCCGTCGGTAAACATCAGTGAATCAATCTGCGTTTCTTCGAGTGAGTACACAGCAGTGATACCTGTCCGAATTCCAACCCGGTGCAGTCGCTTCCGCACAAATCGTGCAAGCTTACACTTCTGCGTCTCGTCGATATCAGCCACCCGCAGCATTGATGGATCTGTCTTGCCCCCTGCACCCATCGAGCTCACAATCTTCATGTTCTTCTGATGTGCACGTGTTAAGAGCATCACCTTTGGTGCAAGCGAGTCAATCGCGTCAACAATGTAATCGTATGATCCCGCAAGAAGGCGGTCGATACGCTCAGGTGTAATGAATTCCTTGATCGGCACGATCTGTAGTTCCGGGTTGATTAGGCGCAGACGTTCTCGCATCACATCCACCTTGTAGAGACCCTCGGTGGTAGTTAACGCTGGAAGCTGACGATTCCGGTTTGAGGGGTCAATGACGTCGCCATCTACAATCGTCATACGACCAACACCAGCGCGTGCAATGAACTCTGCAGCGTAGGAGCCAACGCCACCCATGCCGACAATCAGAACGTGGCATCGCGCAAATCGATCGACAGCGTCATCACCCAGGAGGAGGCGTGTGCGGGAAGTCCATCCCGCATCGGTCATCGATTGAAGACGTTGTCGAAAGTCTGCTGCAGGGTCGCGCATAAATCCTCGAGCGGTACACCGCGCATCGTTGCGACTGCGGCATAGATATCACGAATTTCCACGTCGTCCGTATCCGTCTCCAATAAGAAGCGATCGAGTGGACACAAACGTACCGCTTCGGCGAGAGATGACGACTCTTTGAGCACCGCTGCACCAAATGAAAGAATCATTCCTGCATCAAGGCATTGGCGGGCCAGATCCGCCCCCTTCACAAAGCCGTGCAGCACCCACGGCTGATTCGGGTCGATAAACTTATGGACGCGGAGCAGTTCGTCGTGTGCTTTCACACAATGAATGACAAGGGGCTTTGACACGCGCTCAGCGAGATCGGCGATGTATTCGAAGGCATCAACCTGATGTATCCACGGGGCATTCACCGCTCGGTCGAGGCCGCACTCTCCGATGGCAAGCACCAACTCTTCGGTGCTCAATTCCTCAATAACATCGACGGCATCACGCCAATCCTCAGCGACATCCCAGGGATGCAGACCTACTGTGCAGATCCCATCTGTTTCGAAAACTTCGGTGGTACTCGTGATGCGAATATTGACCAGTGAGGTCACCGAATCACGTGGTGATCTGCGATGCGCATGTGCGTCGACGTACTGCATTGGAGGGGCGTGTAGAAAAACCGTAGTGTGTGTTGGTTTGTAAGCTAAGAAAAATGGACGGTACCTATCGCTGCATCACACGTGCAGCAAGAACGGCGGCGACGGGAATTCCAATCATGCTCGACACCACCAGCCATGTGGGGTGGGGAAACTGCAGCACCTGCGCGATCGCCCCCAGCAAGACCGCCGAACCGACAATGCTGGCGATGAAGAAGGATCGACCGGGTACGATGAGCGATCCTGTGATAACACCCGCTGCTGTGCCGCCGACCCAGGCGATGAGGACCGATATCAGCGACCCCATCGTAAGCGATGCAGCATACGCAGCCAGGGCTTCAGCATTGTTCACATCCGGCATGGCTGGTCCACCCGACACTGTGTGACCGACCGTTTCCACCAGCATCACCACGGCCATCGCTGTGACAACACTCGTGACCGCCCCAAGGATTCGTCGACTGGTAGGAGTTAGCATTTGCGTAATTACAAAAAAGAACCGCCAGATGTTCCATGCAGAGCATCTGGCGGTACGTGAATCGTGCGTCTTGTGCAGTCTTAATACATGTCCATGCCGCCGCCGTGTGGCATTGACGCAGCCTTTTCCTTCTCTGGACGCTCAACGATCGTTGCTTCCGTTGTGATCAAGAGCGATGCTACCGAGGCAGCATTCTCGAGAGCAACTCGGCTTACCTTCGTTGGGTCGATCACACCAGCTTCGAGAAGATCTTCGTATCTCTCCGCATACGCATTGAAGCCGAACGAACCTGTTCCTTCCTTGATCTTCGCAACGATGACAGAGCCTTCCAGACCAGCATTGGCCAGGATTTGACGGATCGGAGCTTCAACGGCGCGACGGATGATGTTAATACCCGTGAGTTGGTCGTTGTTCTCTGTCTTGAGACCATCGAGCTTGCCGAGTGTGCGCAGATATGCAACACCGCCGCCAGGAACGATACCTTCTTCGACGGCAGCACGTGTTGCGTGGAGTGCATCCTCGACGCGTGCCTTCTTCTCCTTCATCTCAACTTCTGTTGCCGCACCGATCTTTAACACTGCTACACCACCGGCGAGCTTGGCAAGACGCTCTTGAAGTTTTTCACGATCGTAGTCGCTCGTTGTCTTCTCGATCTGCGACTTGATCTCGTTAATGCGCTTTTTGATATCGTCCGAGCTGCCAGCCCCTTCAACGATCGTTGTGGTATCCTTGTCGATGGCAATGCGCTTTGCTGTTCCGAGGTGCTGCAGCGTTGCACTTTCGAGCTTGAAGCCCTTTTCTTCTGACACAACAGTGCCACCCGTGAGAACTGCGATATCTTCAAGCATCGCCTTACGACGATCACCAAATCCTGGTGCCTTCACAGCTGCAATCTTGAGTGTTCCACGGAGGCGGTTCACAACCAGTGTTGCGAGTGCTTCACCTTCGATGTCTTCTGCGATGATCAGCAAACCACGGCCCGATTGTGCTGTCTTCTCGAGTACCGGTAGCAGATCCTTGATTGCACCGATCTTCTTGTCGTGAATCAGGATGTATGGATTCTCGAGCACACACTCCATGGTGTCTGCGTCTGTCACGAAGTATGGTGAAAGGTAGCCGCGATCAAACTGCATACCTTCGACAACATCCATCGATGTTTCGGTGCCCTTTGCTTCTTCAACTGTGATCACTCCGTCCTTGCCAACCTTATCCATCGCGTCAGCGATGAGGTTGCCAATCGTTGGATCGTTGTTAGCTGAAATTGAACCGACTTGTGCGATTTCCTTCTTGCCCGGGACCGGACGTGAGAGTTCGCGCAGACCTTCGTGGATGGCCGCGACAGCCATGTCTATACCACGCTTGAGGTCCATCGGGTTTGCACCGGCTGTTACGTTCTTCAAACCTTCAGCAACGATTGCTTGTGCAAGCACCGTGGCTGTCGTTGTGCCGTCGCCAGCGATATCGCTTGTTTTTGATGCTACTTCGCGCACCATCGATGCACCGAGATTTTCGATTGGATCTTCGAGTTCAATTTCCTTCGCTACCGTTACACCGTCCTTGGTGATGGTTGGAGCGCCGAACTTCTTGTCGATGACTACGTTGCGACCCTTTGGACCGAGTGTCACCTTTACTGCATCTGCGAGTTGATCAACGCCGCGCTTGAGGGCAGCACGCGCATCGACATCGAAGGTTATGATCTTGCTTGCCATGTGGTTGAATCCTATGTGGTTGTGTTGCGAATGGAATTCGTGAGTGAGTGATGGACTTACTTGATGATGGCGAAGATGTCTGCCTCACGCATGATCAAATATTCGCCCCCGTCGACGTTGATCTCTGTGCCAGCATACTTGCCGTACAGGACCTTATCGCCAACCTTCACCTGAAGCGGCGTAACCTTTCCGTCCTCCGTCTGCTTGCCGTTGCCGACTGCAACGATTTCACCTTGCATCGGCTTTTCCTTAGCGGTGTCAGGAATGATGATGCCACCCTTTGTCACTTCTTCTGCTTCCGCTGCCTTTACTAACACGCGGTCGTGCAATGGCGTGAGATTCATAGAATCCTCCAATCAATGAAATGTGTGTGAGTTCAACGATGTCCAATGACGAACATGGTAGCACTCTTCGTGTGTGAGTGCTAACATCCTCGATCGGGATGCGAAATTATAGGGCTAGGGGGCTACAGTCAAGTGAAAGATTGGCAAGATGTCTGCCAAAGACGTCGCACCCCTGACAAGTTGTCAGCAGACTCTCCTATAACACGACGCCGAAAAGGGCGTCGATCACAAGGATACTGGCTGCAGAGATCGTAAATGCACGCACGGTGGAGTTACCGACACCTTCGGCACCGCCTTCGGTTCGGAATCCCACATGAACTCCAATGAGCGCCGTAAACCCTCCAAATACAAGAGACTTAAGCAGTCCGCGCGCAATCTCACTGATATTGAAATACGTTTGAACTGAAGTAAAGAACGTACTCGGGCTAAAGCCGAACATAAAATTGGTCAGGATGTATGCACCTACAAGCGCTACCACACTCGAGAAGACAGCAAGAACAGGCATCATGGTGATAGCCGCCATTACGCGAGGCATTCCAAGGTACCGGTCCTTATCGATCGCCATCATATCAAGAGCATCAATCTGCTCAGAGACCTTCATGGTACCGATCTGTGCGGCGATGGCACCGCCAACGCGTCCGGCAATGACAAGCGCGGTGAGAACGGGTGTAAGCTCTGTGAACACCACCGTTGCAATCGAGCCACCGATAAACGGACGTGCAATACCGATGAGGTTGAACTTAGCGAAGAGATTCGTTGCCTGCAGCGCAGCGATCGCACCGGTGAAGGATCCCACGAGGATGACAAGGGGCAAGGAGTCGGATCCAACGATCTTCATCTGTTCGAGCACAAGGGCACGGTCGCGAAACACGCGAGGGATGTAGCGGACAATCCCCGAGACAAGGAGGGCGATCTGCCCAACTTCAGCGAGAAACCCCAGGGAGAGTCGACCGATACGAGCGAACAAGGAACCAATCATGCGGTAAAATACAACGATGCCCATCGTCAACGGGTGACGATGGGCATCGAATGACTAATTCAGATCAGAATTATCCGCGACCTGTACCACCGCCACTTGGTCCGCGACCACCGTTACCTGTGCTGTCGCCACCGCGTGGACCCTTGTCGTCGTCTGACGGCTTCTTGCCACGGCGCTCGAGCCATGAGTTAAGCATGCCTGTCTGCTTTTCATCAAGAAGACCACGAAGAGCTGCGATGAATGCATCGTCGCATGCCTTCACAGCTGCACGTGCTTCTTCACGACCTGGGAGAGACTTGAGGGCCTCACGTGTACGCTGATTGAGAGCGCGCAGTTGCGTGCGTGCTTCTTCGCGTGTGATCGCGCCGTCCTTGGCTTGCTGCTTGATTGCCTTCTCTTCAGCCTTAGCTGCTTCGAGGATTGCCTTCTCTGCAGCGCGGAGAGCTTCGAGTGCTGTCTTCACACAGTCATTGTGTGATACGAGGAGTGCTTCAACTGCTGTCTTTTGCTCAGGTGTGAGGTTGAGACGAGCAAGAAGATCGCCAAATGGTGTGCGAACACGGCCACCCTTATCCGACTTCGGATCTGGACGCTCCATCATTGGCTGGTCGAGCGATGCATCCGAAAATTCCATCGGGAATGCATTGAGATCGAACGATGTTGACATATCGACTGAGATACCTGCTGCATCAACCGGTGTTACACCGTTGTCAGAGCAAGCCGTCAGGCCGAATGAAATCGCTGCCATCATCGCGACGAACAGTGTCGTCATCAGATTGCGCTTATTCATGAGAAACTCCAAAAAAAAACGTACATGAATGATAGTTGTTCTGCCTGGTTATGTCACAGCTGTTCAGACCGTGTACATGAGCAAGAAACCCGCCCCCTGAGCTTGGTTACATGTTCAGCGAAAAAAAATCGCATCCCTCGAAAAATTCCTGCTTTCAGTAACATGCAGGCAGTTTTCATGCCACTGCTGCAACAACACGTTGGACACATCCCCATGACCGCACGTTTAACCGCACTCGTTCTCTCGTTCATTCTTCTCGCCGTTACGTCGTGGGCAGGGCTCTTGCCGGGACAGGACGCCTACCGTATCCGCCGTGATGCCATAGGGTTACCGAATGGCGTAAGCCGCTCGGCACAGGACATCATGGTCCAACGCCCTGCCCCCGGAACCTACGTCCCGGGGATGATCATCGTGAAGACCCGGCAACAGCACGGGATCGCCCGTCAGCACCAAACGCTGATGTCGAGCCCGGTGAATCGCGACCTCGTGAACCTGAACCTTCAGGAGGTCAACTCGATGTTTCCCGCTCCGGCAGATGCTGCGCTGGCCATATCAATCGGACTCGATCGGATGTATAGCATCCGCTACGATGCAGGTACAGACCCCTTCGACGTGTGCGCACGCCTGATGGACAACCCAGACGTTGCGTATGCTGTACCAATGCCTGTTCATCGTTTGAGCTTTACGCCAAACGATCCCCGCTACAGCACGCAAAGTTGGATGGGTCTGATGAAGGTCGACAAGGCGTGGGACGTGACCAAGGGGGCGAGCACCGTCGTCATCGCTATCATCGACTCGGGCACGGACTGGAGACATGAAGACCTTTCGGCAAACATCTGGACGAATCCGAAGGAGATCCCGAACAACATCGACGACGATAAAAACGGTCTCATCGACGATGTGCGTGGCTGGGATTTCGTGGGAAATGTTACGAATGCCGAAGCACAGCAAGGGATTCTTCGCCCCGATAACGATCCAGCACCTAGCGGAACGATCAACGATGGAACGGCACACGGCACTGTCGTTGGTGGCTGCGCATCTGCCTCGACAAACAACGGCAAAGGCGTCGCAGGTGCGGGCTTCAATTGTCGCATCATCCCTATCAAGTGCGGCTCTGATAACCCAAACTTTGGTGGAATTCTTCGCGGCTATAATGCTATCGCATATGCAGCAGACCTTGGTGCGCATGTCATAAACTGCTCATGGGGCGGCCCAGGCATCGATGCTGCGGCGCAGGACATTGTTGATTACGCGACAGCGAAGGGCTCACTGGTTGTAGCTGCATCGGGCAACGACGGCCTCAACAACGATCTCTATCTGCAATCACCTGCAAGCCTTGACGGCGTGCTCAGCGTGGGCGCAAGCACAGCTGCCGACCGTGTATCGGGCTTCTCGAATTACGGACGGAATGTCGACGTCTATGCTCCAGGTGAGAACATCCTGAGCACCTATCCAAACAATCAGTATCGCGCACTCTCTGGCACATCGTTTTCATCGCCACTTACAGCAGGTGTCGCTGGTCTTGTAAAGGCCATTCACCCGGAATGGACACCGGAGATGATCCGCGCACAGATTCGCGGCACTGTTGACCAACTTGTTGGCGTGAACTTCGATACACGACCACTCTACTGGGGACGTGTCAACGCGGAGCGAGCAGTGAAGGTCAATGCATCGTTCATGAGCGGCGAACGCATGCCAGGCCTGATCATGAAGGAACTCGCTGTAGGCGGTTCCATCAGTGGACGCATCACAACGTACGAGCGCACAACCGTTCGCTTTACCGTGAAGAATGTGTTGCATGATGCATCCAATGTGATCATCACGCCAGTGATACTTGATCCAAACGTCACATACTTCGGCACTCCGACAATCTCACTTGGCACGATTACGCGCAACGGCGAAGTAAGTGGCACCTTCGATATTCAGCTGAAGTCGTCGTACCCATGGTACAAGAGCGAGATCGGCGTTGGACTCCGCATTTCAAGCGGCACGTATGCGAACTATGCTTCGATCTATGTGCCTGTCGATCTCCCAACAACGAATGCCTACACAAGCATTGTCGATCAAGCGGGCGCAAGTTGGAATTTGATCGACGTTAGCTCAGATCAAACGATGTATGCTGCCGGCACAGTGTTCGGTCAGCGCATCCTGGTGCGCGTTACGGCGAGTGGCTCGGGCGGTTACGTCACGCCACCCTTTGTACCAAGTGCTCTGCGCTCAGTGAACAACTCAACTGCACTCATTGGCGGCCTCAACAACAACGTTCCAACGGTCAGTCGCACAACTAACGGCGGCACGAGCTGGAGCGGCATCAATGTGAGCACGAACCTTGCCTCTGTTGAAGGCATCTATATGTTCGACGCAACGAATGGTGTAGCGGTCGGCAACCCGGTATCGGGCAAGTTTGGTGTGGTTCGCACAACAAACGGTGGCGCTGCATGGACGGCCGTTGGCACTGCACCACTGTCAACCGGCAGCGAGCGCATCGTGCGTGGTGGATGCTTTGGTCGCGGCGATGCGGTCTGGTTTGCGACGTCGACGAATCGCGTGATCTATTCGCTCAACAAGGGACAGTCCTGGTCACAAGGCTCGCTTGGTATTAGCGGCGCTTCGATTGTTGGACTTGCGTTCCGTGATAGTACAAACGGCGTTCTTCTCTATCGCATGGGCGTGAGCAGCGACTCGCCATTCCGCGTCGCATCTTCAGTGAATGGTGGAGCAAATTGGCGTGCAGGTGCTGCCGATCTCAACCTCGGCATAACGCCCGTGGGTGTTAATGCGAGCACCGGACATCACCTTCTTATCGGCAATAGCGGCGAGGTACTTGGATCCGATAACAATGGTGGCGCGTGGCAGACGATTCTGACGATGACTGCGGGCACTGTTGCAACCACTCGTGCAGTCGTTGCGTCACGACCAACACTCTATGTCGCTGGCACGACGCTCGGCGAGCTCGAGTACCGCTACTCGGGTCCGAACGGAACGAAGCTCCCAGAGTTCACAACAACACTTCTCAACTTCGGTTCGATGGAGTCCGGACAGAACAAGACACGCACCGCTTCGGTGCGCAACAATGGCACATCAGACATCACCGTATCGAAGTTCGAAACGGTCTCAGACGGTACAACACCCGCAGACGCGTTCTCAATCAGTTCGCCACCGAAAACAACGATCTCATCTGGTGGAAGCATCAGCATCCCTCTCCGCTGCACCGGAACAACACCAGGCACCTACAACGGCAAGCTGCGCATGACATCGGACGGTACGCCGTCCGTGATTGAACTCGCACTCACTGGGATCGTAACACCACCGGTATCTGTCACCGAGGATGTGATGGCTATGGGATCTGCCACCGCATGGCCAAACCCAGCAACAACCGAGCTCAGCGTACGTGCCTTTGTTCCGATGACGGTTAGCTTGGTGAGCTCAACGGGTGAGCTTGTCGCTCGTTATGATGTGCAACCTGGCGACTCACGTCTCGATGTACGCTCGTTCCCACAAGGCATGTACACGCTTATCATGATGCACGGCGCTGGCATGCGCACGATGCCGATCGTGATCCAGCGGTAAGATCACATAAACGAACTTTGTGCTCCGGGACGTTGGTCATCGTCATACGACGCGGCCATCGTCCCGGATGTCGTATAGGCCATACGACGGCGACGGTTACGCAACCACACGTAGCCGATGTATACGATACCCCCTACAACGAGCAGCGTGATGAAAAGCGTGCCCCAATCGAATGTACCAGGGTAGACCGCCGTGGTGCCATCGGGATTAACAACGGTAGCTGGACGTGAGAAATAGTATGCTGGATGGAACGGCATCGACCAGTACCATGGGATGCTTCCGAGCATGTAGCCCATCATGAAGCCATCGCCCATACCGCCGTAGCGGTTGATGGTGTAGTTCGTGTTGCCATTTGCACCTGCCATCGTTCGACGCTCAGTTGCACGCGGCGCTCCGTAGCGTCCGACGTAATCACCAGATGTATTCAGGCGTGATCCACCGAACGAGTTGCGCGTCGTTGGTGCGTTGCCGAAGCGACTGGCACCGCCGTCGCGACCACTGCGTGGTGGCGTAGCACGAGAAGATCGCGGTGCGGAATAGCCACGTCCGCGGCTGCCGCCAAACGAGCCCCCTCCACGACGCTGCGCGAACGCATCGAGTGAGACGATCATCAAGACAAGTGCAGCAAGCACTGCAATCAGGCCGAAACGGTGTAGTTGTTGCATGTTTAGAATACTCCTTCTGTCGTCAAATCGCCATTGTCTTCACGGTAGACGATCTCCGCGCGAAACTCAGTTGCGTCTGGGATCTGTTTTGCTCCTCCGAAGAACGCCCGGAGTCCGCCACCCTCTGGCACCGACGGCGCTTTGATATGGACGAACACACTCACGACGCCGAACTGTTCTTCCTTGTTCCTCGCAACGACCGTCGACTCGAGATCACCATCGCTGATCACCGTAAGCATGGATAGCTGACGTGCGTCTTCGTCGGTAAACCCCGGGGGTTCAGTACGTACATGTTCGAGATAGTCGGTGAAGATGTTCTTCGTGTAGGATCGACCATCCGTACCCATGTACATGAGCAGCGCATCGAACGTTCCCTGCTCGTCGATGTTGAGGAACACCTCACGCACACCGTCGAGCTGTTCACCGTTGTAGTAGATAGCCGTCTTCTCGAGACGACCGTTTCCTTCGATACTGAATTCAGGCATAGGCAATGTTACGACGAACAATGCGGTACTTGGTTGCACCCCGAGCTCACAAACCTGTATCTTCGATGCAGAAACCCGCAAGAGGATACTATGGCAGGCGATGATATTGGCGTGAGCTTCGATCCGAGCAACCCCTATGAGCGACCAAGCTTTACGCTCGGGATCGAGGAGGAGTACATGGTACTCGACCCCACAACGTACGATCTGAAGTCGCACGTGAATTTGGGTCTGCTGAGCAAGGGGCGCGTACTGCTCCACGAACACATCAAGCCGGAAATGCACGGCTCGATGCTGGAGATCGGCACCGGCATTTGTCGCAACACCACCGAGGCCGGATTCGAGGTGCGGAAGATCCGCTCGATTGTGGCCCACCTGGCAAAGCAGAACAACATCCTCATTGGTGCGGCGAGTTCGCACCCGTTTGCACGATGGCAGGATCAAGAGATCTATCCCGACGAGCGTTACACGGTAATGGTCGAGGACATGCAGCTTCTAGCGAGATCGCTGCTGATCTTCGGCATGCATATTCACATCGGTATCGAGAATCGCGAAACGCAGATTCAGCTAATGAACGAGATGCGCTACTTCATGCCACACGTGCTTGCAATTTCGACGAATTCACCGTTCTGGGAAGGCGTTGATTCAGGTCTGAAGTCGTACCGATCAAAGGTGTTTGAACGCTTTCCTCGTACGGCACTCCCCGACTCGTTTGCGAGCTGGCGCGAGTATGAATCGTACGTGCAGCTGCTGATTCAAACAGGATGCATCGATAATCCAAAGCGCATCTGGTGGGACATACGTCCGCACCCACACTTCCCAACACTGGAAGTTCGCATCTGCGATGTGCCGATGCGGGTCGAAGAGACGATTGCCATTGCCGCGCTGTGTCAGGCAATTGCAGCGAAGCTGTTCTCGCTCTACGAAAAGAACTTGTCCTTCCGTCACTACCGTCGCAGCTTGCTGATGGAAAACAAGTGGCGCGCCGTACGGTATGGTCTCGACGGAAAACTCATCGACTTCGGAAAGCAGCGCGAGATGTCCGCCCGCGCGTTGATCATCGAACTGCTTGCCTTCGTCGATGATGTGGTGGACGATCTCGGATCACGCAAGGATCTCGAATACGTGTACAACATCCTCGAGAATGGGTCGGGCGCTGATCGCCAACTACGCGTGTTCCGTGAGACGGGTAGCATGGAGGAAGTCGCCAAGTACATCCACACAGAGTCTATGACGGGTCTGTTCGACGACGTTACACCGTTCATCGACGAGTTCCGTGCGCCAACAGCAGAGTAACTTCATTGCACATCATTCACGTACGCGTTATGCTCACAGCCTTCGTTCGTTGCGTCGTTCTCGTTATCGTTGCGTGCTTCGCTTGCACGATCACTTCTGCTGCTGACTCCCTCTCAGCAAAAGCGGCAATCTTCCAGGATCCCGTCACAACATCCCACAGCGTGGTGATCGATGGTCAGCGCATCGATTATCAAGCAACGGCCGGACACCTGACGATGCTGAAGGAAGATGGTACGCCGCGTGCCAAGGTGTTCTTCATCGCCTACACGCGCTCAGGTGTAAAGGATCCCGCATCACGTCCGCTGACGTTTTCATTCAATGGCGGACCCGGCTCGTCGAGCGTGTGGCTGCACTTGGGCGTTCTCGGACCACGTCGCGTGGCAATGAACGACGACGGCACAACGCTCCCACCTCCATACAAGCTGGTCGATAACGATCAGTCGTGGCTGGATCTCAGCGATCTCGTGTTTATCGACCCGGTGAGCACAGGCTTCTCGCGTGCGAGCGACGAAAAAGACGCGAAGCAGTTCCACGGATACAACCAAGACATCGAATCAGTCGGCGAGTTCATTCGTCGATGGACATCCGACAACAAGCGCTGGGCCTCACCGAAGTATTTGATCGGCGAGTCCTACGGCACAACGCGCGCGAGTGGATTGTCGGAGCATCTTCAGAATCGCTATGGCATGTATCTCAACGGCGTCATCCTCGTGAGCGCAGTTCTCAATTTCCAGTCGATCGACTTCGCTGACGGCAACGATCTGCCGTTCGCAACATTCTTGCCGACATATGCAGCGACTGCGTGGTACCACAAGCGTCTCTCACCTGCAATGCAGGCGAAGACGCTCGAGCAACTGGTAACAGAGGCTCGCGAGTTTGCAATCAACGACTATTCAACAGCACTGATGAAAGGCACGCGTCTTACGTCTGCCGAGCGCGCAGCAATCATCACACGTATTGCGCAGTTCACAGGTCTGCGTGAAGAGTACATCGACAAAGCTGAACTTCGTCCGATCATCTTCCGCTTCTGCCAAGAATTGCTCCGTGACAAGGGGCAAGTAATCGGTCGCTTCGACAGTCGTTACACTGGCACGATTGCTGATCGCCTCGGCGAGTCGATGGAACGCGATCCATCACATCATCCAACGATCGCTGGATGCTTCTCAACGTGCATCAACGACTACCTCGGCCGTGAGCTCAACGTCAAAACAACACTCCCCTATGAAGTCCTCACAGGACGCGTCTGGCCATGGGATTACAGCAACGCACAAAACGAGTATCTCAACGTTGCGCCAAAGCTGCGCAATGCAATGCAGATGAATCCTGATCTGCGTGTATGGGTACTCAACGGCTACTACGATCTCGCTACACCGTTCTACGGCGCCGAGTACACCTTTGAGCACATGGGCATCCCCCAACCACTCACGAAGAACGTGCAGATGTCGTATTACGCGGCCGGACACATGATGTATCTGCTCAAGACTGAGCTCGTACAGATGAAGAAGGATGCTCGCGGCTTCTATCGCTGATCAAGGCGCAGCACACCGCGCGGACACACACTCGAGCAGACACCACAGCCCACACATGATGCGCGGGTAAACGTCTCGCCGCGCTCTGCGTACTGCTGCACGTCAATACCCATCTCGCAATTCGTGCTGCAGTTGCCACACGAAATGCACTGATCCTTCTGCACCGTAATGCGGAAGCGCGATGCATACTTCTGAAGAATGCCCAGCACAGCAGCCATCGGACATCCAAAGCGACACCAGATGCGCGATCCAAGGAGTGGGTAGAATCCAACGCCAATTACGCCAGAAAACACCGCACCAATTGCAAATCCATACCAGCAATTTGCCACGCTTGCCGCATGCACAATCGACACGTTCGTGCTGTCGTTTGCCCACCACAGCAATGCTGTGACGACAACGATGCAGACGAGCACCGAATAGATCAGCCATCGCTCAAGTTTCCACGATCGATCGCTCTTGCTACTGAGATGTCGGAACGGATCCCCCGCTGTCTCGGCTAGCGCACCGCAGCCACATACCCACGAGCAATACCATCGCTTGCCGAAGTAATACGTCAGCACCGGTGTTGCCACAAACGTGCATAGCAACATCCACCACCCAACGAACACATAGAGTCGGTCTGCATTCGTAAGCAATACATCAATCGATCTCGGAAACAGATACTCAGGTTTAAGGGGCCAGAAATACGTTAAGTAAAACGCCTGATGTCCCATACGCTCGAAGCTTGCTGGCAGCAGATACGCGAACACGAGCTGCACGATCATCAGCACGCTCGTGCGATACACATGGTACCGCTCATGTCGGTACTTCACCAGCATACGCACGCCCATAATCAGCACTGCTGCCGTATAGAACGTCCCGTAGAAGAACCACTGATCGGCGACCGCACCACGGATACGCAGAGCGAGTGGATCGAGCAGTTGGATAAGGGGCGCAAGCGCCTCAGGGAACCAGTAGATGCAGACGTAGAGTGCAGTGAGCACCAGCGCCAGGGCATATGATGCGATGCCTCGATGGCGTAATGACCACGGCGAGCGCGTTGGCGCATCTGGGAGTGTGATCTGCACGAGGTTCATAGCGTTACCTTCAGTGTGAACTCAGGATCGACGACGGCATGCGTAAACATGCCACGTGCGTCGTCGGTGGTGCGAGCTTGACGAATCCATTCCTCACATACCTCGCGGTTCAGTCGCACACCTACCGTCTGCACACCTACAAGGATGCCATCGATATGGTGCAACCGCACGCTACGCTGATGAACTGGATCTTCCCAATACCATGATGACGTTGACGCATCGATCGCACCAACGGAGTACCACTCCTTTCGGAGGAACTTCGCCTGCATCGATGGCAGGCTAGGCACATATGCCGACGCCGTGCCGGCAATCACATGTGCTACATGTTCGCCCTGCGCACGTGCATCGTGCCACGTAGCGCGCAAACCCCACGGTGGTTGGGCACAATCGCCAACGGCGTAGGTGTTCGGTCGTGACGTTCGGAATGACACATCGACTCTGGTCCCCACGTCAGTCGGTATTCCAGCAAGCTGTGCCAATGCAATCGACGGACGAGCACCCGTGGCCATGATGACATGATCGCATGGAACGATCTCGCCCGAGTGCAATTGCACTCCCACAACACGAGTACCTTCACGCACGATCGATACAACGTCTGCATTAAGCGCCATACGAATTCCGTCGTCCTGCATATGTCGCGTGATGAGCTCCGACTCTTCCCGTGGGAGCGCATCAGCGAACACTCCGCCATCACGCAGTAGCCACTGATAGTGCGCCGAGCGATGATGCAGAACTTCCGCGACTTCTGCTCCGAGCAGCCCGCCACCGATAACGACACACCGCTTCTTCGATACAATCGCATGCTCGAGATGAGCTACATCGCTCCATTGCGTGTAGCACTGGACGTGTGAATCGACCATCGCGCACCAATTTGGCAGCGCCGGTATTGAGCCAGTTGCGATCACAATGGCGTCGTATCCATCAAGTTCATCAAGGCTGTCGATTGTGCGGTGCTGCGCATCGGGGAGTGCAGCAACAACAGCCGACGCATCAACGACACCCATCGACACATACATCAGCGCCGGTCGCGAATAATGAAGCGCTCCCTCATCGGAGAACACGTCGACGTCGCAGCCATACGTCTCCCGAAGGACACGTGCTGTGGTAGATCCCGCCCTACCATTACCGATGATTGCGATACGCATGGATGCAAACTACATCGTGTCCGGCATTAGCTGTTCCAAATCCGCACGCACGTCGATGTCGGAGAGTGTTTCGAGGAGCGCGACAGTGCGCGCGTGTTGCTGACAGCGCTCACGTGTGCGCGTGAGCACGCTATCGGTGCTCCATGGTATATCGGCGAAGAGGTCGGGATGGAGCTGCTGCATGCCGATGAGCCAATAGCCTCCATCAGTTGCAGGACCTAGTACGACGTCGTGTGTATCAAGTGCGTGGAATGCATCAGCGATGTGGCGATGCGTAACACGTGGCGCATCTGCACCAATCACGACGATACGATCGTAGACACCGACATCGTTGATGGCATTGCAGATTCGGACACCGAGTTCGTTACCACGCTGCCCGACGGTGCGGTGTGGATGCTGGGGCATGCACGAGTGATCACCATCGACAGCGAGAACTGTTTCCCATGTGGAGGACGTGGATGCTTGCAACGTGATGCGAAGCAGTGCTTCGTACACACGCAGTGCTTGCGCGTTGCCGACCTCTGCTGCGAGACGTGTTTTGACCTTCCCGAGCTCGGGTGCTTTGCACATGACAATGCAGACGGATGCGTGCATCATTGTGCCGTAGAACGGTTCCAATAGCGCGGCCAGACAAGGAACATCCCATACGCTTCGCCAGTGTCGTTGGTGACATGACGGTGATGCGCCATGTGCATGCGATATACAGCCTGGAGATATCTGTTCGAAGGAAGGGGCTGACGTAGGAACCGCTTGTGAATGATCATGTCGTGCATCACGAAGTAGGCCATACCATACACCGCAACACCAGCGCCAACCCAAAAGGTCCAGGCGGTGAAGCCCCCTACCACGATGAGCGTAAGAGCAATGCTCATGAAGAATGCCACAAACACATCGTTGAGTTCGAGTGGATGCTTTGTTGGTACGTGATGCGAGTGGTGAATACGCCACAACACACCGTGCATCACGTAGCGGTGGAATGCAATCACGAAGAACTCCATGCCGATGATGCCGGCGCACAGGATGCCGAGGTTTACAAGGACGTCCATCATTGCTGCACCTCTACGTAGCGAAAGCACGATGTAAGATGGTCGTTCACCATCCCTGTTGCTTGCATGTGCGCATACACCACTGTGCTGCCGACAAAGGAGAAGCCGCGTGCACGAAGATCCTTTGAGATGCGATCACTCAATGGGGTTGTAGCAGGAAGGTGGGAAAGCGCTGACCACACATTGATAACTGGTCGACCATCGACGAAGTTCCAGATATAGGCGTCGAAGCTGCCCCATTCTTCTGCCACTTGCAGAAAGGCTTGAGCATTGGTGATTGATGCAGTGATTTTCGCGCGATTACGAATGATGCCAGCGTCGAGCATCAGGCGTTCAACATCGTTGGACGTGAAGCGCGCGACGGTGTTGACATCGAAGTTGTGGTATGCCGCACGAAACGATTCACGCTTCTTGAGCACGGTATGCCAGCTGAGTCCGGCCTGCATGGTTTCGAGAATGAGGAACTCGAACAACGTACGTTCATCGTGCACAGGGACGCCCCATTCACGATCGTGGTACTGCCGATACAGATCGTCCTTCTCGCACCATCCACACCGATACACGCTCATGCGAGTTGTCCTCCACAGCTCGAGCCTGCACCTGCTGTGCAGCCGTAGCAATGCTGGTCGACAACGATCGTGCGCGCACGTAGCTGCTCTGGTGTAAGCGATGAGATATGCGTGCTCGAACACGCCACAGTCAGATCGAGCATTTGATTGAAATCGCAATCATACACCATGCCGTCCCACCCGATCGAGATGGTATCACGACACATTACACCTTGCGCTGCAGCAGGATTGAACGCCTGCACAAGCGTCTGCATGTACTGCTCGTAGAGTCCACGCGAAATCAGAAACTCGAGAAAGCGTGAGATCGGCATGTTCGTGATGCAGATCAACGAATTGAACTGTACGCTATGCTTTGTCGACAACGCACGCTTGAAGTCGCCTTCGAGCAGTGCTTGGGGTCCGGGCAGAATTGCACCAACAGGATTGTACACAAGGTCGAGCAGCAGCCCACTATCCGGCTTGGCATAACCCGCATCGTTGAGCATGCGCATTGCTGCAATCGAATCATCAAATACGCCACCGCCGCGCTGACGATCCGTGTGTGCTGCATCGTAGAATGGGAGCGACGACACAACGTGGACGCTACGCTCTGCATAGAACTGCGGCAAGTCGTTGTACTTCGGATTTGCAACGATGATTGTCAGATTACACCGCACCATCACCGTACGACCCAGCTTCACGACTTCATCGACGAACCATCGGAAATGGGGATTCATCTCGGGGGCGCCCCCTGTGAGATCAACAATCGGAATCGACGTCGCCGCAAGGAATGCTAGACACTGCTCGAGCGTCTCGCGCGACATAATCTCGGTGCGATCGGGTCCGGCATCGACGTGACAATGCTTGCAGGCCTGATTGCACATCTTGCCCATGTTCACTTGGAACACGCGCGTCTCACCGGGTTGCAAGGGGGCGAGCCCATGCGCCCGCAGTGATTGCGCAAACGTTGGCAGGTGCGCCGTGCTCTCGTGCGAGCGAAGCACACGAAGTTGATACGATGTATCGGAGAGCTCCGATCCGCGACGAAGAAGTGAGGTTGTAGCAAGTGCCATCGTTACATCGACACGTCGTTAACCTTGTTCATCATCATCACGCCGTGCACCAGCGATGCACCGCCGCGAATGGCTGCCGCAACATGCACAGCCTCCATCATCATCTGCTCCGTCGCCCCCTTCTGCAGACTATCAGTTGTGTAGGCATCAATGCAGTACGGACATTGTACGGCATGCGCTACCGCGAGGGCGATGAGCGACTTCTCACGTTGCGTAAGAGCGCCCTCGGCGAATACATCGCCATACCAGGCGAAGAACTTCTCTGCCAGCTGTGGCTGGAAGTCGGCAATTGTGCCAAACTTGCCGAGATCGGCGGGGTTGTAGTATGAGGCCATAGAACGTGTAGGTCCTTGCGTTATCGAACTGTTACGAAGACACGCCACAAGTTACCGCAGCACTCTACCACAGACAAACTCACACGTTTCTCACCCTTCAAGAGCTCAGAGTAGAACTACGGACTGGGTAGTTTTGTGGTACGGTTTCTGTTACCCGCAAGGTTTTTGTCAGATCTCTGCACGGTCTACGTAAATGTTACGCAGATTTACCAGCGTAGAAGACAAGCCGTTATGGTTGTTGGGTGCGTAAATGAGATTCGTGTATGCATAGGGAGGGGTTTTCATGATTCGTGTATTTGTTGTCGACGACCATACGCTCATGCGCGAGAGCATCTGCAGCGAGCTCGCGCTCGAAGAAGACATCACCGTCGTTGGGTCTGCTTCCTCCGTTGCAGAGGCGCTGCTTGGCTTGCTCTCAACCACTCCAGATGTCGTCATCATCGACCTTGTGCTCCCTGATGGGAGCGGCACTTCGTTGATCGCCGCACTTCGCTCGGAACTCCCGACTACAGACTTCCTTGTGCTCTCAGCATACGAGGACTACGATCGCATCTACGGCGCGATTCTCGCCGGTGCGGTCGGATATCTCGGTAAAGCCTACATGACCGGCGCACTGGCAACGTCCATTCGTGAAGTTCATGCCGGTGGTTCTCCGATGAGTAGCCAGATAGCTCGCAAGGTGATCCAGGCGTTTCATAACATCGTCAAACCACAGATGCCTATTGGCAAGCTCTCCGATCGGGAGCAGCAAATACTGCACATCCTCGTGACAGGACGCAGCTACAAAGAGATTGCATCGATGCTCTTCATTAGTGTCGAGACTGTCCGTACACACGTGCGCAACATCTATCGCAAGCTGCAGATACACTCCGCTGAGGAACTCAAAAAGGGTGACGTCTTCCGAGTTGTATGATATACGCACGCACGATACTAGGCGTGATAATGCTCCTTCCTTTGCTCATAGGATGCAGCGGAACAGAGCCCTATGTGGCAGTGCGACACACGATCATGCTTCAACCTGAGCTTGCACGCGATAGCAACGGACTGTACATCCTCACGCTCATGCGTGATCGGTTTCAAACTGTGCAACGCATCCGCGGTATCGTGACACGCGACGACGGTGCGTCTCTATCACAGGAGCAGAAGATCTGGTGGGAATCGTCGCATTCATGGTCGTTTGACAAAGGCGATACGATAATGAAGATCATCCGTCGCAACGTGAATGATCAAGGTCAATGGGTCAATGTCGATACGTCGATTATTCAAGCACCGACTGACATGACGGTTCCGACCGTGAATCCTACGTCGTACACTCGACTCGATGGAGAAGTGAACACCATGATCGGTCCAGTCTTGCCGATGCTCGGCGACACGATGACGATCATTGCTCGCTGGTACGATCCATGGTACGAATCCGACACCACGCAAGCCGCAATGCGCATCATCCTGCGGTAGATACTACCCGCGCTGATACGTCACAACACGGACGCTCAATAGGAGCACCGCGAGCATAGCAGCAACATCCCATGACATCCATGGAATTGATGCGGCGAGCGCAACCATCACCAATAGTGTGATACCACGGAATCGACCTGATGGCACACGGAGATAATTCATGGCCATGATTGTTCCCAGCGCTACAACGCCGAGTACGATGCCCAGCTGGATTGCCACATAACTCCATATGCGAACATGCACGAGCGGCATCGATAGTGCAGGCACGGCAAAGGCAACGACCACAACGGCAAGCAGCGCAAGAATTCCGCCGCACACAAGCCACTGTATAGCAAGCGCGCGTTGTGGCGGGAAAAACTCACTTGCAAGATGCGCCATGTACAAACCGGGCACAGCGAGCTTAAACAGAATCGAAGCGACGGCATGCGCCAGGAGATGCTCAGCGCCACCAAGTACCTTCGTTACCAAGCCAGCGGCCAGCGTAAGAACGATGGCCATAAACCATTGCGAGAGAGCGTTCATTCGCATGCGCCACACCCTCCATCATCATGCAGGTGTGTGCTCTCAACCTGCACGGTTGCATGTGCGATACTGAATCGTTCGCGGAGCACGTTCTGAACATCGCGAACAACGTCGTCGCTGTTTCGTTCGGAGACGACGTGCACAGTTGCCGTTGTGCTACCCACGCTAAGCTGCCAAATGTGAACATCGTGCACGTTCGTTACGCCATCGATCGACATCAACGCGGCGGTCACATCGGCAGGCTGCACATCGTCAGGTGCAGACTCCATGAGGATCACACTTGACTGCCGGATAACTGACACCGCACCACGCGTGATCAGCACTGCAATCACCATCGAGATCACGGGATCAATCCACTCCCAGTGTGTCACCGACAGAATACCTGCACCAATGATCACACCTCCACTCGAAAGCAGATCTGTCATCACGTGCAGATAGGCGCTGCGCGTTGTGACATGTTCGGATCGATGCAGATACAACGCGCTAATTGCGTTGGCGATAAATCCTACAATCGCAACGGCGAGCATCGACTCAGCATGCACGTGAATATCGTCACCAGCGAGACGTCGTATCGCCTCGATGACGATGTAGATACAAATGCCGATGAGCAGAAATCCATTGGTAAGTGCGGCAAGAATCTCGATGCGACGCAGCCCAAAGGTGTAGCGCACATCATGCTGCGCCCGCGCCCTGGCTGCTAGTCGCAACCCGAAGAACGCAATCAGGAGCGACGCGAGATCGACAAGCACGTGGCCGGCGTCAGACAGAAGCGCGAGACTTCCAGAATAGAATCCGCCAACAACCTGCGCAATGAATACGGTTGATGTGAGGGCAATCGCGATGCGCAAGGGGCGAATATCGCGATGCTCGTGATGGTGGTGATCATGACCATGATGATGGTCATGTCCACCCATGTGAACGTGCATGAACATTAGCGTGTGAAGAGCTTGACGATGTGGTCAGCGTGAAGGATCAGAAACACCACGGGCGCAGCGAAGAGCATCGAATCGAACCGGTCGAACACGCCGCCATGTCCGGGAAGCAACTCCCCGGAGTCCTTTACCGTGGCGTCGCGCTTGAGTAGGGACTCAGATAAATCGCCGAGTGGACCGACGATGCCAACAACTGCGCCACACACGAGCGCAGTGGTGAGATCGAGCGATGGCATGAGATACATCGAAAGCACCCCAAATCCAGCCGTTGAACCTACGAGACCACCGATGGCCCCTTCCCAGGATTTCTTCGGGCTAACGCGTGGGAACAGTTTGTGTCGACCAATAGTGAGGCCAACGAAGTAGGCGGCAATGTCTGCCATCCAAACCGAAACGAAGAGCGTGACCACGAGCGAGCAACCCTCAGCACCCCATGTACCGAGAAGCTCCGGCTGCTTCGTAAAGCGAAGTCCGATCAGCGACGCCATCGATATGCCGATGTAGGTTACCCCAAACATGGTTGTCGAGGTATTGAAGACGGCATTCTCTTTGGCTCGGAAGAGCTCGATCGTGAGCGTCAGGATCGTACCGACCATCATCACGAGTCCGATTACCGAGGCTGATGCCATCAGACCCCGTGCGCCGTCGCCTACAACCATGTACCCGACGCCCGACAGCATCACCGAGGTCACGAGAATGCCCACCGCCTGATTTGGGCTGGCATGCTTGCTATCGGCCAGATGGTAGAACTCTCGCAAGGCCTGCAATGCAATGGCCACAAGGGCAACAATGAAGAACCAGCTGCCTGCATATACAAGACTCACGGCCAGCGGAATACCCACCGCACCAACAAGAACACGTTTTCCGAGATTCGTCATGACGCGAAGCTACGTACTTTCGTATCCTATGACGGTGTATAATCTCCCCGACAAGGAGTCGTTCAACGTACTCCTTACTGGCGACCCAGACTTCGTGCTGGAGTTTGCCAATATTCTTGATCGACACAACGTGCCGTTCAACATTCTGCCGTCGCTCGATGAGATCGACGAGCTGGACATCGAGCTTGAACTCCTCGAGCGTTTATCGCCTGGCGATATCGCTGATGGCACAGCCTATGGCGCGTACGCCGATCGTGTCCTTTCGGACATTCGTGCATCTGCCGGCAGCTATTCGCATATCATCGAACTGTCGGTTGCGGCGCACTTCGATCGAAAGATCACGCTTGAGATCGCAAGTTCGGTGAACCCACGCGCAACAGTGATCGCTTCTGTGCTTACCAATACCGCCACTGAACTCGGCATGGTAGCCAACATCGGACAACGCATCGTCGGTGTAACGCTCGTTCCAAGTGTGATGTCGACAGCAACAACAATTGACTTCTGTGCTGGACTCAATACACAGCAGTCGCACGTCGAACATGCACGCGCCCTGTTGACACATCTCGGCTATGGCGTCGAGCTCGTCGAGGACCGTGTGGGTCTGGTGCAGATCCGTGTCCTTGCGATGCTCATCAACGAGGCTGCATTCTCCGTCATGGAGGGTCTGGCCACATCCGAAGACATCGACAACGCGATGCGACTCGGCGTGAATTACCCTAAGGGGCTTCTCGCGTGGGCCGACGAGATCGGCATCGGCGTCGTAACGCTCATTCTCGATGGCCTGCGTCGCGAATACGAGCAAGAGCGGTATCGTCCGTGCGTGCTGCTCAAACAAATGATGCGTGCTGGTTGGACCGGCAAGGCGGCTGGTCGTGGGTTCTTTACCTACGCGTGATCGTTCCATGATTCGCCTGTTTCTCGACTTTGACGGGACCATTGCCGTCAACGATGTTGGCGACGAATTCTTCCGCACCTTTGGCGACTTCGAACGTCTGCACGCGGAGCTTCTACGCGGCGAGTATTCTGTTGCCGAGTACTACCGTCGTTCAGCAGCTTCCGTGCGCGATATGAGCGACACCGCCGTTGCGACATTTCTTGCAGCGCAGGAGCTCGACTCCGGAGCACGTGACCTCATCACATGGTCTGTGCGCGAGCAGATTCCGACTGTGGTTGTAAGCGATGGATTTGACCGCTACATCGAACCACTACTCGAACGAGAAGGTCTACGCACACACGTAGACCTTGCGTGTAATACGCTGCAGGAGACGGAGATAGGACTGCTTCCCGTGTTTCCTGGTGCAACGGAATCATGCTCATGCTTTTGCGCATCATGCAAGCGCAATACCTTGCTCGTGCGCAGCGCGATGGACGACGTGCTGATCTATGTCGGTGACGGACGCAGCGATGCATGTGCCGTGGAGTACTGCGATGTTGTCTTTGCCAAGGGAATTCTTGCAGCATCATGCACCGAGCGAGGCATCCCACATCATCCGTATCGCACGCTCACTGATGTGATGATGATCCTGCAAGCCAAGCTCCGCGATGGCTCGCTCCGTGCTCGTCGACAAGCACGCCTAGCACGCCAGCGTGCAGTGGCAGCAGAGTAACGCATTAAACCAACCCACCCTGTTTGCTGTCGAACGCCCACATTCGACCACGAACTACTTGTGAGAACGCTATGACAACAACGCCCATCCTTCGCCTTTTGATCATTTCGATGCTTGCTCTCGGAGCACTCACCACATCGGCCTCAGCACAACGCGAGCGCGGACGTGGCAAGGAAGCGCGCAAGGCGCGTACCGAGCTTCGCACCGAACTTCGCATGTGGTTTACGACGTCAGTGTATCCAACGATGAAGCAATGGCACGACGCATATGATGCGCAGCTTTCTGCATCCGATCGCACAACACTTCAACAGCTTCGCACGGAATCACATCAAGCACGTGAACGCCTGGAAGCTGGTTTCACGAAGCTGCTCACAGCTCCACGTGGTGAGCGTCGCGACCTCGCTGAGGACATTCGCGACGACTATCGCACAACGATGAAATCCATCATTGATCGCGTCACACCAATTGCAAAGTCATCCCGCACATTCCTACGCGGCCTCTTCGACAAGAACGAGACACAACTTGAGACATGGCGTGACGAGTCGCGCAAGATCGTCGACGCATGGCATGCACGTCACGACGACGAAGGCGACCGTCCCCGCAAGAACATGGGCGGCTTAGCACTCCTCGGTGGCGACGGACGCAAGGCGGCACTCCGCTTCATCCTGTGGGATGGCACACTCGAGCAGGCCGTCAACGATGATGACGGCGACCGTCCAGACCGTCGCTAAGATCTGGATCGTAGTTTTGTCGTCCGTTGACGCATTCTCCAACTACGACCACACCACGCATGAACATCATCACAATCTCAGGTTCACTCAAGGCTACCTCATTCAACACGGGCTTGCTCCGCACGCTCGCGCAGATCGCGCCAGAGGGAATCGTGGTGAGCGAGGCATCGATTGCCGACATTCCCCTGTTCAATGAGGATCTTGAAACGGCTGGTTTGCCCCCTGCAGTAGCAACCTTGAAGCAGCAGATTGCCGAAGCCGATGGCGTAATCATCTCGACACCTGAGTACAACTTCTCGTACTCAGGTGTTCTGAAGAATGCCATCGATTGGGCATCGCGGGGTCCTGTGCGCCCCTTTGCCGAAAAGCCAGTCGCTACACTCTCGGTGAGTCCCGGTAACTTCGGAGGCATTCGCGCGCAGACCGATCTGCGCCGCTTGATGCACAGCATTGGAGCACATGTTCTGCCAAAGCCTGAGATTGCTATTCCACAAGCCAAGCTGAAGTTTGACGATGATCGGCGCTTGACTGACGAAGCAACGCACGCAATGCTCACAGCAATGCTCGAGAAGTTCGGCACGTTCATTCGCACACATCAAACGCAATCAGCGGAGTAACACGATGGATCCGATGGTCATTCGTGCACACGAGCGGGGTCATGCATTCTTTGGGTGGCTGGACTCGTACCATACGTTCAGCTTTAGCAATTACATGAACCCGGATCGCATGAACTTTGGTGCGCTTCGTGTGCTGAATGATGACACTGTGGCACCGGGCGAGGGCTTCGGTACGCATCAGCATCACAATATGGAAATCATTTCGATCCCTCTTGAAGGGACAATGATGCATCGCGACAGTATGGGTTCGGTGCAGGCACTCCATGTTGGCAATGTTCAGGTGATGTCGGCCGGTAGTGGCTTAACGCACTCGGAGTACAATGGGTCTGCAACAGACGCATTGAAGTTTCTGCAGATCTGGATCGTCCCACACACGCGCAACGTGGGACCACGCTACGACGAACTCAATGTCGGCACGCTCACAGCAAACGTCGAGCATACGATCATCGCACCACACGGACACGGCGGCGCGATGTGGATTCATCAAGATGCATGGCTGAGTATGATGGATCTCACAGAGGGCGCTACGCTGCAACGCGAGCAGCGCGCTCCCGGAGTCGGAACGTTTGTGATGCCGATCGAGGGCTCAGTCTTGGTGAATACGACAGACCTTGCACGGCGCGATGCAATCGGACTCTACGATGCGTCGACGGTAACGATCCATGCACAGTCTGCAGCGCGCGTCCTGATCATCGATGTGCCCGTCGTGTTCGCCTAGCGCGAGCGTACTTCTCGAACTCGACACCGGCGTAGAGCACCACACCCAATAGCACAACTACGAGCCACGAGCGTGCGTCGATCGCTGCTGTTCCGAAGAACTGTTGCGCGAATGGTGCATAGACGAACACAGCCTGCAACACCAGCATCCCAGCCATACTCGCCCACAACACGGGTTGTCGTAAAAGGCCATGATGACCTGGACGCGTATGCGACCGGCACGCAACCAAATACAACATCTGTACAACGACAAACGCTGTTGCTGCAACAGTGCGCGCATGTTCAATCGTCGATCCTTGCGACAGCTCGTACATGTAGAGTCCGAACGCTGATGCCAACAGGAATGCGCCAACAGAGATTGTGCGCCAGATCAGGAAGCCACCAAGCAGCTCTTCGTGCGACTCTGCAGGTGATCGACGCATGATGTGTGGCGCAGGGGGCTCCACTGCGAGCGGCAAGCCTAAGATCACGCCAGTGGTGAGATTGATCCACAGGATCTGCACAGGCAATATCGGCAAGGCGATGCCGAGTGCAACTGCAGTGAGCACAACAAGGCCCTCGCCGACATCGGTCGAGATGGTAAAGGTCACATACGAACGAATGTTGTCGTACACCGTGCGACCTTCTTCAATTGCCGCAACAATCGTTGCGAAGTTGTCATCGGTGAGCACCATTGCAGATGCGTCCTTGGCAACATCTGTACCCGAGCGCCCCATCGCTACACCGATATCAGCTGCCTGTAGTGCTGGTGCATCATTCACCCCATCGCCGGTCATCGCAACAACATGTCCGTCCCGCTGTAGCGCTAGCACAAGACGGTACTTCTGCTCAGGCGAGACGCGTGCAAACACCGAACCGCGCGTAGCTGCCTGTCGCAGTGTGTCATCTGACATCGCCTCGAGTTCGCGACCGGTGTACGAGACAAGTTCAGCGCCGCCGATGCCAAGTGATCGTGCAATCGCCTCGGCCGTGGCACGATGATCCCCAGTGATCATCTTCACCGCAACCCCTGCACGGTGGCAGATAGCAATCGAATGCTCCACACCGGCACGCGGTGGATCGGTCATCGCAACAAGTCCGAGAAACGTCATCGACTGGAGGTCGTTCTCGTGCAGTGATGATCGCAGTGGCTCGCGTCGTACCTGTGCACATGCAAGCACACGATATCCTTGCTCGGCATACGCGTGTTCGCGCGCACGGATCACGTCAACTTCCAACGGCTCAGTCGTTCCGTCTTCACGGAGTTGATCGGTGCAGTGCACAAGCACACGTTCAAGCGAACCCTTCATGTAGACGAGCGATATAGAGCCATCAGCAAACGACATCGCCATGTACTGTCGGTCGCTCGAAAACGGAATCACATCCACCTGCGGCAGCGTGCGATGGAGTTCGTCGCGCTGCATACCGGCCTTGGCTCCAAGAACGACCAGTGCTGCTTCGGTTGGATCGCCGACAACATTCCACTGACCCTGATCTTCAACTATCGAGGCGGTTGAACACAGAACACCACATGCAACTGTTCCACGATAGGCTGCATCGTGCGAGACATCGATCATGCCATGTGGTGCATAGCCACGCCCCTCCACGGTGTAGGCCCGCGCGGATGTCGTTACGGCGACGACAGTCATTTGATTTTCAGTGAGTGTGCCAGTCTTATCCGTACAAATCACCGTGGTCGAACCCAGAGTTTCAACGGCTGGTAAACGTCGGATGATCGCTTTGCGCTGCGCCATGCGATGCACGCCGATGGCAAGGATGATGGTGACAGCCGCCGGCAGACCTTCAGGTATCGCGCCAACGCTGAGCGCAACGGCAGCCATCACTGCATCGGTAAACGTGTATCCACGAAGCAGCGCAACACCGATCGTAGCCATAGCTGCGAGGATTGTCACGCGCAACAACAACATGCTAAATCGGTGCATACGTCGCGTGATTGGCGTCTCAATATCGACAGGCTCTGCAAGGTGACGTGACACGCGTCCAACTTCTGTATCTGCGCCGATTGCAATCGCAAGACCGCGCGCACTGCCACGTACAACCGTTGTGGATGCGTACGTCATGTTAGTCCGTTCAGCAACGATGCGATCAGCATCGACTGCGTCGGTGTGTTTCGCCACGGCAACCGATTCACCCGTCAGCGTGGCTTCAGCTACAGAACATTCGCGCGTCCATATCAGCCGAAGATCAGCCGGTACGGTGTCGCCTTCATGTAGCACCACAAGGTCACCCACAACGATGTCGCGACGATCAAGCGTCTGCTGCACGCCCGCACGAATTACCGTGGCAGTTCCGTACAGACTCCGCTGGAGTGCACGCATAGCAGATTGCGCACGACCCTCTTGAACAAATCCAATGAGTGCGTTGATGAAGACAATGCCAAAGACGACGGAGGCATCGACGAGTTCGCCCAGCAGGAGCGCAAGTACACCACTCGCAAGTAGCAGAAGCACGAGCGGGGCTATAAACTGACGTCCGAGACGCTTCCACCATGATTCGTTCGTGCCCGATGGAAGTTCGTTCCTACCCAACGTGGCTTGCCGTGATGTTGCGTCTTCCGACGTGATACCATGAACGGTGGATGATCGCGTTAGCTGCTCGACTGTTGCACAGTCAAGCGTATGCCACATGCGATGGCCACGATCGCTCATGCGTACACAAGATCAACCAGCATTCGGAGATGTCCGCTCGCAACAATTGCACGCGCTGCTTCCATGTCGTGATAAAGCACACGATCTTCCGTTGCAAACGGAATCGCTTCGCGCACATGTGCAACGACGCGTTCCAACGGCGCACTCGATGTGAGTGGACGCAGCAAGTCGATACCTTGTGCTGCACAGAGAAGTTCAATTCCCAGCACATTCTCAACGTTCGTCACAACAGTCCAGAGCTTACGAGCAGCGATACTCCCCATCGAGTTGTGATCTTCTTGATTCGCTGATGTAGGGATGCTATCAACACTTGCTGGATGTGCATGAATCTTGTTCTCACTTACAAGTGCCGCAGCAGTGTACTGCGCAATCATCATCCCAGAGTGGAGTCCACCCTTCGGTGTGAGGAACCGTGGCAATCCGCCCAGCGCATGATTCACCATGCGTTCGGTGCGTCGCTCGGAGATGCTCGCAAGCTCTGCGACAGCAATCGCGAGATAGTCGAGCACTAAGGCAAGGGGCTGACCATGGAAGTTGCCACCCTCTAGGTGGATATCATCGTCAGGGAAGATGAGCGGATTGTCAGTGACAGCATTCATCTCGCGCTCGATCACACCCTTGGCAAACGCAAGCGTATCACGCGTTGCACCATGCACCTGCGGCATGCATCGCAAGCTATACGCATCCTGCACCTTGGTGTCGTGCGTGCGGTGCGACTCTCGAATGGCACTGCCCTGCATCAACGCACGTAGGTTTGCTGCCGATTGAATCTGACCAGGATGCGGACGTGTAGCGTGCAGTCGTGGATCGAAGGCATTGTCGGTACCACGCAACGCATCGCACGACAACGCGCCGATGATGTCCGCATGCGCTACGAGATTCATTGCACGATGCAACGCCAACGCACCGAATGCACACATCATTTGTGTGCCGTTGATCAACGCCAAGCCTTCCTTTGCTTCGAGCACAACAGGCGTGATGCCATGCGCACGCAGGACGTCTGCGCTTGGCATACGAGCCCCCTCGACAACGCACTCGCCGCGTCCGATGAGAGCAAGGGCCAGATGCGACAGTGGTGCGAGATCGCCACTTGAACCAACGCTACCCTGCGACGGAACAACGGGAATGATGTTTGCATTGATGATAGCAATCAACGCATCGAGCGTTGAGCTGCGTATACCTGAGTACCCCTTGGCAAGAGCATTCACACGCAGAATCATCATTGCACGAACGATCTCTGGTGGTAGTAACGGACCCATCCCGGCGGCGTGTGAGATGATGAGGTTCTCTTGCAGTGCGTGCACATCTGCCGGAGGAATCACAACGTTGGCGAACTCACCGAAACCCGTTGTAAGTCCGTACACGACGCGTCCCTCGGCGATCCAGCGATCCACCACGCCACGCGCGCGATCAACGCGTGCGCGCGCCTCGGCGCTCAGCTCGATTCGCACCGACGCATCGTATGCAGCCTGAACAAGTGTGTCAATTGTCAACGTCTCACCGTCAAGAACCACTACCATCGATTGTATTCCAGAGTGCTGTTAGAGTGTTGCTGCTGTGTCAGGGGGCCAGTGCTTCAACGCAAAGCCCGAGCGTGGATCGTATTCACCATACGTTGCTTGCTCGCCAAGCCAATGTCCGAGATTGATATAGGTGCCACTACCGACCGTTTCGACGGTAGCGCGATGCCTATGCCCCATCACCACGTAATCGTATCCGCGTGCCGTCTGCTGCGCTGCGAAGTCGCGTAGTCCGTCGTGCGGACCATAATCCTTAGCGCTTGTGTGATCGCGACTGGTTCGCGAGGTGGCCGATGCAAGACCGATGCCCAGATCTGGATGAATCCAGCGGTAGAGCAACTGTGCGACACGATTACGAAGGATACCTCGAAGCATCAGGTATCCCGTGTCGTTATGTGCCTTGCCATCGCCGTGGCTGATGTACAGTCGGGTCGAACCGATCGTCAGATCGACATCACCAAGATCGACCTCGATGTCCAGCTCGTCGCGGAAGTACGTGTGGTGTCCAAAATCATGATTCCCGATCAAATAGGAGATCGGAACGCCTGCATCCCGGCAATCGGCCAGAGCCGCAAGTGTGCGGACATGCCAGCGAGGGATAACCGAGGAGTAATCGAACCACAGATCGAAGAGATCGCCCACGATAACGATATGGGCCGAGCGGGAGGCCGCCGAGCGGAGCAGAGACACCAGGTGTTGTTCCCGGCGCCGATCGGTGGCACGATCCCCGAGGCCAAGATGGACGTCCGAGATGAACGTCACCACCTTGCCATCCGGAACGTCCAAGGAGAGCGATCGGACCGAGACCACGGGGTTGAGCATAACGGTAAGATAACGCCGGGAAGGTCGGCGAAGGCTATCTTTGCGGGTCCAGTTCAGGAATCCTAATGTCAGTTACCACAACCACACGGAAACGCGTAACGACCCGGCGTCTCATCGACATGAAGGCCCAGGGTACACCAATCGCGTGCCTTACAGCCTACGATGCAATCACGGCCGGCATTTTGGATTCGGCTGGTGTTGATGTGTTGCTGGTTGGCGACTCGGTAGGCAACGTGGTGCAGGGTCACGACACAACAATTCCCGTGACGCTCGAGCATATGATCTACCATACCCAGACCGTTGTGGGTGCAGTCAATCACGCGATCATCGTCACCGATATGCCCTTTATGAGCTACCAGGTGTCTCCGCAGGAAGCATTCCGCAATGCGGGGCGCTTGATGAAGGAAGCTGGATGCGGCGCGGTGAAGCTCGAGGGCGGCCAACGTGTCTTGGAAGCCGTGCACCTTATGACCGAGAGTGGCATCCCTGTGATGGCACACCTTGGCCTAACCCCGCAGAGCATTCATCAGTTTGGCTCGTACAAAGAGCGTGGTGCGACCGACGAGGAAGCAGCACAGATCAAGCGCGATGCAATCGCACTCGAACAAGCCGGCGCGTTCGCTATTGTCCTTGAAAAGGTACCTTCGCATCTCGCGAAAGAAGTCACCGCTAGTATCTCGATCCCAACAATTGGTATCGGTGCCGGACCTGACTGCGACGGACAGATCCTTGTTTGGACAGACATGATGGGCATGTCAACCGAGTTTCGCCCGAGGTTCGTTCGTCGCTATGCCGAACTGCACGACGTCATGACGTCGGCCGTGCAGCGGTACGTCGCAGACGTGCGCAAACATGAGTTCCCGGGTCCGGAGGAGAGCTACTAAATGACTCTAGCGCCGCAGGTAGTTGTCTTGACGCTCTGTGCGGTCGCATTGCTCTGCGCATGCTCGAGCAATGTGATCACGAATCCACAGGACGTTGTGTTCACGGATTCGAACGTGCGTTTCCGCGGTCACGTGCAGCCGTTTCTCACGGTCACCTGTGCCAACGGCGGATGCCACTCAGACATCACGGCTGCCGCGGGCATTCGTCTGACGTCGTATTCATCGATCATGTTCGATCGACCAAATCTCATCGTCCCTAACCGTCCAAGCGAGAGCGTGATTATTCAGGTTCTCGAGGGCGTTCTTCCCCATCCGTTTGGCGGCCTCGACCAGCGCATCACGTCGAATCACGTGGTTGGTATGCGTCGGTGGGTTGCTGAAGGTGCTCTCAACAATTAGCATTCGTAGCGTTTTTTCTTGGAGTTCCCTACCATGGTTGTTGCACGCAGTTTTCTCCTCGGTCTTCTTGCTCTCGTTGTCGTGATCGGATGCGAGCCTAAGGTTCGTCCGGTGCCAATTGAGTCACTCAAGGTGGTCACCGACGATGCACGCAAGTTCGAAGTCAAGGTTCCGGCAAACTGGAACATGCAAACGCGCAAGGGTAGCATGATCCTTGCCACATCATCGAAGTCGGCTGCAAGCCGCTTCAACACCTTCGGCAAGGGTGAAGGCGGAGCGAAGATTGAGCTTCGTGTGATTCCGATCGATAGTGTCAACCCAACGATGGCTGCCATCATCGAAAAGTCGAAGCTTGAATTCGAGCGCGACACAACAAAGCCAAAGGACATCAGCGATTCACCGGTTCCGATGTACCTCGACGAAGCCGTTACGTTTGGCGGTAAGGTTGGCAAGAAGGTCGCTATCGAGTTCGATCAGATAGACGGTAAATGCCGCATCGAGATGTATTTCGCCGAGAATGACTCGCTCGTGACAACACTCACGCTCGCTGCGTTTGGCAACACGTTCCAAGACTACGAAGCTGAATTCGCAGAGATCATCAAGTCGGTAAAGCTGGCGCAAAAGGTTGTTGTTGCACCAAAGGTCGACACTGCAGCACCAGCCGGACCTGAGCCACCATCGACAACTCTCCGCGCGTACGCAGCTGGTGACTTCTCGATCAAGATCCCAGACAACTTCCAGGGCACCAAGGGCAGCTCAAAGGGTCTGTCGTCGATGAGCTTTGCCGGTTCACGACTCGACTGCACAATTCAAGTTGATGTGTTCGATGCGAAGGATCAGAAGAACCTCGACAAGATCATCGAGCAGAACAAGGCTCGCTATAACGGCGCAAAGGCTACACCAACAACGGTCAACGGACAAAAGGCGTACTACTTCAACTATGCCGGCGGTGCAAACGTTGGATCCCGCGCATACTTCACGGTGAAGGGCGACAAGATGTTCCGTATTACGCTGAACTGGTTCAAGGATGAGCAAGCAGTCTACCTGCCTCTCTTTGAGCAGTGCGTAACATCGATGAACCTGAAGTAACCTCCTCAGCAACGCAGCAGCGAACGCGCGTCGGCCCCTGGCTGGCGCGCGTTCGCTATTTTGTGCCCATGCTTCGCATCGCTCTCATCGCCACAGTAACAGCACTCCTGCTTGGAGCATGCGCGGGTACACCAGTACTGCCAGACCCATCGGGTCCGTCCGTTACAACGTATCGCATACCAGATTACCTACTCGCGGCGCGCATTGGTACATCGACAACGCTGGTGTATACCACTACCGACATCACTCCATCGGGTGACACATTGATCACTCCGTATGCGACATATCGATTTACCGTCATCGACACTGCTGTGTCCATTGCACCGCAGAAGAAAGCTCTTGCCGTGCAACGCGAGACCACACAGGGTGGAGTCACAATCGTCGATACCACGTATCACTGGGCTGATGCCTCTGAGTTGATCACGTTTGAACGCGCAACTGATACCGTCGGACGACGTCGCCTGGCTGCCCCGCTGGCTCCAGGCACAACGTTCCCACGGCGTACTCGCGAAGGCACCGAGCCGACGAACATCTACACTATCGTGACCTGCGTTGATACGGTTGCTACCCCGGTACGCGTGTTTGTGTCGTGCGTTCTGATTCGCATGCAAGCAACAACATCTACCGAAACGCAACGAACACAGACAACTGATGAGTTATGGTTAGCACCTGGTTTCGGAATCGTGCGGCAGCGCCAGACGCGCGTGGTCACAACAACGGCCACAAATCAACGAGCTACTTCTATTCTTGAGTCATCCCTTGTTGCCATTACACTCTAACATCGCACGAGCGATCGTGGTCGCTCTGCTGATTGCCGGTTCGTCCGCGGCAATGGCGATCCCGCAGTTTTCAGCGCTCACCGGTAACCGCTGCATCAACTGTCATGTGAGTCCAACCGGTGGCGGACTCCGCAACGAACTCGGATGGTACAGCTGGTACGACGTCAGCATGGTGCCACGCAAGTCGTCCCTGATTTCCTGGGCATATCCCGAAGATGAATCAAACCAGTTCTTCGACGGCATGCTCACCGTTGGCATGGACATGCGCGTGCAAAGCACACGCCAGTTCCTCGAAGGATCGTCGCGCGCAACATTCCCCATGCAAGCAAGCTTGTACGCTGCAGTAACGCCCGTAAAAGCCGTTACCGTCGAGGGCACATTCAATCTTGCTGCGCTACGCATCAGTGATGTTACACGCAGCACCTATCCCGTACAGCGCATGGGATCGGCATCGGTGCTCTTCCAGCCAGATGCGTCACTCCCATTGATTCGCGCCGGCTTGTTTCGTCCGTCAATCGGTATGCGCTACGACGATCACACCATGGCGCCGTACAGCTGGGCCAACACATCCCTGCGTCAGACATATCTCGCACCTGATTGGTCGGAGTTTGGTGCTGAGTTGAATTACGAATCACTCAAATGGCTCTCGGTACAAGCTGGTGTGTTCGGCTCTGAAGCTCTGTCACGTCTGCGCGTCAGCAACGGACTAGCATCACAATCTGTGATTCAAGGCAACAGTCCGACACTTACTGCGCGCGCAGTCGTGTGGCCTCGCGCGTTTAACGACATGCTTAACATGTGGTTCGGCGGATCCGTATTGATGAATGGCGACTTCCGAATGACGAGTGCCTTTGCCGGCATCGGCCTGAGCGACAACCTCTCACTGATGCTCGACTACACCACCACAGAACTCGACGATGCCATTCGCACGAGCAACGTTATGGCAGAGCTCGGCTATCAAGTGTATTCGCCGTTGCTCGTCTATGCGCGCTATGAGCGCTACAGCACCGACCAGGAACTCGCACCGGGTACGATTGCCGCGAACGCAGCCGTGTTCGGCGCACAGATCTTCGTGCTGCCCTACGTCGAGCTTCGTCCGGAATACCGCATCTGGGACACCTGGAAGGAAGGCACTGCCAATCGTTGGAATCTTCAGCTTCACCTCTTCTACTAAGGCACGCACATGATATGGCGCTTGCTCATCATCATCGGCATCGTTGGCATCCTCGTAGGGGGCGGCCTATGGTTCAAGGACGGACGGCAGATCTTCTCGAAGGATCGTGAAGAGATTGTGACGATCGTCAAGGATCCTCTCTTTGGTACCGAAACGAAGCAGGTTACCTATGAACCACGCTTCCGCTTCGGCTTGCTCCCTCTGGATGCAACGCCCCAGGCAATTCCGGCAAGCCTTGCCTTCGTTGCGGGAACCTCGCTCGTGCTGATCGGGTTGGGATGGTGGAAGCTTCGTTCGAAACAATCGTAAGGGATTAAGCATGTCATCACCATCATCACGACGTCATTTCCTCCGCAGCGCCGCTGCATCGATCGGACTCGCCATGTCGGCTGCAAGCGTAGCGACGCTCGTCGCTGGTTGCGAAACTGATGAGTCGAACCCAACACCATCAGGCACAACATTTACCGTCGATGTTGCTGCTGTTCCTGAACTCGCAAACGTGGGTGGCATCACACTACGTCTGATTGCCGGACTCAACGGTGGCGCACCGGTGTTCATATCACGGATCGCGTCCAACACGTTTGTTGTCTTCAGCTCGATCTGTACGCACGCCGGCTGCGAAGTAAACCCTCCTGCTGCTGCCGGAGCCGACATCATCTGCAGCTGCCACGGTGCGCAGTTTGCTGCTGCCGACGGAGCAGTGAAGCGTCAACCGAATACCGGTAGCGCAACTGATCTCAAGCGATTCCCATCGGCGTTTAATTCGTCAACGAACATTCTGATTATTACTGCGTGAACCAACTACCCGCATCTCTGCACGATGCGGTGCGCACATCATTCGATGATGTCGTGCATCGAGGTCGACATCTCTCCACGGCATTCGAACATCTGTTCCGTGAATTGCGTCCGTCAGCCGATGATGCACGCGCTATTCGCACAGTGCTCATTCAGGCTGTGCGCTATGCCGACATCGATGCAGCGTTGCGCGGCGACCTCGACGGTCTGGTCGATCCCGATCGTGCTGCACTTCCGCAGCTCTTGCGCGATGGCATCACGCAGGCATACGGCGATGCTGCACAGAGCGTGATCGCGACGTTGCTCGCGGATGCGCCAACGTTCATTCGCGTGAACACGCTCAAGACGACGGTGAAGGAATGCGTGGCAGCCCTGGCTGAGTATCAACCTACGATTGTTGAAGACGATGCCCTACGCATTGCATCGCCCTTCGGGTTGTTTACATCACAGGCGTTTCGCGATGGCTGGTTTGAGCAGCAAGACATTACATCGCAGCGAGCAGGACATGAACTCCACGTCGAGCCGGGTCAGCGCATTGTTGACGCATGTGCAGGCGCTGGTGGGAAGACGTTGCTGTTTGCAGCAGCGATGAAGAATCGCGGACGCATCATCGCGCTCGACACGAGCAGTGAAAAGCTTGCCGCGCTCAAGCAGCGATGCATTCGCGCAGGCGTAGATATCGTCGATGCACGCCCCATCACATCCACAAAAACCGTGAAGCGTCTGGCCGACTCTGCAGATGGCGTATTCATCGACGTGCCATGTAGCGGCACTGGTGTGATTCGTCGGAACCCAGACATTCTCATGAATCTCAACGAGCAGATGCTCAACGAGCTCATCACCGTTCAAGCAGAGATTCTCCGTCGTAACGCGAAGATTGTCCGGGTGGGCGGCAGTGTTGTCTATGCGACGTGCAGCATCCTTCCTGCGGAAGGCAAACAGCAAATCGAACAATTCTGCGCATCGGAAGAAGGTGCGGCATTTACGCTCGCTTCTGAGTGGAGCACGCTTCCCGGCGATAACGGTGGAGATGGGTTCTATGTGGCACGTCTTACGCGCGTGCGCTAACGCATAGCGACAGAATGACACGCGACTACACCATTGTGATCTTCGACGGCGTGTGCACGTTGTGCAACCACACCGTTGACTTTCTGATGCGTCACGACCCGTCAGGCGAGTTTCGTTTTGCATCGTTTCAGTCGCCCATCGGCGAAGAGCTCCTTGCATCGCACGGCGTGATGGGTCCGCCCACCACGGTCTACGTGATTACACGCACCAACACGCTCATCGTCGAGAGCGATGCCATGATCCACCTCGGCACCATCCTCGGCGGACCCTGGCGCGTGGCCGCACAGATCATACGCATTGTCCCACGCGGCCTGCGCAACACCATCTACCAATGGACCTCCCGAAACCGCTATCGCTGGTTCGGCAAGCGCAGCACCTGCCGCGTGCCCACCCCCGAAGAACAATCACGGTTTTTGTAGGGGGCCGGGGGGTCACGCCTCAACAAATCCCAGTAGTTGCAGTTGCCGGAACAATGCGGTGACCGTAAGCGAACCAGACACTTGCAGAACGTACTTACGCGATTGCTCTGTAGGCCATGGCGCGATCAGTCCCGCTTCCTTTAATCGACGGATGTGAAACGATACGCGCGATGGCGCAACACCTGGATACCATCGTTTAAAGAATTCTGCTGAGGCCGTTTGCAGTGGTTCGCCTGCTAAGGCGCGGAGGATATTGCCATCGTGTGCGGAAACTCGACCCATCGCGACGGCATCATCGAGTACAGGTTCGAACAACGTCGCGACCACCGTAGAGGCGTCAAGGAGCGAATACGTCTTCTCAAACTCACGTCGCATTCCCGAGATCATAAATCTGCACCATTCGAGCACGTCGCATTCCAATCCACTATCGGCCCAGTTGAGTGATTGCATGTACCGCGTTCGATCAAGGCAGAAGACGCCCGATGGATTCAACATATGAATTCCACCCGAACCGAATCTCGCACGAACGAGCATTGCATAGGTTACTAATCGTGCAACACGACCATTGCCATTGACGAACGGGTGAATGTGTGTGAAGCGGTGATGTGCTACTGCAATGCGCAGAACTTCCCACTGAGGGTCGATAGGACAATTGATGAAGCTCACGAATTCTGCGATGAACTTCGGCACCAGATGTGGCAGAGGCGGCACGTGCGTCGAACGAGTGATGTACACCTGGCTACTGCGAATCTTGCCCGGATTCGTATCGCCATCTCCTCCCTGTTCCGGTGTTCGAAGATTTTTCACGGTCAAGCGATGGAGTTCGCATAGAAACGCTTCATCAATCACACGTGTTGACTGCGCTTCAAACTCACGCTCTATCCACTGCATTGCGTCAACAAGGTTATGAATCTCTCGTAGTGGTTCCGTCTCGGTTGCCGTTCCAAGTGCTTCGGATGCAGCTAGATCCTCAACTGTCGTACGGTTACCTTCAATTCTTGCTGATTGAAGACTTTCCAATAGATGGAACACGTTCTTCACCTCGCGAAACAGCGACGGATGCACGGTGCTTACCGACGGTCCGTGTCGAAACTTCTCAAGCTCAAGTACATCCCGTACAATCGGGTCGTCGAAGCTTGGCGTTGGTATCGTGTGAGATGCGCTCATGAACACTGCAAATTACACGACAAGCAGATAACATTTCACACTAATAATCATAACTGCTTGATTTATTAGGTGTTTATCTACAATTCTTCTTACATAACATTTCACACCTCATGAATTGAAGATTGCGCTCGATTACGAAGTTCGAATTCAAACGCCGCTATTCCGCGCGATCTTCATATCTTTGTGGTCCCTCTTTATGACCCAATCTCCCTCTGGAGTATCCCTATGAGCACGTACATCGTAAATCCTGTCAAGGTCCGCATGGACGAGTCGGCAAAGGGCTCGATCTATAAGTCGATCGTAGCCATGGGGTTGCGCTCACGCCAGATCAACGATCAGATCAAGACGCAGATCTCTGAGCGCCTTGCAGACGTGATCGTCGATACCGACGAAGCAGAGGGTCCAAACGCAGATCAGATCGCGATCTCGAAGGAATTCGATCTCCTTCCAAAGCCGACATTCCTGGCGATGAAGGAAATGACAAGCGGCCAGATCCACGTCCGTAACAGCGGCGAACCACCTGCTGTAACGGAGTAAGTTCACGCAATCATTGATTCAGAGCCATCCGGGATACCCGCGATGGCTCTTTTCGTCTCCATGAAGATTCTCCTAGGCATTACCGGCAGCGTATCGGCGTACAAAGCGCCGTGGCTCGTGCGCGACCTACGTCGTGCAGGACACGATGTGCGTGTGGTGATGACGCCGGCGGCGCGGGCGTTTGTTGCGCCCCTTGCCCTCGAAGCGGTCTCACAACACCCAGTCATCATCGACCCCTACGATCCTGCAATTCAGGAAGGGGGCTCGTGGCACGTACACCTTGCTCGCTGGGCTGATGTGATGCTGATTGCCCCATGCTCGGCAACGACAGTCGCACGCATCGCAACCGGTCTTTGCGACACAGCACTGATGACCGTCGTCGCATCACGTCCGGTTGAAACACCATTGCTCGTTGCGCCCGCAATGGACACTGACATGTGGGATCAACCAAGTGTGCAGCGCAACGTTGCACAACTCCGCAGTGATGGCATCATCGTGATCGAACCGGCCGAAGGTGAACTCGCCTCAGGCCTCATCGGTAAGGGACGTCTGCCGGAGCTCGAGACGTTGCTCGCGGCTGTGCATGCGCACATGCATACCGACACAGCACAGCAAGTCGAAGCACCTTTTGAACAATCAGCTTCGCCGTCACTCGCAGGTAAGCGCGTGGTAATCACCGCAGGTCCGACACACGAGCGTATCGACGCTGTGCGATCAATCGTGAATCATGCCACGGGCACAATGGGCTTTGCACTGGCTGCCGCTGCTCAGCAGCGCGGTGCCCTGGTGACGCTCATCACGGGTCCGACGCACCTCGCTGCGCCACATGGCGTTGCGCGTGTGGATGTTGTGAGTGCTGCCGACATGTTCACTGCCGTGATGAACACAACGAATCACGACGTGTTCATCTTCTCGGCTGCAGTTGCCGATTACACGCCAACGCATCCTGTGGATGGCAAACTGAAGAAGACTGAACAATCGAGCGAGACGATGTCGCTCGAGCTTACACGCACGCAGGACATCCTCGCAACGGTTGGCGCAGCGAAGCAGGCACACCAACGCGTGGTGGGCTTTGCGCTCGAACACGATAACGTGATCGCGTATGCGCAGGACAAACTCGTGCGAAAGAATGCCGATATGATCGTTGCCAATAAAGCCGGTGTTGCCGACAGCGGCTTCGGCACAGGCAACAACACAATTACGCTGATTACACATCATCACGAACCACGCTCCTACCCGCCAATGTCGAAACGTGCCTGTGCTGAACTCATTCTCGATGCGCTGGAGACACTGTGATTACTTTAACCAACATCACTGTTGACTTCGGCACACGGATTCTCTTTAAGAACGTTTCGTTCCTCATTCAAGCGGGCGACCGCATCGGTCTGGTCGGACGCAATGGCGCCGGTAAGTCTACGATGATGGGCATCATCGCGCGTGAGACCACGGCGACAAACGGCGACGTATCAACGCAGACAGGGATTCGTATCGGATTGCTGTCGCAGGACCTTACGCTCGACCTCAGCAAGACGCTTCGCGAGACGGCAATGCTTGCGTTTGAAGAAGTGCTCAGACTCCAAGCAGAGATCGAACACCTGCAGCATCAAATCGAGACGCGCACTGATTACGAAAGCGACTCCTACATGGACCTCGTGCAGCGTCTCACGGATGCAAATGACATGTATGCGCGACGCGGCGGTCTTACGATGCATGCCGACATCGAGCGTGTGCTCACCGGCTTAGGCTTCGACGCAGCAGATCTCGATAAGGGTCTGACAGCCTTCTCAGGGGGCTGGCAAATGCGCGCCGAGCTTGGTCGTTTACTCCTTGTACACCCAGACTGCTTACTCCTTGACGAGCCGACAAATCACTTGGACATCGATTCTGTGCGTTGGCTTGAGGACTTCCTCACGTCGTACGATGGTGCCGTGGTGTTGATCTCGCACGACCGTGCATTTCTCGATAACGTCACCAACCGCACCATCGAGATCACCAAGTTCAAAGTCTACGACATCCCTGCGTCATACTCCGAGTACGAAGATATTCGCTCAGAACGCATGGAGCAGCAGCGCGCACTCGCCACACGTCAGACCCGCGAGCGCGAGCGGATGCAGAAGTGGATCGACAAGTTCAAGTACACAGCATCGCTTGCATCACGTGCGCAATCTCGTATCAAGGCGCTGCAGCGCATGGAAGTTGTCGAAGTCGATGAAGAAGACACATCATCGATTCACTTCTCGTTTCCACCAGCTCCTCGCTCGGGTCGAACCGTTGTTGACTGCTTAGGCATCACCAAGACGTATGGTGATAAGCGCGTTCTGAAAGGCGTCGACTTTGCACTCGAGCGTGGCGAGAAGATTGCATTCATCGGCAAGAACGGTGAGGGCAAGACAACACTCGCAAAGGTTATCGCAGGGGTCGAGCCACTGACGTCAGGCACTGTGACACTCGGACATAACGTGAGCGTCGGGTACTACGCACAGCATCAAGCCGACATGATGGGCGGACACAACTCTGTGTACGAAGTGATGGAGCAGGCAGCGCCCCCTGAAATGCGTCCGCGTATTCGCTCGCTCCTCGGCGCATTCTTGTTCCGTGGCGATGACATCAACAAGAAAGTTGGCGTACTCAGCGGTGGTGAGAAATCACGTCTCGCACTTGCACGCCTGCTCCTACAGCCATACAACCTGCTCATCCTTGACGAGCCGACGAACCACCTCGATATGTTGTCGAAAGAAGTGCTCAAAGAAGCACTGCTGACGTACGACGGAACGATGATCGTGGTATCGCACGACCGCGACTTCTTGGATGGACTGACCGAGAAGATCATCGCTTTCCGCCGCGGTACGCTCAAGGAGTACGAGGGCGACGTTGACACGTATCTCAAGTTGCTGAATGATCCTCATGTGAAGGATGCGCCAACACCGCACGAGATTCCACTCCATGCAGCACATCAGTCTGCCGCACCGCAGAAGTCTGCTGCTGAGATTCGCGAAGAGCAAAAACAGCGCGACAAGGACAAGAAGAAAGCTGAACGCCGTATCGCCGACATTGAACGTCAGATCGCTGTGCAAGAGAAGACGATTGCAGGCTTAGAGCCTATCTTGGCCGACCCGGAACTCTACAAGGATCCGGTCAAGCAGCACAAGACGGTCACAAACTACGAGACCGCCAAGCGTCTGCTTGACGCATTGATGGAAGAATGGACATCACTCTCGGAGATCATCGCGTGATGCACCATGTCATTGCAGCTCTGCTCATTCTCTGTTCCGCATCTGTCGTGCAGGCACAGACACCACACATTGATCAACGTCGCACCATCACCGTCACCGGCGAAGCGCAGATGACTGTTCAACCCGATAAGGCAGAGATCCGTATTGGCGTTGTGACCGAGGGTATGGACATCATAAAGATCAAGGCCGAGAACGATCGTCGCGTGCGTGCGATCTTCGATGCGCTTGGGCGCATCGGCATCGCGAAGAAGGATATCGCAACAACGCAGCTGCAGATCTCCCCTGTCTACGAATACACATCGGGCAAGCGCAACCTGGTGAAGTACCAGATGCAGAATGTTGTCACAATCACGCTCACCAAGCTCGACAATGTCGAAACGGTGATCAATGAGGCAGTAGCAAGTGGTGGCAACAAGCTCGATCAGCTCACGTTCCTGCAGTCTGATAGCGAACAGCTTCGCGACTCATTGCAGATCCAAGCTGCACGTAATGCACGCACACGCGCCGATACACTTGCTGGCGCGCTGGGCGCAAAGGTTCTGCGTCCGATCTCAATTAGCAGCAACACACATGACTATGGGAACAACTTCATTGTGCGCGGAGCTCGCAGCCGGAACGACGACGCAATGCAAAGCACGCCCGTCAGCGGTGGCACACTCGACCTGTCAGCCTCTGTGAACGTTATCTTCGAGATCGAATGATCAACGGCAAAACCATCGTCGTGGTGCTTCCAGCGTACAACGCTGCGAAGACCCTTGAAATGACCTATCGCGAGATCCCCTTCGACATTGTCGATGAGGTAGTGCTCGTCGACGATCATTCGCGCGACGATACATCTGCCGTCGGACGTGAGCTCGGGATTAAGCACGTGATTCGTCACGATCGCAATCGCGGCTATGGCGGCAATCAGAAGACATGCTATCGCGCAGCACTCGATCTCGGTGCCGACATCGTGATCATGCTCCATCCCGACTATCAGTACACACCGAAGCTCATTCCGTCGATGGCGTACTTAATTGCCAACGATGTGTATCACGTTGTCCTCGGTAGCCGCATTCTCGGCAAGGGGGCTCGTCGTGGTGGCATGCCGCTCTATAAGTACATCGCCAATCGCGGACTCACCTTCATCCAGAACCTTTTGGTCGGACAGAAACTGTCGGAGTATCACACAGGCTACCGCGCCTTCTCCCGCACCGTCCTTGAAACCATCGACATCGAGAAGAACTCCGACGACTTCGTCTTCGACAATCAGATGCTCTCCCAGGTCATCATGAAGGACTTCGAAATCGCCGAAGTCACCTGTCCGACAAAGTACTTCGACGACGCATCGTCGATCAACTTCCGCCGCAGCACCGTCTACGGCTTCGGCGTCCTCTGGACCAGCCTCCAACACAGGCTGAATGTATGGGGCGTGAGGAACGGGAGATACTGAGACGGTCTCAATCGTCTCGATTGTCTCATTCTTCCGGCTCTTCGTAACTTCGTTCCATGATTCTCACAGACGCTGAAATCCTTGTCCACATGGAGCGTGGCACGATCAAGGTCGAGCCATTTGATCGCTCATGTCTGGGTTCAAACTCGTATGATGTACACCTTGGCCGCATGCTGGCCGAATACGTGGATCGTGAGCTTGACGCAAAGCGCCATAACAAGATCGAGCTCTATCCAATCCCGGATGAAGGCATCGTCTTAGTTCCGGAGAAGTTCTATCTGGGCGTAACCGAAGAGTACACCGAAACGCACGCACACGTACCGTTTCTCGAAGGTAAGTCGAGCGTTGGACGCTTGGGTATCGACATTCACGCCACTGCTGGTAAGGGCGACATCGGATTCTGCAATTTCTGGACGCTCGAGATCAGCGTGAAGCAGCCGGTGCGTGTGTATGCGGGCATGCCAATCGGACAGCTCATTTACTTCGCCGTCGATGGCACTGTGATTAATCCGTACAACACGAAAAGTTCGGCTAAGTACAACGCGCGCGTCAACGCACCCGTTGAATCAATGATGTGGAAGAACTTCCCGGCAGACGAGCAAACGCCATGATCACACGCGTACTCGCTGTGCTGGCTTGCTGCGTGCTCCTCGCAGGTTGCGAAGAAGACACCGGCATGGATTCGTCGACATTCGACGAGCAGGAATTGCTCGACATCCGACGTGAAAAGGACGAGGCCTTCCGCACTGCTGAGAGTCCGATTCCAGAGCACATGCGCGACACCTTCAAGGGGCTGAAGTACTTCGCCCCCTCCGAAGAAGGCGTCGTTTATGCAGTGTTTGTTCCTGCTGCAGCTGCCGACACAATGACCATGACAACAACGACATCGGAGTTACGCCCAGCGTTGCGCGCCGGACGCTTCGTGTTTACGTATGGCACAACAGCATGCACGCTCGTTGCCTACCAGTTTCTTAGCGGGCCGACTGATTCGTACTTCGTGCCATTCACGGATCCCACGACGGGCGAGACGAGCTACCGTGGTGGACGCTACCTCGATGTTGAGCGGACGAGCGACTCGGTGTATGTGATTGATTTTAATCGCGCCTACAATCCGTTCTGCGCCTACAATGACGCGTACTCATGTCCACGCGTTCCGCGCGAAAACAACCTTCCCGTAGCGGTTACGGTTGGAGAACAATCGTGGAAGTAATGCGTCGGCGTGCGATCTCCATTGTTGTGATGGCTTTGCTTGGCATCACACTCCCCTCGTGTCTGTTCGTTAAAGCACCACAACAGACCGACGACGTACAGCATGTCGCACTGAGTCCGCAACCGCAGATCGACATGAGCGACGAACTCGTCCGCACTCGCGCAGGCGACCTCATTGCGCTTCTCCCAAAGGGTTGGGTGTTTCTCGATGCGAAGGGCGAAGCATCGGCCGATATTGTTTCGATCGCCGTCAATCCAGAGTACACACTCTCGATGGTTCTTAGCAGCATTCAGCACGGAGAATCAACACGGGAGATGACCGAAGAAGAGGGCATGCTGGGTCTGGCGCGCGTTGCCTATCAGAAGCATGTTCGCAAATCTGCCGGCGCTGTGAAGCTCATTGGCACCTACCGAACGGCAGAGCTTGGTCCGCGTCGGTTCGGACTCTATGATTTCTCGATGGCGGCGGGCGGACTCCGTACGCGGGCAGCTGTATGTACGTCGACACTCGGTAATCATTACGAGATCGCACTCGTTCCGCTGACAGTGAGCGGTAAGGATGTCCCCGACAACGCAACACAGGATACAGTCTTCCGCTCGATCCTCGCCACAGTTCAGTACTAACGCCAATGCAGCTCTCCGACGATACCCGTGCCGTAGTCGAGTTTCTCGAAGCATCCATCGAAGGTGGACTCCGCAAGCAGAACGACGTAGCAACAATTCTCGAACTTGGCGCAACGCTCGGCGATGCAGACCTGTTTAATCAGATCTCTCGCACAGGCACAGCAACCTGGAAGGTCTATTCAACACTCCGTCGCGTCCAACCCGGAGACGAAGGCTTCCGTCAGCTTGAAGAAGAGTTCGCAATTCAGATGAACGGACTGCGCGAGCACCTGGCAACACTCGTGAACAATGCCGATGACGAAACGCTTCGTCGATTCGACGAGGTCTACTTCGGCATGACGCAGGGAGTGATCCGCAACATCGTAGATCTATCGCACGATCTGGCAAAGATCAAGGCGCTTCAGAACGACGCGGGGTAGCAAACAACGCACGTGCTCGTTTCAATGCACGCTCGTGACGCTTACGAACACACTCCGGTGTGAGGTCCCACTCACGAGCAATCTCCTCGAACGGAATACCCTCCAGATAGTGGCGTCGAAGCAATGCGGCATCCTGCGCTGTAAGACGAGCGAGCACGGTAGCACTATCAACGGCTTCGTCGTGCCGTGGCACAACAACCAAGGGCGATGTTACACGCTCATACGGCATCCACCCATACTCTTCATCCCGATCAGGATGCACCATCGTACGCGATCGCGCAATTGTACGTGTAAGCGCCCTCGTGGCAACGGTTGTGACGTAGGCCTGCGCGTTGTTCGGCGGTTCCCGCAAAACACTCATTTCATACGTCACCGTTACGGCATGCTGGATGGCTTCATCCACATCATCGGACGTGGCTCCGGAATATCGTCGCGTGAGATATCGATACAATTCGCTGCGGTTGACATGCATCGCACTACTCCCTCTGAAAATGGCTGCTGCAAAAGGTCTGTGCGCAACATGTCCGTATGAGTCAGCGCACCAAATGCACCGTTCGTCAAGACATGGGTTCCGTATGCCAACGCATTTTTTTCATGTAGTTTCGCTCATGGAACAAACCGACTTCACACTACCCGACGTGTTCGCCTTTCTTCCTCCGGATCAGGTGCACCGTATGGACTTGCCAGTTGGCACGTTCGTGTTCCGCGAGAACGAAGGCTGTGGCCGAATAGGGTTCGTACTATCTGGCTCAATACGTGTCTTTAAGGATCACGACGCGGGCAAGTCGATCACACTCTATCGTCTCAGTGAAGGCGATACATGCATTCTGTCGATGTCATGCGCTCTCTCGAACCCGATTCACCAGGCAAGTGCAGTTGTTGAAGAGCAAGCGACCGTCTTAACGATTTCAACGGATGACTTCCGCAACCTGATGAACACCTCCAACGAGGCACGCGACTATGTGTTCAGCATGTTTGCGTCACGACTAACCGACGTGATGATCCTCATCGAGGAGATCGTGTTTCGTCGGATGGACGAACGGTTAGCAGGCATCCTCATTGATCATGCTGCGCGACATCACTCGCCTATCATCAATGCAACGCACGAAAAGCTTGCCGAAGAAGCTGGCACCGCACGTGAGGTTGTCACACGAATCCTGCGAGACTTTGTGGCACGGGGCTGGGTAGAGCTCCATCGAGGCTCAATAACGATCATCGATCGTAAGGGACTTCTGTCACGCACATGACAGAATTGTGCAAACGTCACGAACGCGAATACATGGCGTGCCGTAGGTTCGCATACTTCTCTACGGCATAGAACTGAAAGGACGTCATATGTTTTTCAAGCAGATCTACGAACCGGGCCTCGCCCACGCATCCTACATGGTCGGCTGCCAGAAGACCGGCGAATGCTTGGTCATCGATGCGAAGCGCGACATCGACACCTATATCGATATCGCTCGTCAGGAACGCCTGCGCATCACGCACCTTACCGAGACGCACATTCACGCAGACTTCTTAAGTGGAACTCGCGAGCTCGCCGATGTGACGGGTGCCATGATGTACCTCTCCAATGAAGGGGGCGCAGAGTGGCAGTATGAGTTCGATCACGTAAGCCTTACCGATGGCGACACGTTTATGGTTGGCAACATCAAGATCGAAACCATGCACACGCCGGGTCACACTCCCGAGCACATTTCATTCCTTGTCACCGATACGCCGGCTGCAGCAGATGTTCCAATCATGATCTTCACCGGCGACTTCGTCTTTGTTGGCGACGTCGGACGTCCCGACTTGCTGGAGAAGGCCGCAGGCCTCGTCGGTACGATGGAGATTGGCGCACGTCAAATGTGGAAGTCGCTCGCACGCTTTAAGGCACTGCCGGATCATATCCAGGTGCATCCTGCGCACGGCGCTGGTTCGGCATGCGGCAAAGCACTGGGCGCAATTCCGTCATCGACTGTTGGCTACGAGAAGCTCGTCAACTGGGCACTGCGTCACACATCGGAGGATGCCTTCGTTGCAGCGCTACTCTCTGGACAACCAGAGCCCCCTAGCTATTTCGCGATGATGAAGAAGCTGAACAAGGTGGAACGTCCACTGCTCGACAGCGTGCCATCGCCGAAGCGTCTCACGTTGGGCGAACTCCGCGATGTACTTACGTCGAATCGACATGTTATCGACACACGTTCGAAAGTGTCGTTTGCGGGCGGACACATCCCAGGAACAATTAATATTCAAAACAACAAGGCTTTCTCAACATGGGCTGGCTGGGTGTTGAATTACGACGAACCTTTCGCACTGATCACCGACGAAGCAAACCTCGATGAGGTGGTGCGCAAACTCATGCGTATCGGACTCGACGGGATTGCGGGCTATTATCCAAACGTCACCGATTGGCAAGATGCAGGACACGACCTCGAGGAAGTACCGCAGATCCACCTCGATGATCTGGTTGCGTATCACGCCGATGGATCCCTTCGAGTTCTCGACGTACGTGCAACGAGCGAGTACGAAGCTGGCCATATTCCCGGCGCGATGCATCTTCATGCAGGCTATCTACAGGGTCGGACGAATGAGATTCCACGCGATACGCCAGTCGTTATCTCGTGTCAGGCAGGTGATCGATCAAGCATTGCTATTAGCATTCTGCAGCGTGAAGGTTTCACCAACGTTGTCAATTTCCCACAAGGGTTCGCCGGCTGGAACGCCGCGGGCGCACCGGTTTCTACGGAGATATCAGCATGATGTTCGCACACATTACACCAGCAGCACTCAAGGAGCGCATTGCCGCAGGCGAGGATCTTGTTCTTATCGATGTGCGCCAACCAGAAGAACATGCCGAAGTGCATATTCCAAATTCAATGCTGATTCCGCTCGGCGAACTTCCTGCGCGACTTGACGAACTCGAACAGTATCGCGATCGCGAACTCATCATGTATTGTCGCTCGGGCAACCGCAGTGGTCAAGCATGCATGTTCCTCGGCATGCAGGGCTTTACGAATCTCGTCAACCTCGAGGGAGGCATGTTGCAATGGTAACGGGCTCCTTCGCAACGGCGGTGACAGCGTGACGCCACTCATGCTCGCTATCGCAGCAGCAATTGGTGTTTCGCTCGGACTCTTAGGGGCGGGTGGCGCGATCGTTGCCGTGCCAGCCTTTGTGTACATTGGCGGCATTGCACCAGAGCTCGCCGATGGCTACGCATTGTTCATCGTCGCCGTCTCTTCTGCAATCGCTGTTGGCATGCAATGGCGTCAGCGCCTCGTTGCATGGCGTACGATCGCATGGTTCGGTCCATCGACGATTCTCTCGCTTATCGCTGTCCGTGGATATCTGGATCAGTTTGTTCCGCAGCGCGTGCAGATGATCTTCTTCGGCATCATTCTGCTGGTAGCTGCCGTAGCTATGATGCGCCAACGCAAGGCAACGTCATCCGAGACGCGCGCACCACATCGGTTGCGGTTAAGCGCATTCGGCATCGTCATCGGCGCAGTTGGTGGACTGCTTGGCGTGGGCGGAGGGTTCTTAATCACACCGGCACTTGCTGTTTGGGCCAGACTCGACATGAAGCGTGCTGTGGCGTCGTCGCTGGTGCTCATCTGCGTAAACTCGTTCACTGGCGTCATGGTCGATATGGCAGACGGAATGCAGTATGATTGGTCATACGTCCTCACGTTTGCAGCACTCACTAGCGCAGGCATCATCGGAGGTACACTCCTATCGCGACGAATCGATAACGCCGCACTTCGCGCAGCCTTCGGCTGGGTTGTGCTCACGATCGGATGTGTTGTGCTTGGCATTGAGCTGTTCGCATAACAGCCCACGACGGATTACTCGCGGTTGTTCTTCTTCCGGAACACAAAGCTAATTGGCGCGCCTTCGAAGTCGTGCAGCTTACGCAGTTGGCGTTCAATGAAGCGCTTGTAGGCTTCCGGGAGCAGCTCAGGAAAGTTCAAGAAGAACGCAAACAATGGCGGTTCAGTCTTTACCTGCGTTACGTAGTTGATGCGCAAGTCGCGCGCCTTCACACTTGGTGGCGGCGTACGCTCGAGCATCGCAATCAGCTCCTCATTGAGCTCGTGCGTTGGAATACGCACACAACGACGCTCTTGAATCTTCTTAGCCATTTCGACGAGCTTCGTGATCCGCTGCTTCGTGATCGCTGAGATCGTTACGATCGGTACATAGTCGAGCGTTGGCAGGTCATCATAGATCTTTTGGATGAATGCATCGGCTGTCTTTGTGTCTTTCTCAACCAGATCCCACTTGTTGAGCGCGATGATAATCCCTTTGCGCGCCTCCACAACTTCCGAGATCACGCGCTTGTCTTGCGCTTCGAGGCCTTGCACTGCGTCGACCACCACCACCGCTACATCGCATCGATCAATCGCGCGTGATGTGCGCATCGTGCTAAAGAGCTCAATGCTCTCCTTGATCTGACTTCGACGACGCAGACCTGCTGTATCGATCAGGACAATCTGCTCTCCGTAGTACGTCAGTACACTATCGATCGCATCGCGTGTTGTACCCGCGATTGGTGTTACCACCATGCGGTCCTTGCCAAGCAGTGCATTTGTCAGCGAGCTCTTCCCCACGTTCGGACGTCCAACGATCGCGATCTTCAGTCGTGAGTCTTCCATTTGTTCGTTATCGCGCAGGTGCGACACAACGTGGTCCAGGAAGTCGCCCGTACTGCGACCATTGAGTGCAGAGATCGCGAACGGATCTCCCAGCCCCAGCGCATAAAACTCAGACGCGTTCAGGTCGCCCGATGCATTATCGCACTTATTAACGATCAGCACCACCGGCTTCTTTGAGCTTCGCAGCAAGCCACCGATCTCACTATCAATCGGCGTCAGACCGTCGCGGCCGTCCACAACAAAGAGGATCACATCCGCTTCATCGATCGCAAGCATCGCCTGCTCTCGAATGGCGCTTTCGAACACATCATCGCTGTGAGGCACGATACCGCCCGTATCCACGAGCTGGAACACCACACCTGCCCACTCGCCTTTAGCGTACAGACGATCACGCGTCACGCCAGGC
>CAMCXP010000002.1 GCA_945883395.1 Melioribacter roseus P3M-2
TGAAGAGCTTTATCGGTCGTGCGACCATCACCGGACCAAACGGTGCCACGGCATTCTCAGACGAAGTAACTGTGAGCGATATCGTTCCGCCAGGCGCACGCCTCACACAATCGTTTGAAAACTTCACACCGTTTGGTGGTGGCCACCCAGTTGGTATCTACCGCGTTGTTTTCTGCGCTGAACTCACCAATCCATTCCCGGACGAAAACACGTTTAACGACTGTTTGCCACGTCCAGGTCAGATTGCCTTCAACTTTGAGGTAGGGTATAACGAAGAGCCAGCAGTAAGCTCGGTAACGGTACCGGGTGTCACTCAGGTGCTCTTTGCTAACCGTTCGTTCCGTCCTGAAGCCATCTTCGAGAACAACGGTATTCAGGATCTCTCGAACGTACCAGTACGCTTGATCATCACGCGCCTGCGCGACAACGCTCAGGTGTACAACCAGACAGGTATCGTACCTGACATCGCAGCTGGGCAGTTCAACAAGGCGATCTTCACGTTCCCAGCGTACACACCAACTGAAGGTGGTGACTATCGCTTCTGCTTCCGCACGGAGTATCCTGGCGATCCAGTTCTCACGAACAACGAAATCTGCGTTGTCAAGACGATTGATGCCAACCTTGCTGGCGTTTACACGATCGGCACAACACGTCCAGGCCCACGCAACTACCTCACAATCACAGATGCTCTCAACGATCTGTACCTCAAGGGACTTTCGGGCGCTGTGACATTCGAGTTCACAGATGCATCGTACACACAGACGGCTGTCGGTGTTAATACTGCAGCTATCGATCTGTCGTCACGCATCATTGGTGTAAGCGACAAGAACACGATTACATTCAAGCCAACACTTGAGCGTTCGATCAACAAGGGTGCTGTGACAATCAACATGGTCACAGAGTCTGGTATCGGCGTGTTGTTCGGTCAGAACATCAGCCCATCGAACCAAAACGCTATCCAGCGCCAGACGTACTTCGCGAATTCGCAGAATGCAAATTCGGGTGGTTACATCACGTTCGACGGTGGTGCACAGAAGTCACTTCGTTTTGCTACACGCAAGACAACAGTTCCAAACTTCCCATCGCCATTCTCATCGGTGTTTTACCTCTCATCGGGGTCATCGAACATCAATGTTCGTAACTGTATCATCAACAACGCTGATGGTGCTACACCGTCGTATGCCACGTCGCTTCCGCAGGTGCAGTTCAACTCAGGTTCGAATCAGTTCCGCTTCGAAGGCAATACACGTAGCAACAGCATCAGCTACACAGCCGGTATCACACAGCGTGACACGATCAACCCAGACAACTTGGGTAACCTCGACACGCTGATCAACACGAACAATAAGTTTGTGAGCAACGAAATCAGTGGCTTCGGTTACGGTATCGTTTCGATCGGTATCGGTTCGCTCATCAAGGCTGGTGTCAATGACTTCCGTGCGTTCTATAATGTTGGTACGGAAATCGACAACAACTTGATCTTCAACGTTCGTCGTGCTGGTGTGTTTGCAGCCTACGAGGACGGTGTACGAATCACACGTAACCGCATCTATAACGTTGGGGCATCAACAGGCGTTGCAGAGAATGACGTAGCCGGCATCATCGCCGGTGGCGAGCAGCGCTACAACAACATGAATCTGTACATTGCGCAAAACGAAATCAGCGGTGTTCGTGGTAACACGTGGTCACGTGGTGTCGTTGTTGAGCAGTGCCGTAACGACTTTCAGTCGATCAACGGAGCAGACAAGGGCTTCGGTCCACGCACACAGGCAAGCACTGTGAGCTTCCCGAACAAGGCAGAGCGTACATATGTAACAAGCAACGCAATCTGGGGCTTGTCGCGCAATGCAGCTGCAACAAGTATGGCTGGTGTTCACCTCTGGACACGCCGCGCAACATCAACAGATCCGGTAACGTCACTTGTTACACCATCGATCCCAACATACTTCACAGTTGGCGACTCGGTTGTTAACAATACTATCGTGATTGGCACTGACAACACAACAGGTACTGGTGCAATTGTAGGTATCGGATCACAGAACGGTAACGGCACTGTGATCATGAACAATGCTATCGCACTCACAATGCCTGCAGGTTCGGCATCAATCACGCAATCAGCGATCCTCTACGAAGGAACAGTCTTCCGTAACGGTCGCGTGAACACATGGTATCTCCCAGCAACAGCTCCAGCGTCGCTTGTGTCGAACCGCAATGCGTTCTTCACACCAACGTCTGGTATCGGTCGCTTCATTGAGATTTCACACACAAGCGAACTCGTCTCTGCTGGTTCACAGACAGAATTCACGACGATCGATCAATGGCGCAACTGGACACGCCAGGATATCAACTCGGTACTCGGCAATTTCGTTGCTGAGCATGAGTTCCAAGGTGTTGCTCCAAATCAGCGTCTCCGTGTAAAGGTCACACCACAGCCACCAATCGGCTCGATCCTCAACAACCGTGGTGAGCGTCTTGCAGGCACGAAGGTTGATGTCGACGGTCACAACCGTGGTGCAGCTGGTCTTGGCTACGATATCGGTGCAGATGAATTCGATGGCCGTCTCTTCGTGAGTGATCTCGAAGTTGTCGACATCCTTTCGCCAGCGGCATATCGTGATGCTATTGGCATGACTAACGATGCAGAATACATCATGACGACAGCACCAGTCGACGTAACAGGACGTATCCGTAACAACGGTGCGCTTGCAACGACGAATTCACAAGTGCGTGTTCGCGTCTTCATGGAAAATGCATTGTCGAACAACACAGAATCTGCCGTACCAACCTTCAACTCATTCGCTGTTGTCGATCGCACGATTGCAACCGCGCTGGGTTCGGGTCAGTCACGTGATATTGTGTTCAACATCCCATCATGGTCGCCACAACCATACATTGGTACACCTGGGTACACAGTGCCAACGCGCTTTGCAGCCATGGATGCTAATGTAACGCCACGCTACCGCGTCGAAGTCACGACAGCGTCAGACGAGTTCAACCCTAACAACACGTTCTCAAAGGTTGTACGTTTCTATCTGCGCAAGTCGTCGAAGCGCATGGTTGTGTCGGTTCGCCATTCAGACATCAATCTTCTGAGCGGAACACCAACGCAGAATCAGATTGCTGGTCGTCTCAACGGTGACAGCCTTGCCAAGGCACTCGGTGATCTCGGGTATCGCATCGAACCAGGCGCAGATCGTTACGACTTCGATGTATTCGAGCGCAACGCATGGGCATCCCGTTCGGTTGACTACACAATGTATCACACTATGTTCTGGGCACACGATCAAAGCGCTCTTTCGCGCACAGAGCGTGATGACCTCCGCAACTTCATTGCCTCTGGTGTTCCAGGTGCGAAGAAGAACTTGGCCATTTCTGGTCAAGGTATCCCATCGCAGCATTCAGGTGCTTCGGTCGTAAGCGATTTGAACTTCATCCAGCGAGTGCTGCGTTCGGTTGTCCAAGCACCGGGTTCACCGTTTACACCGAATTACAGCGGTCGTCGCGTTGATGGTGGCGCGCTTGCTCGTGGTACATCGGAAACAATCGTTCGTACAGGTTTCACGAACGATGCCGAGCCTGTTCCTGCGCTTGTCCGCATCTTTGCAGATCCAACGACAGCTGGTATCGCAAGCCCAGCTTACACATACCGCCGCGCAGACCGGACGACGGCAGACTCAATCATGGGTACGGCTACGGCGGCTCTTACAATCAACACAGTATATCTCGGCGTTGATTGGCGTCACTTCAGCAAGCCAGCAGCTCGCTCAGGTGGTGAACGTGTTGTACGCGGTATCTTCGATTTCTTTGAATCAAACGGTGGCGGTCTTGTCCCTGTACAGCTCGTTTCGTTCGATGCCAAGGCTCGTGGTACAAATGCCGACGTCTTCTGGGCAACGGCTTCGGAGAAGAATACAGATCACTTCGTTGTCGATCGTGCAGACTTCGTTTCGGCGAGGGCTGGTGACATTGCAACATCAACGGAGTTCACACCTGTTCGCACGGTTCCAGCATCTGGATCATCGTCGATTCTCCGTGAGTACTCGATCACAGACACAAAGCTTGCTCCTGGTATGTACACATACCGTCTGACAGCAGTTGACAAGGATGGCACACGTTCTGGCTCGCACGAAGTGAACGTTATGATCGATGCTGAAGGCAACGGTCTGATGTTGGCTGATGTATCGCCAAACCCAGTTCGTACTGAAGCAAAGGTTGCATTCACACTTGCAAACAGCGCTGACGTACAACTTGTGCTTGTCAGCCTCTCAGGGCAAGAAGTTCAAGTGCTTGCCAACGGCAACTATGCAGCTGGCACACATGAAGCATCGATCGATGCAACGCAACTTGCGTCGGGTGCATACACACTCGTTCTCCGCAGCAATGGTGTGATGGCAACAAAGGCGATCACGGTTACGAAGTAATCGGCTCGTCGAACACATCGCTTTTTCGTAAGCCGCCCCTGCGCTCCCGCGCAGGGGCGGCTTGCTTTTGTACGTAGGTTTGCAACGCGTGATGGAACGATTCCCCATACTGCTAGCACTTGCATCAGGTTTATTCCTGGGTGCAGCATTCCCACAGGTTGTTGGCGTATGGGCGGGTGTACTCAGCCTAGTGGCTCTAGTTCCGTTGTTTGTGCTTCTGGCCACGCGTGCACAGCATGCGTCACGATGGCGCGTGATCGGGTGGCTGTACGCCACGTTCGTTGTCTATCACGGAATCACCAACTGGTGGGTGTGCTCATGGCAGGAGCGAACAGATCCTTATCTGTTCGTAAGTGGCATCGCGCTGTGGTTGGGACATCCGTTCTTCCTGATGTTGCCGTTTGTTGCCCTTGCATCGATTCGACGTAGACTCGGAACGAGGTGGATGTTCGTTCTTGCACCTGCATCGATTGCAGGCTTTGAGTGGCTTCATGGGCAGACCGATGCGTCGTATCCGTGGCTCACGATTGGGTATACGCTTGTCGGCACGCCCCTTGCCCAAATCGCAGATGTGATTGGTGTGTACGGTCTGACGTTTCTGATTGCTGGCGTGAATGCTGCCTGTGCTTGGCTCTACCTTCATCGCGCTTATCGTTCGGTTCGCATACAGGCCACGATCGCGATCCACCTATTTATGCTTGTGTGGCTGTTTGTAGGCATGGCGCGAGCGAAGGTCGCGTTGCCTGCTTCAGGTGCGCTTCGTGCACTGCTTATCCAGCCCAACGAGGATCCCTGGGATAAGTGGTCCGACCCCGAATTGCAGCTCCAGACACATATCCATCTCACCGATTCCGTGCGGACATACTATCGCGCTCGGGGGGCATCGAACCGCACCGAGGATGTGGTAATCTGGAGTGAGACGGCCATACCGTTTCTCATTCGTGATGCACGGAACATCGAGCAATGGCATGCCCTCCGCACATGGGTCGATACCTCATCTGTGCCCCTGTTGACAGGTCTGGCCGACGTATCGGTGTACCCATCCGGTGCAGCACCACCTTCGGCGAGACGCTCTGCTGCCGATCCAGCGGTACGGTATGATGCCTTCAATGCGGCGATGGTTATCAATCCAGCAACCTCCAACGTAGCGCTCCACTACAAGTCGATGCTCACGCCCTTCGCCGAACGTCTGCCGTTTGCCGATCAGCTCACATTTGCCATGAGTTGGATCGAGTGGGGGGTAGGAATATCCGCATGGGGCAAGGGGCAGACACGTCTTCCGTTACCAGTTCTGCGCGGTAGCGATACTGTTGCGCGGATCGGAACGATCATCTGCATTGAGTCGATTTATCCAGAGGTCGCCCGCGACATGGTCAATAACGGCGCTGATGTGCTGTGTGTTATCACCAATGATGCGTGGTACAACCGAACATGGGGGCCAGGTCAGCACTTCGACATCGCACGCATGCGCGCCATCGAGCAACGGCGTGCTGTTCTACGATGTGCGCAATCTGGCGTAACCGGCGCGATCCTCCCCGACGGCACGGATGCTGTTGCACCTCTCTCCGTGATGCGGCGCGCAGCGCTGCACGCCACTGTTCCAACGCAGACCCAGCGTACGGTATATGCGCGAGTTGGTGATCCCTTGCCGATTCTTGGTCTGCTTTTCACGATCTTCGCGATTGTTCTCGCACGAATTCCCGCATGTGTACGTGTACTAACGTCTGGTTCTAACCGTTCAACAACGACTGAGAAGTCACACCTATGATTCGTTTTTCTGCGTGGATCGCAGCTGCATCCGCTGCATTCATGATCGGTACCATCCCGACGATGGCGCAACTCAAGCCCCTTGAGTTTGTCGAATACGACCTACCGAACGGACTCCATGTCATCCTCCATGAGGATCACTCAGCGCCTGTTGTCGCTACCGTCCTGCACTATAAGGTAGGATCACGCGATGAAGATCCACGTCGTACAGGCTTCGCGCACTTCTTCGAACACTTGATGTTCGAATCGACCGACAAGATCGAGCGCGCGTCTATCGACAAGCTGATCAGTGGCGCCGGTGGACAGCTCAACGCGTTCACGAGCAACGATCAAACGGTGTATCACTTCGTTGTACCGTCGAACCAAGTGCGCCTTGCACTGTGGATCGAAGCACAACGTATGCGTAAGCTCAACGTTAACAGCATCGGCGTCGAAACACAGCGCGGTGTTGTAAAGGAAGAGCGCAAGAATCGGTACGACAACGCGCCGTATGGCGGTTGGATTGAGAAGTCACAGGCATTGCTTTTCAAGGGCACGCCATATGAGTGGGCTCCGATCGGTTCGGCACAACATATCGACAGCGCCACGATCAATGAATTCAAGGCGTTCTACGATGAGTTCTATCAGCCAAACAATGCTGTGTTGGTTGTCAGTGGCGACGTTGATCCTGCTGTCATTCGTGAGACTATTGAAGCCTATTTCGGTGGCTATGCGAAAGCACCGGAGCCACGCCGTCCCGTCATTACTGGTCTGAAGGAACTCTCCGGAGAAGTTCGTGAAACGATCAACGACCAAAAGGCACAACTGCCTGCGGTGTTTGTGACGTATCGTGGAATGACGCAGCTCGATCCAGATATCTATGCAGCAGATCTGCTCACGACGATTTTGTCGAACGGTGAATCATCACGCATGTACAAAGCGCTCGTCGACAGTGCTCAGTCGGCTGTCCAGGCCAGTGTGTCGCTGTTCCCACGTGAGTATGTTGGTGCCGTGCTCTGCATCGGCATCGTTGCACCGGGCAAGACGCCGGAAGAAGTTGAGAAGGGCATGTATGCCGAACTCGACCGTGTGATGCGTGACGGTGTAACTGATGAAGAGCTCACAAAGGCCAAGAACATCACCGAAGCGCAGTCTGTTGGCGGACGCATGGGTGTGTACGATAAGGCACTCGCCTTATCGAATGCTTATCGCTTTGAAAAGTCAACGGCAGCGATCAACGAAGAGATGACGAAGTATCTCAAGGTCACGAAGGCCGACATTCAGCGCGTTGCCAAGCGCATCTTCGGGTCTACACAACGTGTTGTGCTCACCTACATTCCTACGAAGGGTTGAGCCATGAATTCTATGAACAATACCTCCCGCCGTATGACGAAGTTGATCGCACTTGTTGCGTGTGGCATGATGCTCCTCTCAGGAGCAGTGCATGCGCAGCAGACACCGACTAAGGCCAAGCCAAAGTCGAAGACTACGAAGGCCAAGACGACGAAGAAGGAGGCAGCTGTAACTACAGATGCAACACCTGCCGCGCCGATCGATAAACCGAATCTCGACTCCAAGCCGGGTCCGCTGCAAGCCACAACGTTTGCATTCCCTCCGTACATCGATTTCACAATGGCGAACGGACTCCATGTGTACGTCATTGAGAATCACGAGCAGCCAACGTTGAACATTGGCATCTCAATTCGTGGCGGTGACGCATACGATCCTTCTGGCAAAGAAGGTACTGCAGCCATCATGGGCGACATGCTGGGTAAGGGCACCAAGAACCGCACTGCTCAAGCCATGGCGGAAGCACTCGACGGTGTCGGTGCAGGCATCTCTGTGACGACGGCCGGCGAATCTATGGGCGTCTCGGCATCAATGCTGAAGAAGCACATGAACGTCGTGTTCCCAATTCTGCGCGACCAGCTTCAGGAGCCAACGTTTGACGAGCAAGAGCTCGCCAAGCTCAAGAAGCAGTACATCGCCAGCATTGCGAGCCGCCGCTCACGTCCGAACGAGATCGCTCAAGCGCTTTCACGCAAGGTGATCTACGGAATGAACAATCCGCTTGCACGCCGTCAGCTGGAAAAGACAGTCAACGCCGTTACACGCGAAGACGTGGTTGCATTCCACAACGCATACATCCGTCCGAATCTTGCATCGATCGCGTTCGTTGGTGACATCACCGAGAAGGAAGCGCGTGATATCGTGAACAAGTATTTCAGCGATTGGAAAAAGGGAACAGCGCCTACTGTTGAGATTCCACCAATGCGCACAGAACCAGCCGGTGTGTACTTCGTACCGCGTAAGGGTTCCGTGCAGAGTACGGTGATCGTGTCGGCCGCCGGCCCGGCCGTGCGCGAATCAGACTACGATGCTACAGATGTTATGACGAGCTACATTGGTGGTGGGTTCGGGAGCGTGTTGTTCAATACGCTGCGCGAAACATACTCCTACACGTACTCTCCATTCAGTGTGCTTACACGTGGACGTCGCTACAACCGCATTGCCTTTGGTGCTGAGGTTCGCAACTCTGTAACTGATTCAGCTATCACCGTGATGATGCGCGAACTCGCAAAGCTTGCCAATGAAGGCCCAGATGAGGAAGCACTTGCGCGTCGCGTCGTAACTGAAGTCGGACAATATCAGCTGGCGTTTGAGCAAGCTGGCACGGTTGGTTCGGTGCTCCAAAACGCATGGCTTAATGATGTGCCGATTGAGGATGTCACAACATATACCGATCGCCTCTCGCGTATCAACGCAGGTGACGCGCAGCAGGCTGCGGCGAAGTATCTCAACATGTTCAACCTGCGACTTATCATTGTCGGCAGCCCCGATGTCAAGAGTAAGATCGAACAGTTCGGTCCGATCAAGGAATTCACACTTGATCTCGAGCCAATGCAGGAAGCCGCCTACGAGAACGTTGGTATGACGCCAGAGCAGCTAATCGAGAAGCACGTCGAAGCACTTGGTGGCCGTGCAGCAGTTGATGCTGTCAAGACCATGACCATGAAGGCTGATGTATCGATGACGCTTCAGGGTAATGATCTCTCCGGAACCTACGAGCGCATTGTCGCAACGCCGAACAAGGAGTTTTCGTCGATCAACCTTGGCGTGATGACGCAGCAACAGTGGGCGAATGGCACAACCGTATGGATGGCGCTCAACGGTGGCCCTGCTGGAGAGCAAGAAGCTGAGGATACCAAGAAGGCTCTGCTCGAGGCTCGGATCTTCCCATTGGCAACATCACTTGCCGACGGCTACACGTTGGTGGTCAAGGGGAAGAAGGATAACACCATCGTTATCGACGCGACGAGTCCGCTTGGACGCAGCGAGCGTTATGTTCTCGATGCCACAACCATGCTCATCAGCAAGGTTGAGAAGGACGATCAAACGCCGCAGGGCGTGATGACGACCGTCGAAAAGTATGAGGCATACGAGACCATCGGCGGCGTGAAGCTTCCTACGCAGATCACGCAGTCAAACTCCATCTTCTCGATGACCTTCCGTGCGAAGGTGTCGGTGAACGACGTTGTGGCTGACACAGCGTTTGCACCTGCGAAGTAAGGATCAGCGCAGTGCGAGTCTTCACCGTTGCGCGAACGATGTGGAATGCCCTTCGTTCGCCTGAACTCATCAAGGATGCAACAACCGAGGTGGCCACGGCGATGTTCGCCGTGGCCGTCCTTGTTTTGAGCGCAGCCTCGACCATTGCGGCCCTCATCGAAGAGGGGAATCCAGTCCTCGTGGCACAGTCCAATGCACTCACCTATTCCTCTGGAATCGCCACCGACGGACAGCAGGGGGTAGACCTCTCCTTGCCGCAGAGGCAGATTACCGGCGTATTGGGTGGGGCCCTACTTGTAACAATTGTGACGTCGGCCGCACTTGCAGCTGTCTTCTGGGTACTGGTGCGGTTCATGACTGATGCGCCCATAACCTATGGAATGGCGCTAACCACCGTATCGGCTACAGCGCTGATTAGCGTTGTGGACATCGCCGTGTCTGCTATGCTTCATACTCTCACATCGACCCTGCGGGTCGGGCTGCATCTTGGTGTTTTTGTCGATCCCGTCGACCACCCGGCGGTGTTTAGCTGGCTTCAGCGCCTGAGTCTTCTGTCGCTTTGGCAGTATCTGGCCATAGGTATCGGACTTTCCACATGGGGCGGCCTCCATCGGAGATTCGGCATCGTCACCGGAGGCATTGTATGGGTTGTAGTTGGGACAGTCATGGGTGGAATTGCCCTCGTGACGTGGATAGTGAGCCTCGCAAATCACTAACGTGTCGAACAGATCAAGATTGGTTTGGAATGCGTTGTATATTGCAAATCGCTGTTCCAGGAAAATTCTTGTGACGAAGAAGTAATAATGGAGTTGGAATGATTCGTTTCAGTACGCCTTTCCATAGCTGTGCAATCGCTGCAACACTGTTGTTGAGTGCCTCCGTAACGTTGGCGCAGCAGGGGCCGACGCTCCGCGAAGTCTCGATCCCGCAGGTAAACCAGTCGGTTGTTGCACGTACATCACTGCAGCCTGCAAAGCCCCTTCCAGCCATTGGCACGGAAGAAACACGTGCAGCTGTTGAGCACCCTCTCACGACGCGTCGCACCCCAAAGGTTGTTGATGCCGTGCAGAACGGACTCCCGGGCGTTGAGGCTGGATTCACGTATTACGACTTCCAGACCAACGGCGCTATGGCGAACCGCGTCGTGTACACAGCCGACGGACCGGACAAGTACGTGCAGATGGTATGGATGGTTTCAAAGGACTCCACCCGCGACCTGACGACACGCATTCCTGGGTTCACGGGCAATTTCCGCGGCACGCACTATACCTTCGCTGACGTTACAAACCCGGATGCCCCGGTACTTGGCATTGAGGACTGGCAAAAGGTTGAAGCGCAGCGTGCGGGATGGCCGTCGCTCGTGCAGTATGAAGACGGACTTGTCGGTACGCCATCACACACACCTGTTCGCTTCTACGGAAACTCAGGCCTTGGCGACCAGCCAATCCTCTACAAGGAAGTCACATCACCTGCCGACTCAGCACTGTGGCCGCGTGCCGCTGTTGACGGCAATGGCACAACACACTTGATCTACAACCGCACAGTAGGCGGTGCTGCAAATCAGGCGAATGTCGTTGGATATCGTCGTTCGACTGACGGTGGCTTCACATGGAGCTCAGAAATTGTCCTGAACGGCTCAAGCTCGCCTGCCGGCGAACTCAATGGCGGTCTCGGCGGTGACACCTATGCAGTGACGGCCCGTGGCAACAAGGTTGTCGTAGCATGGACCGAGTACGGTTGGCGCATGATGAGCTACACGTCGACAGACGGTGGCGAAACATGGCCAGCAGAGAATGCGCGCGTGATCTATGCGCCAGACCACACAGACCTTGATTCTGGTATGACGGAGTGGGGTACGTTCAAGGTGTATACCGATTCGGTACCTGCACCAAATGGACACCTCGACGTCATTATCGACAGCGACGGCACAACGCACTACGTTATGGGCACCGTGTTGTCGGCAATCGTGCGTAGCGATACGCTGGGCCAGCGTCAGAACATCATCTCGTTCCTCCAGGATCGTCCGTCACTCCGCGCTTCACGCATGCTGTACGCGAATCAGAACGAGCAGAACCTCTACTTCATGGCTCCACCGAACGGTGGTGACTACGACGGTGAAGGTGTGCCTCTCAACCTCCGGTATCTCGACGGCATGAGCCGTTGGCCGCAGCTGGGTATTGATGCGCAGGACAACATTTACATGACGTACGGTTCGTTCAAGAACGGCGACGTCAAGAGCATCCTAGCCGACACAACAGGCGGGAATCAGCAGTCGGAGCCAGACACGCTTGTTACGGTGAACGCGCTCAACGGCCACATCTACGCCACATACAAGCCAAAGGGCTTCAACATCTGGTCGACACCAACGGATCTCACACCGGACGGCGTCAATTGTCAGTATGCATCGCTGTGCGATGATGTTGTCAACGGCCGCATGTACATCGGTTATAGTGCGAGTCCGAATCCTGGTGATCGTGTCACGAACGTCGAGACACCGGCAGATCCTGCGAAGGTGATGCTGATGGCGTTTGACATCAACAAGCTGTCGCCGGTAAATAGTGTTGAGGAGTCGGAACCGATCCTCACGCGCGCCACGATCACGCCAAATCCTGCTAATGATGTTGCAACGGTTCGTATCGAGCCTGTAACACAAGGTCGCGTAACAGTGTCACTTATTTCAGCACTTGGTGAAACAATTATGACATCGCAAAGCCCAGTCGGCAACAGCAGCTGGGACCTCATGATTGCAACACGCGATCTTCCAGCTGGTACATATCATGTTTTGGTAGAGCAGAACGGTGCACGCACTGTTTCGCCACTTTTGGTTGTCCGCTAATCCAACTTCGAATTAACTACACAACGAGTCCCTCAGGAGTATGCTAATGGTACGTCGGTACCTTCTTGTGGCGATCCTTCTTGCCGCGGCGACAACCGCGTCGTGGGCTGGGATCACAGGCATTCTGACCGGTAAGGTCACAGATTCGGATGGAAAGCCGGTACCCGGTGCAACGATCCGTGTTCTCGGAACAACGCGCGGTGCCAGCGCGAAGATTGATGGTCGATACAACATCACCAACATCACGGCCGGTAGCTATACCGTGCGTGTAACGTCGGTGGGCTTCGACACGGCGCTTGCCAAGATTACGATCGTTGCTGACCAGACACTGTCCCTTAATTTCAAGCTCGAAGTTGGTGGAAAGAGGGGCAAGGAAATCCGCGTCACAGCTGATCGCGAAATGGTGCGAAGCACAGACGTTGGTTCGACGACCGTTGTAAAGGGCGAGGACATGACGAAGATCGCGCGCGACAACGTTGCTGCTGCACTCTCGCTCAACGCTGGTATTCGTGCCTCGGGGAACAACTTCGTTGTCCGTGGATCGCGCACGACCGAAACTCAGGTGCTGGTTGATGGTTTGTTGGTGACTGACCAGTTTACAGGTGGTCTTGGTAATTCCGGAGCAACGGTTTCGGCCGCAATGCCGAGTCCGTTTGCAACCGAACAAGTACAAGCGCAGACGGGCGGATTCGGTGCTGAGTACGGTAACGCGCTTGGTGGTATCGTCAACACAGTTGTAAAGACCGGCAAGACAGACCGTTATGAAGGTCTTGTTCGCTGGCGCAAGGACGCGCCGTTTCTCTTCGGTACTGCTGGTAACGGCGTAGAGGCCGGCTACCCGCTCGAAGACGTTGTAGACGTCACATTGGGTGGTCCACTCGGCTTTAGCAACTCGACGTTCTTCGTTGCTGTTCGCAACACATATCAGAATAACCGCAACTTCGGTCTGCAGGTGCTCGATCCGATCGGCAACAACCTCGGTATGCAGCCAAACAACCGTACATGGACGCGCAACATCACTGGACGATTTCGTTTCCAAGTCGATGGTAACTCATCGCTCCTCGTAGGCGGTATGTACGGCGTTGTGAATGCCGAGCGAAACGGTTGGGGCTGGTTGTATGCAAACGACCAAGGTGTTCCGACTTCGATGAACGGCAATCCAGTGGCAGCTTCAGTCGGCAATGGCGTACCAGAGCGCAATGTAAAGCAGATTGTCGTGCAGGAATTCACAACGAATGGATTTGCACAGTGGAACCAAAGTATTGGCGATAATCTCGTCTATGAAGTGCGTGGTTCGTATAACGCAAAGACAACGGAGACTGGCAAGCGAAAGACAAACAGTGCAAGCCTTGCACCGAGTCTCTTCGGCGGTTTTGACATCCACCTCCCGGAAGACAACCTTGCGTTCAACGATTCATCGTATATCACGGGACCAAACAAAATCCTTGATGCCTACGACTATCTTCGTCAGACAGCATTTACTGAAGACGGGTATCTAAAGATTGAGACAACTAAGCGTAATCCACTGACAGGATACGTTGAGGGTCCGCCGGACTTCCAATCGACACGTAACCCATATGGTCTCTTCGGCTACTTTGCAGCCCGCGGTAACGAAGGTGGCATTGACTTGCGTAATGCGACGTTTTATCAGCTTGATGGTAACGTTACCTATAAGGCTGATATCGGCAGCACGCAGCACGTTATGAAGGCTGGTTTCGAATTCCGTTCGCTCAATCTCAGTCGTCACTCTAACAACAACCCGTGGGACGGCGCACCATTCTATGACGTGTACGGCAGCGGATACGGTGGGAACCTATACTTTGATGTCAAGGCTGACGATCCAGCCTCTGCAGCAGCAAAGGCTGCGTCTGAAAAGCCTTACACACCGACAACGGCAGCGTTCTTCATTCAAGACCAGATCCTCTTCAAGGGTCTTGTGTTTACGCCTGGTCTTCGCATGGACTACCTCAATGCCGACGCGCTTTATCGCACGAGTTACGATGCGTTCAACCCTTTTGGAACAGACCAAGGTTTTGCGCGTGTTGATGCGAAGCTCTATCTGAGCCCACGCATCTCGATCACGTATCCGCTTACGGAGCGTCAGAACTTCCAACTCTCATACGGTATCTACTACCAAGCTCCACCATGGGCTGATTTCTATGATTCGTTCAATGCGTTCCAGCTTCGTGGCAGCCAAGTTCTTGGCAATCCGAACATGGAAATGCAGCGTACGAACCAATATCAAGTCGCCTACAATCAGCAGCTGACAGACGACCTTGCTCTGACTGTCACGGGTTACTACAAGGACATCTACAATCAGTCGGGACTTGCATACGTTCGCGTTGCACCAACACCGTTCTTCCAGCGTGTTCTGGCCGACTATGGGAACTCGCGCGGTGTTGAAATCACGTTCATGAAGCGCCTTTCAGATAACTGGCAGTTCAACGTGAACTATACGCTGTCGTCAGCACGTGGTACAGCAAACGCAAGCACGACAGCCGTTGGTCTTGATCCATTCACCGGCGAGCCGGCCTTCCCAGTAACAGACTTCCCACTTGACTTCGATCAGCGTAACCGCGTAAACGGTCAGATCGGTTTCAGCTGGGGTAACGACGAAGGTCCATCGATTGCAGGCATTACGTTCCTCGAATACATCACAGTAAACCTCTCTGGATCATGGCAGTCCGGTCTGCCATACACACCGGTTGACGGGCGTGGTCAAGCTGCTGGTCAGATCAACTCGGCTCGCTTCCCGTCGAACTGGAACTCTGAGCTTCGTATCACACGGACTATTCCGTTGAATGATGTTCTTGGCGGCAATTCAGCAATTGATCTCACGCTTGACGTGACGAACCTGCTGAACTTCACGAACGCCGTCTCATTCTACACAGCAACAGGTAGTCCAGACTTCGACGGTTTCGGATTGAACCGTCAGCAGTCGGACTTCCCAGCTGTAACGTACTATCGTGATGCAAACCCGGGTAACAAGGTCACGATTGCGGCGAATCAATACGACCGCGTTGGTCTTCGCTTGTATCAGCAGCGCGTTGACTTCAACCAGGATGGTCGCGTAACACCAGAAGAAACGTACCGTGGTTATAAGGAATACGTCGACGACGTCGTTGCTCGCCGTGGTAATTATCAATTCCCGCGCACAGCGTATTTCGCTGTGGCGTTCCGATTCTAACGCGGGAGCCTCAACTATGAACTTGAAGAAGAACATTGGAGATGTCATGACACAACGATGGATACTGCCAAGCGCGGTTCTTGCCATCCTTGCGATAGGCTCCGTTGCTGCGTACGCAGGAACGAACGGTACGCCACAGCGCCGCACGGAAAAGGACAAGACAAGCGAACAAGTGCAGCGTACTCCTCGAGGCGTGTTCGATCAGCAACGGAATGTTGTGTCGAACGTCGACTTCCAGACAACCAACTATGGCATCTTCGGATTCGACGTTCGAAATGGTGTTGGTGGTACGTTCTGGCCACGTGGTCGTAACAACCAGTACATCTTTGCTGGTGGTGCGTGGTTCGGAGCGCGCAAGCGTCCGCCAGGATCAGACTCGCTACGTAAGCGTGTGTTGATTACGTACAACCCAAACTCGGGGTTGTCGTGGATGGTGCCGGGTACAATCGAGGATGGCGATCAAGTCATTACAACTGCTGACGCTGGTATCAACAAGTACCGGACGTACTTCTCAACCGATTTCAGCACAACGGATGGTACGGATTTCTCAAATCCAACATTCCCACGTTGGCCAATCTGGGATACATCACCAAACGACACTGTCCGGTTTAATAACTACTACGGTCTTTACGTCAATAGCGTAGAGCAGCGTTTCAAGACGGATTATCCGAAAGGGCCAGCGTTCATTTCGGAAGAGGATGTGTTCGCGGTATACAAGGACACAGATCTCAACTATTACGAAGGTGGCGTTACGAAGCGTAAGGCCGACGGCTATCCTCTTGGCTTCCAAATCGAGCAGATGATCTACTCGTGGGGCTTTGGTGATTACGCAGACTTCGTGTTCCTGAAGTACATGTTCATTCACCCAACGTCTTACAAGGACACGTTGTTCGACTGTTGGATGGCCGCAGTGCAGGATGTTGATATCGCGCTTCGCACCAACCCAGTAGGGGGTGCGCAGAACGACCGTGCTCGCTTTTACGACGAAGAGCCTGGCTTGAACCTTGCTGTGCAATGGACAAACGTTGATCGTGGTGAAGCTGGTCAAGGCTTCGGCTATCTCGGCTTCAACTTCCTCGAGTCGCCAGCAATCGATGCTGAGAAGTTCATGCGCAGGGACAAGCGCCAGTTCCCAGTATCCGAGCAGCTTGGTATGCGTACGATGCGCAACTGGCCTATCACGGAAGATCCAATCGAAAACGAAGACCGCTACAACTTCATCTCGAGCCAACGTCTTGATGGCGACCTTGGTCCTGGCGATCGCCGCCTTATGATGGCAACAGGTCCGTTCCACATGCGTCCAGGTGATTCGGCACGTATCGTTGTTGGTATCATCCTTGGTGGTACAGCAAATGGCGGAGACGCAACAGGTACAACAGAGGACATGGCTGAGCTGATCCGCAAGGTTCGTTTCGCGCAGTTCGTGTACGACAATCAGTTCCGTGCTCCAAAGCCGCCGGACCTCACGGTTATCAAGGGTGCACCACGCGGTTCTGCATCAGGTATGAACTCTTTCATGACAATTCCTGAAGAAGGGTTCCTCCCGCTTAACAATGCAATTGCCATCCAGTGGGACTCAACAGCAGAAATCTCGGTTGACACACTCGAGCGTGGTCTCGACTTTATCGGCTATCGCATCTATCGCGCACGTCGCGTTGATCAGGATACGTTTGCAGTCGACTTCCAAGAGAACGCTCGCAAGGGTCCACTCGCATGGAAGCAGATTGGGCAGTTCGCAATGGCGTCACCATTTGTGAAGGAAGGTGCTGCGATTGGTAACACGGGCGTTCGCATGGACCAGTTCCAAGTGATCGACGTGATTAAGCCGAATCAGCGCAAGTTCATGGTTGTTCGCTCGGTGAATCTTCAACAGGAGCCATGGGGATCGTACTTCTCACGCTTGCTCCGCGGACGTGACTCGCTCTATGGTCTTCGAATCAACCGCTCAGACTCAACGATTATCACAACAGGATTTGTATCGGGTACGAACAATCGTGTTCCAAATTTCGACAAGATCGATTCGATCCGCTTTACGTACTTCACAACGCTCATCGAGACACTTCCACCGGTTCGTCGTCTGGGTGCAAACCTTCAGCTCGACACCATCGCAGCGAAGGTTGCGAAGGATTCGCTCGTCAAGCTCATCCTTGCACGTCGTGTGAAGATGGAACCATTCGTCTTCAACGATAAAGACACGGTGTTTTCATCGAGTGGCGCAGCTGAACTTGTCCCGACAAAGCGGCCGTGGGAAGAAACAAATGAAGTCCGCAAGGAAATCGTAGCCAAGTACATGCGCGATATCACAAGTGGTCGCGTATTCTTCGATCTCGGCGATGATGACCGTAATGGTGTCGTGACATACTCTGCAAATCCAGAAGCAAGCGAGAAGCTGATCAACAATATCGACTACACGTATGCTGTTCGTGCATATGATGAAGGCGATTATCTTCTCCCAACGCCTCCGAAGCTGAATAACCGCTCGGTTGGTTTGCCAAATGTCGTTACAGCTACGCCACTGGCATCACGCCCAGGTAACGCTGCAGCCTTCACATTTACTACGGACGAAGCAAATCGCAAGAAGCTTGGTGGTATCTACAACGTCCGCCTTCTCGTGAACGACGAGCAGCGCTTTAACCAGCTGTTCGCAGGCCGAACGCTGGAACTGGAATTCTTCCGCTTCTGGACAGGCTTCAATCCTGTGCCGAACTCAACTGCTCCGGGTGATGGTCTCTACGGTGTTGTCTTCATTCTCCGCGATTCGTCAACACGCGAAGAACTCAACACATGGACAAGCTTCCTTCCACCGGAACTCTGCCCATCGTCGAACGTTCCTGGTCTTCCAGGCTACTTCACAGAAAACTCAGCGGTCTATGTCGATACCAATCAGGTGATGTACGACACCGTGTACAACTCTGATGGCTCAATCCGTCGTGTCGATTCTACGCTGTTTGGTTTGCCAGATTCACGTGAGAAGGTGATCCGCTCGGGCATGTTCACATCGGATGCTGCCTGCTTTGCGAACAAGTATGCCTTCGGTGCACTTGGTGTAGCGTTCGATTATGCAATCGAGCAGTGGGGTGGTATCTACCGTGCAGACACAGCATTCGTTGCAAGCGGTCCAGCAGGTTATCCTGTGTCGAAAAACAACTCTGTTGCGTCGGTGTACAACAACTCGAATGAGTTGAACCCGGCACCACCGTATATCCAGCTACCGTATCCAGACTTTGTTCCTGCACAGCCGTGGGCGACGAGTTACAACAACGGACCTGGTATCTACGAAGTGACATTCAAAGAAGGTGGAACGGAATCGATTCGCACCAACTTCGAAGTTGCTGCTGGTCGTGACTCTCTTATCACCTTCAGCGATGTGCCATACCTCACGTATGACATCAAGAACGTTTACTCTTTTGAACGTCAGGATCCACGAGCCGACGGTACGCTTGGAACGGCAACGGTAGGATATGATTTCAACCTTGTGCCTCAGGTACTCGATTACGCGAAGATTCCGGCTGCGCAGTTACTGCAGTTCCCTAACCCAGAAGCTGTCCTTCTCGGCCACTTCACGGGTGCGACGTTCGGATGGCGCAACACCCGTGGCTCGGACTTCCGTCCGTCCACACTTGCACGTTTGGCTGCACAGTCAAACGATGGTAAGCCAGTGGGTGAGCAGAACCGTTACTACCTCTCACGTCGCCTCTCAACAGGCGGTGGTGATACGCTCGACTTCACAAACGTGATTGCACTCGGTGGTACGCAGTTCGTTCTGGACTTCGCACAACTCGGACGTATACGTTCGAATCGCACCATTACGGATGCTGCTCCAACACCATCGAATCCGATCACACAGTGGGCTACGGAAGATGTTAAGCCAGGCGATAAGATTCGCCTCCTGACATTCGGTGGTGCATTCGGTTTCCCATTTGATTCGGCAAAGGCATACATCCGTGTTGCACAGTACGATCCGTACACAGCACAATCGAATGCTCAGTCGTATTCGGATGAACAACTCGAACAAGTTCAGGTTGTTCCGAACCCATACTACGTTACACACGAAGGTGTTACAACGCAGTTCCAGGGTCAACTCTATTTCACCCGCTTGCCACGTGTGTGTAAGATCTCGATCTACACATCGAACGGTGAACTCGTGAAGACGATCGATCATAACGAAACAAACGGAGTATCGCCAGACAAGGCCGGGGCCGATGTCTGGTACCTCCTCTCCAAGAACAATCAGCGCGTTGCAAGCCAGATGCTTGTTGCGAAGATCGAAACTCCGGAAGGCGCAAGCGTCGTCCGCAAGTTCACGATCATCGTAGGACCTGCACGTGTTGTTGGTGACGGACAGTAAGGGAGGGACACAATGAAGAACATGAACACACTTACACGCATTGCCTTCGCGGCCTTCCTCATCTGTATCTCTTCGTCGATGGCATCAGCACAGCTGATCGCCGTGACGGCCGGAGAGTTCACAAAGGTCGGTCTCTCTGGGGGTCAGTTCCTAAAGATTGGCGTCGGCGCTCGCGGTACGGGTATGGCCGGTGCATATTCAGCGGTGTCTGACGACCTTACGTCGATCTTCTGGAATTCAGCTGGCTTGGCTGATGTGAAAGCCTATGCTGCTGATTTCAGTCAGACGTTCTGGTTCGCTGGAATGTCGCACAACTTCGCTGCAGTCGCGATTCCTGTCGGCGAGAAGTTCCGCCTTGCTGCAAGCTTCACGTCATTCAGCTCTGGTGACATCAACGTGACGACAACAAATAGGCAGGATGGCACGGGTGGTATCTACAATGTGAGCGATATCGCTATCGGTATCACACTCGCCGGATACCTCACTGAGCAATTCTCGTTCGGTGCTACAGCCAAGTATGTGCAGCACGCCTTCACAAACATGAGCGCTGGCGGCTTCGTGTTCGACGTTGGTACGCGGTACAATACGGGCTACAAGGGCTTGATGCTTGGTTTCTCGATCAACTCGTTGGGTCCACAACAAACCTTCGACGGTCCGGAAATCACACGCACAAACAGCCCAACGCCGGGTCTTAATAATATGTCGGTCGACATGCAAATGCAGACATCGCCATTCGACATGCCATTGTCATTCCGTGCTGGTATTGGTGCGGACCTCTGCCAGGGCATGCTCTTCGAACCTCAAGTTGATGCCAATGGCGTGCTCGAGCACTCGCTGGTCGCAGCGGTGGACTTCGAAACATTCAGTGACACACCAGAACAATTTGCCATCGGTACAGAATACACATGGCGTGATTTCGTCAGTGTACGCGCTGGATATCGCTTCGGTTCGGATCAGTTTGGTCTTGCTGGTGGACTCGGCCTCCGCTATAATGGCGGTGGATTCGAGGGTCAAGTCGACTACTCTGTGAACCCAACACAGAACATCGGATTGATCAGCCGACTGAGCGTTGCAATGCGCTTCCAGTAATCGACGGCTGTCGACGTAGAATTCTCTCAATGCCGTTGGTCCACTGGACGAACGGCATTGATTGTTTGTAAGGGCACACTCCCATGATTCGTATCCTCTTCATCACCTTGCTTGCTGCAGCGCTTTCTGCGCGAAGCGCGGATCAACGTACCCTCGATGTGGTCGTTGACGTTGTGCAATTCCGCGGCGAGGGGGCCTCCACACGATGGGAGTTTCAATACTCATTCGCCGATACCGCTCTGCGCTATGTGATTGCTCCTTCAGGTTTTCAAGCAGAAATGCTGTGCCGTATCAACGTGGTGTCGGCTCTTGGTGATACACTACGCGACGAGTGGATTGCCTCTGCCGCAAGCACTGTTCAGAAGCCGATTCACCAGCGGTTCTACGCTGGAGTGCGGAAGCTTCAACTTGCACCAGGCAACTACAAGGTTACGTTTAACGCCCGTGACATGCACGACGATGCGCGCGTACTAAGCAGTACGTTTTCATCAACAGTGCAAGCCTTCACCTTTAAGCCATCGATGAGCGATGTGATGTTCGTGATGCCACGCGCGCTCGGAAGCGATGCTCGGTTTGATCGCAATGGTGAATCGGCTCAGCCAAATCCGCGACATGAGATCATCGGACGTGATCCGTCGATCTGTTTCTACACCGAAATCTATAATGCTCGCCGGGCAAACCTTGACACCTTCGCTCTTGAGTTCCAGGTGCTTGATCATGTGCGTGAAGAACAGCTGGTAACGTTTTTGCGCGAGATCGGTACAAGCGATGGCTTGGTTGTGCGCGAAGAGATTCCTGCCGGTGCGCTGCGCTCAGGTGTCTACACCCTCCGCACACGCATGCTCTCGAAGGATCTCGTAACGGTATACGACATGAAAGAGGAGCGCATCTTTGTTCTGAATCCAGAGCTTCCTCCGGAGGGACGACTGCTGGTGTCGGAAGACGAACAGTTCCAAGCATCAGAGTGGTCTGTGGTTACCGATGAGCGTCTCGTACACGAACTTGAGCTTTCCGACGTGCTTGCTTCGCGCGCCGAGATGAGCATCCGTGCATCATGCACCGATACACGGTCGAAGCAGCGTTATCTCTTCAAGTTCTGGCGTCAACGAGATCCGGATCCGTCCACGTTTGCCAACGAACGTCTTGATGATTTTCGTGCGATGTATAAGCGCGCACAGTCGTTCTACGGCAATCCAACGTTTCGGAATGGATGGAAGACCGATCGTGGCTTAGCGCTGTTGCGTTATGGGATTCCTACGCAGGTTGAGCAGTTCATTCAGACGATTGATACGAAGCCCTACGAGATCTGGTTCTATCAGGGCATTCAAGGTGGTGCGCACTTCTACTTCGTGGATATGAATCTGCAGCAGAATCACCGGTTGGTGCATTCAACAATGATTGGTCAGATACGCGAACCGAACTGGTACAATCTCTACTGCAAGGCCTTCGAACCAAACCCAATCCCACTCGAGTCACTCCGTCCGAGTCAACGATAATGTCGCTCAGTGATTGGTCTACAACATGGGCACTGCAAGCGCTGGGAGCGGTTGCTCGAACATTGCCATGGTCTGGTCGTCGCACTCTTGGTCGGTTGATAGGCCGACGAATGATGGGGCTCTCATCATCGCGCCGACGCATCACGGAAGAGAACGTTGAGCGTGCCTTCCCATCGATCGCTGCACCAGAGCGCGACGCGATTGTGCATGCATCGTATGAGAATCTTGGTGTGGTGCTCACCGAGCTCCTTGCCACACCAACGCTCACGCGCGAAGCCGTGCTTGATCGTGTGTCGATTCCTGGGTTCGACGCCGTGCGTGCACGTCACGCAGAAGGGAAGCCAACGATATTTCTTTCCGCGCATTATGGCAACTGGGAATACCTAGCCATGGCGGCAGGCCTGATGCTCGATGCGCCAGTATCAATCGTTGTGCATCCACAACACAATGCGGCCGCTGATCGCATACTCAACGCGTATCGATCGCAGTTCGGCAACATCCTGGTCCCGATGGGGGATGCTGCGCGCCCCCTAGTCAGGACGCTTTCAACAGGCGGAACTGTTGCGTTCCTCGTCGACCAGCACGGCGTGCCGGAAAAGGATCCGTGGATTGAGTTCTTCGGTGTGGCAGCGCCTACATATGAAGCTCCTGCTGCTCTGGCACTGCGTTTCAATGCACCAATCTTCTATGCATTCGCCGATCGGATGGAAGATGGACGCTACGTTGCGCAGATTCGCGAGCTGCCGATGGATGATCTCACGAATGATCGTGATGGTGTGCGCGAGCTTACGCGACGTCATGTTGCTGTGCTTGAAGAACAACTCCGTCGCCGACCCGAGTTGTGGTCGTGGCAACATCGGCGGTGGCGCGCATGAAGTGGATCGTTGTACAGACAGCATTCCTCGGCGATGTGGTTCTCACGTTGCCACTCTGCGTTGCCATCAAACAGTATGATCCAGATGCCGAGGTTGTGTTCGTCACAACACCCGCTGCGTCGGGACTTATTCAGCGATGTTCCTCGGTTGACAAGGTTGTGGTGTTCGATAAGCGAGCACGGCATCGCACATCGAGCGCGCGGAACACCCTCGCGCGCAATCTGCATGCATCCGATGCAACCGTGCTTGTTCCACACAAGAGCTTCCGCACGATGATGTTCGTGCGCGATATGCGTGCTCAGCGCGTGGTGACGTATGCTGATGCCTGGACGCGATGGATCGCCGATGTGAAGGTGCCGTACCCAGCTCGACTGCATGATGCACAGCGCCATCTCGCGCTTCTAACGGCAGTGTCCAACACGGCGCACGAAGTAATGTCGATGCTGCCAATACCCCTGACATCGGAACACGATCGTGCCCAGTCGCACTATCACGTGCCCCCTGGCACAAATCCGCTTGTTGTGCTCGCACCGGGTTCCGTGTGGCCCACCAAGCAATGGCCTATGGCATCCTTTCGTGAGCTTGCGGTGCGCCTCGAACAACATGGCTGCCGCGTTGTGATTGTTGGCGATGCAACCGTGCGCGGACAGATTCCGGAGTCTGCCCTGTGCCGCGATACCAGTGGTCAGACCACCTTACCGGAAGCTGCGGCCATCATCGCACAGGCGAATGTCGTAGTTTCGAACGACAGCGCGCCCGTGCATCTTGCATCAATGTGCCAAGTTCCTACCGTTGCGATCTTCGGTCCAACGATCCCGGAGTTCGGCTTCGGTCCACTCGGACCCAGCGGACGTGTTGTTCAGCGTACAGACCTAGCATGCCGTCCATGCAGTGCCCACGGTGCTACCGCGTGCCCAATTGGAACACATGCCTGTATGAAGCACCTCTCCGTTGATGCCGTAGAGGCTGTAATCAACGATCTTCTTCACGCACACGATGAGAATCGCCATGCGCAATCAACGACGTCCATCCCGCCCACCCCAACGCCAAGAGCGTTCACAGCGCACGGAGCAGGACGCACCGCCGGCACGCAAGAAGGCCAAGGCTGACAGCGAATACGAAGCGCCCAATGCGCCACAACGACTCAACAAGGCCATCGCCGATGCAGGTGTTGCATCGCGTCGACGAGCCGATGAATTGATTCGCACTGGCGCTGTGAAAGTCAACGGTCGCATTATTGTTGAGCTTGGAACCAAGATCGAGATCGACGACATGGTCACGGTCAATGGTGAGCCAATCACGCGCTACAAGCACCTTACCTACATCTTGCTCAACAAGCCAAAAGATGTCATCTCGACATCCAGCGATGAAAAGGGGCGAGCAACCGTCTTCGACGTTGTCCGTCTCAAGACACGTCTCTTCACCATAGGACGCCTCGACCGGAATACCACAGGTGTGTTGCTACTCACCAATGATGGTGAGCTTGCAAACCGGCTGATGCACCCCAGCTATGGCATATTGCGCGTCTACAAGGTCGTGCTGGATAAGCCCTTGCGTCCGGACCAAGCGCGGAGTATTGCCGCAGGTGTCGAACTCGAGGATGGGCCAACGCAGCCGTGCGAAGTAACCATCGACCCATCGGATAAAACCAACGTCATGATCGGTATCCGAGAAGGTCGCAACCGCGAGGTCCGTCGAATCTTCGAGCACATTGGCTTCGACGTCAAGCGCCTCGACCGCAGAGAGTATGCAAACATGTCCACGCGTGGACTCAAACGCGGCGAGTATCGTCACCTCACGCGCGAAGAAGTCTATGAACTTAAACGTCTCGTGCAACTCGACTGATGAACTTCCTTAATCCGTTCGCTCTTCTGGGTCTTGCCGCGGCTGGGATTCCTGTGCTTCTGCACTTGCTGAATCTCCGTAAGCTGCGGACGATCGAGTTTTCGACGGTGCAGTTTCTTCTCGAGCTGCAGCAGACGCGTGTCCGCAAACTCAAGATCCAACAAATCTTGTTGCTCATCCTTCGCACGCTTGTCGTGCTGTTTGCCGTCTTCGCGTTGGCACGCCCAACGATTCCTGGCTCGCTGCCGTTGCTATCGTCGACATCACGCTCGAGTGTGATCATCCTGATCGACAATTCGGGAAGCATGGAGGCGTCGGATGGAGGGGGCGAGCGACTGCTGCAGGCGAAGAAGGCTGCACGACAGATTGTGGAGGGCCTGCGCGATGGCGACGAAGTTGTTGTCGTGCCGATGACTGGTCTTGACGGCGCAACGTCGATCGACGTTACGCGCACATTCCCGATTGCTCTCGAGCATATCGAGCGTATTCGGTGTACCGATGGAACGGCCAATCTTCCATCAGCGCTTCGGATGGTACGTCCTCTGCTCGATAATGCGTTGCATGCACATCGTGAGATCTACGTGGTGAGCGATGCGCAACGGTCGATGATGTATCGCGCTGATGCTTCACGTGATCACGTTCTCACACACGATGCATCGGTCTTCCTTGTGCGTGTTGGAGATGGACAGCGTGGATTGGAGCAGAACATTTCCGTTGACTCGGTTGCACTGCGAACAGCTCTGTTTCAGCCGGAGAAAGCTGTCGAGCTGGAAGCGCAGGTGCGGAACGGCAGCGACCGTGATGCCACAGGTGTTGTTGTGTCGATGTCGTTTGATGGCATACGTGTTGCGCAGCGTGTTGTGGATCTCCCCGCAGGGGAAACACGAACGATATTGCTCGCTGCTCCTCCGCAACGCAGTGGCATGATTGCTGCTGCAATTGAACTTGAAAATGATGCCATCGATCGTGACAATGTGCGATGGGTGGGCTTTACGGTTCCCGAACGGGCAACGGTAGGCGTGATCGGTTCTGAGTCCGACGCGCTCTTTGTGCGCACTGTGCTCTCACTGCCGGGCATGGAGCGCAGCGCTCCGCGCCTGCAACAGTATCGCACGCTCCGCGATGCAGCGCCGGCACTTTCGTCGCTTGAGGCCATCGTGATTGCTGGTGGTGATGTAACCACGCAGGATATCGCGCAGGTGCGTCAGTTTGCGGAAAACGGTGGTGGTCTTGTTGTCTTCGGTTCCGACGCAGCTGGCCTGGCTGAGCTGATGAGCACATGTGGACTTGTTGTCGGAGATCGTGTGAGCTCTGATGGTGATGCACCGTTTGCCATCACGTCTGCCGACAAACAGCATCCGCTCTTTGCAGGGGTGTTCATCACGTCCACAGGCACCGACCGTGCCGTTGAGTCTCCGCGTATCACCACGTTGCGTCCTGCGCGCGGCGGTACAGAGATCGTGCAAACCACCGCTGGTGCAATGATCACGGAGTCAGTACTCGGTCAAGGCCGCGTGATCTATTGCGGTGTTCCTCCCACAATGGACTGGAGTACCTTCCCAACCACTGGTTTGTTTGCGGCCTTCATGGTGCGATCGATCCTCTACACGGTGTCTCCACGTGATCAAGGCCTGTCGGTAGCCGTCGGCGACGCTGTTCGTGTGCCGGTGCCGCCACGCCATGCAGGTGACCAGAGTTTCATTGCGCGCGATGTCTATGATGTTGAAACGACCTTGTTCCCTGTGCGGCTGCCGTCATCGACACTGCTTGAGCTCCCTCGGCAGTATCGCAGTGGCGTTGTGAAGATCCGCGCGCAAGATTCCTCATCGGTGATGACCGTAACCTTGAACGCGGCAACTACGGAGTCTCGCCTCGACTTCATTGAGCGCGGAACGTGGGCGAACGAACTCGCTCCCATGGTAGACCACCCCGACCACGTCGTAGAGGTGTCTACCCAATCGTCGATGCGGGATGTTGCCCAGGCTGCCCGCACCGGATCAGAGCTGTGGTCGGTCTTTGTTGTCCTAGCACTCATCTGTGCTGTTGCGGAAATGGCTGTCTCACGATTCATGGCCCAAGAAGCATCGGTGCCAGCTACGCCGTAAATTCCGCGTATGTCGAACCTGACGCATCATCCGGAGCAGACCGAATTAGCAGACCGTTTTGTGGCCGCTCAGCGTGGTATTCGCGAAGCACTCCAAGAGTGGCATCGGTTGTCGACCGTCGTTCGGCCACGGTTGAATGCAGCGTACGAGTCGTTCTTCGGAGAACTCGAGCGCCAGTTCCAGATAACAGCCATCGCCAGCTCCGAGCTTACCCGACGTGTCGAACTCCTTACGATTAAGGTTGCGCGTGGCGAGCGACTCACGCCAGAGATTATAGCGCTGATCAACCAGGTTGTCGACAAGGAGTATGCGCGCTACCACCGCCGACTGCGCGAGGCCTTTGATATGACCGTCGACGATCGTAACCGCGCGGCGGCATCGCGCATTGATGCTACCGATGATGCCGAGCTCGTTAACATGTATCGCTCGCTTGTAAAGAAGCTACATCCAGATGCACATGCCGACGCCTCGGAGGATGTTGCATATTGGCATCGTGTTCAGGCTGCCTATAAGGATCGGAATGTGAGCCAGCTCCGTGCGCTTCTCAGTGTTATTGGTGCTGCCGATGTCGACGATGCGCAGACGGCATCGTGGGATCTCGATCGCTGGCATCACGAGGTGGAAGTGCTCGAGCGACGTCGCGATGTGGAGGAGCGGAAGCTCCGCCGGCTGCGCATGCAGGAGCCCTTTGTGCATGAAGCTGAACTCGAACGTGCATCATGGCGCGATGCGCACATGCGCGAGCTGCAGTCGGCCATAGCCGAGAAGGAACGCGAGATCGCTGAGAATCGTGAACACTACCGTGAGCTCACGGGTGGTGAGGTGCCGACCGGTACGGATGTGACGAAGACGAAGGATGAACAGACGTTTGAAGAAGACGTTATGAAGAACACCTACTTTGGACAACGCTGATGTACTCCATTGAACAACGCGATACCGATCTGCGCGGCACAACGTCGGCCATCACCTACACGCTTAGCTTTGATCGTGCACCACAGCACCTTGTGCATGTGCGCATGCGCGTCGATCAGGTTGCAGGGGATGCTGTAACACTCGTGATGCCGTCATGGTCGCCGGGTAGTTACAAGATCCGTGACTACGCCGGACATCAGGGGAATGTTGTCGCCTATGCCGTAAAGGGCGGAGTGCGCACGCGCGTTGATGCATCGTGGCGCGACAAAGCGTCGCTTGTTGTGCCAACGCTCGGTGCCGAGGCAATCGAGGTAGAGTATCTCGTCTATTGCCACGAGCGCACTGTTCGTACCAACCACGTCAATCGCTTCCACGCGTTTCTTGTGCCAACAGCTATTTGTATGTACGTCGAGGGGCGCACGCAGGAGATCCATCACGTGCGTCTGATGCATACCCAGACACAGTGGCCGAGCGTTTCCACAGCGCTTTCGCCGGTTGCTGCGCCAGGTGCCGACGGTGTGCTGCTGGGTGCGTTGAACTACGACATTCTCGCAGACTCACCGATTGAGATTGGTGACCATCACGTGCGCACATTTACAGCAGCTGGTGCGATGCACGAAGTGGCGATGCCCACAAATCATGCACTCGACATCGATTGGCTAACTGCGCAGTGCGAACGCATTGTGAAGGTCGAAGCAGAGATCTTCGGTGGTGTGCCGTACGACCGTTACGTGTTCATCATTCAGATCTATCCTGGAGCAGGTGGCGGCTTGGAGCATGCACGCATGAGCGTGAACGCAGTTGACCCATCGACGCTGCTCGATGCATCGAAGGTAATCGGACTGTTGTCGCTGTTGTGCCACGAGTACTTCCACTTGTGGAATGTCAAGCGCATGCGACCAGTAGAGCTGGGTCCGTTCGACTATACACACGAAACATACACGCCCATGCTTTGGCTTGCAGAAGGCCTCACCTCGTACTACGATGATCTTCTCGCGTATCGCTGTGGCTTTACGACAGAAACAGCCTACGTCGAGGCGCTATCGAAGGAGCACATTGCGCGTCTTGCTGCTGTTCCCGGACGATTTGCGATGTCGACACGGGATAGCTCCTATCTCGCATGGCTGAAACTCTACATGCAAAGTCCTGATGGGAACAACCGCTTCCCATCGTACTACCTCAAGGGTGGCGTCGCGATGTTCCTGCTCGATGCATACATCATTGATCATAGCGATGGCACGTACTCGCTCGACGATGCACTGCGCGGAATGTGGAAGCGCTATCAGGCCGATCCATCGCGTGGTATGACCGAGGACGAGTGCATTGCCATTATCGAAGAATCAACCAAGATCCAAGTACGCGATCGCGTGCTGAGTTGGCTCAGTGGCATTGATGAGCTTCCGTACGAGGAAATTCTCACGCCGCTCGGACTGCGTGTTGAGACAACAGCGAAGAAGTCTGAGCCCGTGACCATCGGTGAGAAGATCCCATTTGCACGTGTACCTGCAGCACCGTACTGCGGCTGGGGGCTTGCTGAGTCGAATGGCAAGATCACCGTGCGTTCGGTTGATGATAACGCCCCCGCTGCCCAGGCAGGGATCGGGATCGACGATGAGATCATTGCCGTCAACGATAAGCGTGTGTCGACAATCGCACAGCTCGATCACTATCTTGGCACTGCTATTGGAACGGCAGCAACGATTGATGCGCATTGTGACGGTCGACTCTACAGCGTGTCGCTCACACCAGTCGCACCACCATCTGTCCGCCTCGTTGAAATAGAATCCCCAAGCTCGCGTCAGAAGCTCATGCGCGAACGCTGGCTGCGCCGAAATCTGTGACCTCACTCCGTACCATCATTGCTTCCGTTGTTACTCTGGCCATTGCCGTCGGACTGCAGGGGTGTGCCTGGTTTGATAACCAAACCACGTACTTCAACACCTACTACAACATGCGGCGTGTGATGACGGAAGTGAAGGAAGACTTTGCGTTTCAGGACGAGAATAAGCGCATCAAGCCTCGGGTGCTTGTCCCTGCCGTCGACAGTCTTAAGCTCATCTCGGGTCCACCCAAGAATACCACATACCAGTTCCTGCGAGCCTTCGTTATCGAGCGTGCCAAGCTGCAGCCCATGGCAACAAAGGTCGACTCGATTCTTATCAAGGGGTCGAAGGTCGTTGCGAATCACCCCAAGTCGCACTATGTCGAAGGCTCACTCTTCTTGATGGCCGAAGCCTACTTCTTCCGATCCGAGTGGGTGCCGTCGCAACAGAAGTGCATTGAACTCATTGAGCGGTATACCGACGGCGATTTTTCGCCCGACGCACACCTTCTGCTCTCGAAGGACTATCTCATGCAGCGCAAGATGACGCAAGGCAAGCAGTTGCTCTCGCGAACCGTCGACGTTGCGTGGTATAAGGATCGCTACGACATCCTCTCCGAGGCGTATCGTATTCAGGCCGAGATGGCAATTGAGGACGGTGAGATCGACAACGCCGTCAATCCGTATAAGCAGGCCATTGAGCAGTGTGATGATGGTGAACAGCGCGCGCGCTGGCAGGTCGATCTGGCATCGATCTACTATCGACTTGGAAAGTACGAGCTCGCTGAGCGCGCGTTTGCTGGGGTCCATAACGAAACGCCCGATGCACTGGCAACCTTTGAAGCCGATCTCTATCGAGGTGCAACGCTTGCACATCTAGGCAAGTTTGCAGAGGCAGCAGAGATCTTCGATGAGCTCGCCGATAACCGCAATTACCAAGAGTGGAAGTCGTATATCGAAGCCGAGCGCCTCGCGTTAGAACGACTCAAGAATCCTGATCCGAAAGATCCCGCCCAGATAGCCCAAGAGCGCATGGCTGACACATCCTACGTGGGACGTCCAGAGCTGATGGCGCAGTCGTTCCAGAAGGGTATGAGTTTATTCAAGACTGGCGACTATCACGATGCGCTGAAGTACTTTGCCAAGGCCAAGGTTGTGCGCACACCCGTATACGATGTGGCGAACAAGTACTTCACGCTGCTCAAGCAATGGGACGATCAACAACGCAAGGTTCGCAGCATCAATCAGATGCTTGCCATCGATACCACGCACAAGGACTCGCTTAACCGACAGAAGTCGCTCGAATTGTTTGCGCTCGGTCGTGTCCACGAACAAATGGAGAATACCGATTCCGCGCTGTTCTATTATGGTCGCGCCTTTGATGGAACATCCGACGGTGATCCCCAGAAGGGACGTTATATGTTCTCGCAAGCGCGTGTGATTCAGCAAACTGATCCTGAAGCCGCCGATTCACTCTTCGAGATTATCTCCAGCCGCTGGCCCAACTCCGAGTTTGCCAAGCAGGCCTCGGCCAACCTCGGATTCCTCGATCAGGGTGGGGTAGATGATGCCGTAGAGCTGTATCGGTCTGGAAACAGCTTCCGCATGGTGAGAGACTACACCTATGCCAAGCGTCAGTATATGTCGATCGTTGAGAAATTCCCCGAACACCCCTATGCAGCCAAGGCCCTCTACGCCATCGGATGGATGTACGAACGTGATCGTGATATGAATGACTCTGCAATGGTGTACTACGCTAACCTGCTGGAATCATACCCACGTTCTGAGTACGCTAAAGAAATCTATGCCAGCTATGAGTTCGCCATGGCCAAGATCAACGGGGTAGAAGCCGACTCCAACCTGTTGCGCGACCTCGATCAGGAGCTGCTCGACAAAGCGAAGGCCGGCGAGGAAGATGTGCTTCAGCAGCTCATCAAGAACAACCAGAATGCCATACAGATGAGCGGACCAAACGCTGCGCTGCCAAACATCCCAGGATTGACACCACCAAGCGGGGGAACGGTCAACGACATGCTACAGCAGCAACTCAAGAATGCCACGGGCAAGGTAGTTGGATCGGATTCGACACAGGTGTCACGCCCCTTACCGCCCAAATAAGCAGCTGGGAATCAGCATTCGACTTGGGTATGGAGCGCGATCTCTTCAAGGATGCCCGACACCCGCAGACACTGCGGCAAATCGCCCTCGAAGACCATGGCTTTGCCGGTTGAATGCACCTCAAAGGTCAAACCTTCGGCATGAGCATAGGAGCAGCCGGTGGCCGCGATGATTTGTCCGATCACCTCGTTAAAGGTGTGTTCCTCGTCGTTGAAGAGGATAACACGAGCCGCAAGGCCGATCCCTGTGAGGACCTCTTGTTCTGGATCGGCCCACTCGAAGGGGCCTGCGTGCATGTCCGAGACTATTCGTTGCATAACGTCAGTTACAAAACTACGAAAAGACCTATCTTTGTCGATCACGAATCGCAATCCACAATGTCCGAGGACAACCTCATGACCACTGCAGAATTCCTGCAAAAGCTCGACGAGATCGTTGCTGAGCGACACATGCTGCAACACCCGTTCTACCAAATGTGGAACGAGGGGGCACTCACGAAGGAAATGCTTCGCCAGTACGCTGGTGAGTACTACCATCAGGTGCATGCATTCCCAACGTATGTGAGCGCTACGCACGCAAACACGGAAGACATGGTTGTTCGCCAAATGCTGCTCGAAAACTTGATCGAAGAAGAGCACGGCCCGGACAACCATCCGGAACTCTGGCTTCGCTTTGCTGAAGAGCTTGGTCTCACACGCGAAGAAGTCAAGGAACGCCGATTCCTCGAGCACACACGCAACTCTGTACGCATCCTGCGGGAATTGTCGGGTCGTAGCAACCCTTCTGAAGGCCTCGCAGCGCTCTACGCGTACGAGTCACAGATCCCGGAGATCTCGACAACGAAGATCGAAGGTTTGAAGAAGTGGTACGATCTCGACACAAAGAATGCCCTCGAATTCTTCGTAGTGCACGAGCATGCAGACGAAATCCACCGCACAGTAACGCGCGAAGCACTCGAGCGCATGTGTATCACGGACGAGCAAAAGCAAGCTGCACTCGATGCTGCTCGCGAAGCTGCGGATGCATTTAATCTGCTCCTCGATGGTGTTTATAACACGTGGTGCGCGGAGAAGACTGCGCTCAATTGAGCACGGTGACAGTTCAATGTGTCGCTTCGTAGCCTATATCGGTCCATCGATCCTTGCGGATGATCTTCTGTATAAACCCAAGTTTTCCTTGGTGACTGCGCAGACGATGAATGCAGGTGAAATGTCGGTGACGGTCAATGGCGATGGATTTGGTATCGGATTTTACGCACCTGAGTTGGACAACGAACCGTGCGTCTTCCGAAGTATCAAGCCAGCATGGAGCGACCAAAACTTGAAGAGTCTTGCGAGGAAGGTATATTCCCCGTGCATGTTCGCACACGTTCGTGCAGCATCACCGCGGATGCCGGTGGAAGAGAACAACTCACACCCGTTCTCGTGCGGACAGTTGATGTTCATGCATAACGGTGTGGTAGGGGGCTTCCAAAGCATCCGGCGGAAACTTCTCCGAGGGCTCAGCGATGCGGCGTATGATGCCATACAAGGAAGCACGGATTCCGAGCACTTGTTTGGTCTGTTCGTAAACAACCTTGCAGATCCTCACGGCAACGTGACCTGCGAAGAGATGGTGCATGCCGTAAAGGGCATGTTCGCCGGCCTCGACACACTCCTCACGGATGCATCGGTTCGTCAGCATTCCTATCTCAACTTCGCAGTCACCAACGGTACAAGTCTGATAGCAGTGCGCTACACAACGAATCCTAATGTGCAGCCTGCTTCACTCTACTACATGCATGGACGTGAGTATCACTGTGTTGGCGATCATTGCGTGATGGAGTCGTCGTATGGAAAGCCGAGCGCCATTGTTGTGGCATCGGAACCATTCACGGCACGGCGTGCAGATTGGATGAAGGTTGAACGCAATTCGATGATGGTGGTTGATGAAACGATGGGTATTCAGTTCCATCATCTATCGATGAACGTCGAAAACTTGGACTTTGAGACAATAGCTCCGGAAATCGGATGAACTACGCACAACTGATCCCGCTCTTCCCCCTTATCGGCTTTGTCGTCGTTGCCCTCTTTGGCAAGCGGATGAACAATGAAAAGCTTGTTGGGGGCATTGCAAGCACGGCAATCCTTGCCAGCTTTGTCATCGCAGTGGCAACCTTCCTCGGGTTGACGGCACTGCCAGTCGATCAGCGCTCCTTCACCGTGAAGGTGTACGAGTGGATCGCAACGGGGAACTTCAGCGTGAACATCGGCTATCAGTTCGACCAACTGTCGATTCTGTTTACGATGATCATCACGGGTATCGGCTTCCTGATTCATATCTACTCGATCGGGTACATGCACGGCGATAAGAGCTTCCCGCGCTTCTTCGCCTATCTGAACCTCTTCGTGTTCATGATGTTGAACCTTGTTCTCGCCGATAACTTCCTGCTGACCTTCCTTGGTTGGGAAGGCGTGGGCCTGGCGTCGTACCTGCTCATCGGGTTCTGGTACGATCGGAAGTTCGATGGTACGCGTATTACATGGACGGGCGACGCTGCGATGAAGGCCTTTGTGGTAAACCGCATTGGTGATTTTGGTGTGTTGATCGCAATGTTCATGTTATTCAATCAGTTCGGTACGCTTAACTATGCAGACATTAACGCTCAGGCTCCATCAGTATGGGGCATCGGCGATACGACAGTCACGATCATCACGCTATTGTTGTTCTTAGGAACAACTGGTAAGAGCGCTCAGATCCCTCTCGGCGTGTGGCTTCCAGACGCGATGGCGGGTCCGACACCGGTGTCGGCGCTCATCCACGCTGCAACGATGGTGACGTCGGGCATCTTCCTGATCGCTCGCACAAACGTGCTCTTCACGCTCTCGCCAACAACAATGGCCGTGATCACCGGTGTCGGTATCACAACAGCTCTCGTTGCCGGTACCATCGGTATCGTCCAGCGCGACATCAAGAAGATTCTTGCATACTCAACAGTGTCGCAGCTTGGTTTCATGTTTATGGCACTCGGCGTCGGAGCGTTCACAGCGGCGGTATTCCACGTGATGACGCACGCCTTCTTCAAAGCCCTCTTGTTCCTCGGTTCGGGATCAGTGATCCACGGCATGCACGAGGAGCAGGACATCTTCAAGATGGGCGGTTTGAAGAAGTACATGCCGATTACGTATCGCACGTTCTTCATTGGTACACTCGCGATCTCAGGTATTCCGTTCTTGTCGGGATTCTTCTCGAAGGATGAAATCCTGTGGTTCGCATTCCTTAACGGTAGTCCGATCCTGTGGGGTGTTGGCGCACTGGCGGCCTTCACAACAGCATTCTACATGTGGCGTTGTACAACGCTCACATTTGATGGCGAAGAGCGCTTCGATCACCACCACGTGCATCCACACGAGTCGCCGGCAACGATGACGATCCCGTTGATCGTCCTTGCTATCCTCTCGGTGTTCGGTGGTCTTCTTGGCGTGCCGCACGTGCTTGGACATTACGTGCATATCCCGAATCTCCTCGAGCACTGGCTCGAGCCGATCTTTGCAGCAGGTACAGCGATGTTGCCTGTGCATGGCGGCGACCACACATCGCAGGAATTCCTGCTGATGGGTGTGTCAACAGTTCTTGCAGTCCTGGGTATTCTCTTCGCACGTAACGTGTACAAGAACGGACTCGACAAGGCCACTGCTATGGCTGCGAAAATGTCTGGACTGCATAAGCTGCTTTGGAATAAATACTACGTTGATGAAGTCTACCACATGGTGATCGCACAGCCAATCCTTGCGTTCTCTCGCGATGCGTTGTGGAAGATCGTCGACGTTGTGCTGATTGATGGTGTCGTTAATGGCTCTGCGCGCTTGGTTGGTGCTACAGGATCGGTAATCCGTAAGGCACAAAGCGGCGTTGCGCAGAACTATGCACTCGTGATGATGGTCGGCATCGTGGTGCTGATTGCTATCGTGCTTCTTCCGCTGCTGTAAGTACGTGTGTTACACGGTTTCCATCTTTGCGCAAACGCATGCGATTGAGACCGACACCGGAGCACTCTTTGAACATCCGGAAGACTATGAGCCGTACTATCACGTCTCTGGGTTTGCGCATCGGCGTCTCCCATTGATCACGAATGCGGATTCAGACACGCTTCAGATGTGTACGTGGGGTCTCATCCCTCGATGGACGAGGGACGACGAAGGGGCGAAGAAGATCCAAGCAATGACGTTAAATGCACGTCGCGAGACGGTGTTTGAAAAGCCCTCATTTCGCGATGCCATCGTCAAGCGTAGAGCCCTTCTGCCTGTAAATGGCTTTGTTGAATGGCATCATGAAGGATCTATCAAGCAGCCACACTATGTGCAGATACGATCGGCAGATCTTTTTACGCTGGGATGTGTTTGGGAAGACTGGACACATCCAGAGAGTGGGGAACTCCACCGAACGTTTTCAATTGTGACAACCGACGCCAACTTGTTGATGTCACACGTGCATAATGCGAAGCAACGTATGCCAGTGGTGATTCTTCCGAACGATCGTGAGCAATGGTTACATGCTGACGATCGGGAGTTTCTTGAACCGTTGATGCGACCGTTAGAGGATGGACTGCTCCAAGCGTATCCAGTCACACGCGAAGTATCACGAATCGCGGTAAATACACGGGAGATTGAACTCTTGGAACCAGTTGGCGGCGTACAGACGTGATAGTCGGTCTTGTTCTCGCGGCACTTCTGTCGATGTCCGTTCCGGATATCACGCTTGCCGACCTTGAACGTCGCTTTGCGGCTGGTTCCGATACGGTGTTTGTTGTGAATTTCTGGGCCACGTGGTGTGCGCCATGTGTGGCGGAACTTCCAGCATTTGATCATCTGGCACGTACGTCAAGGTCGTACGGCCGTCCAGTGAAGGTTCTGTTGGTGAGTCTCGATGCACACCGCGATCGCAGCACAACGCTCGAGCCGTTTGTTCGGAAACGTGCATATGCATGCGAGGTGGTTCGCCTCAATGAGACGTCGCCGCATCTATGGATTGATCGCGTCGATCCAGCGTGGCAGGGATCAATTCCGGCAACATGGATCGTGGCGCGTGATCGCAGGGTTTTACACGAGCGCGAGTTTACACGGCGCGAACTTATTGATACAGTGAAGAGTTTTCTGTCACGTTCACCACGGTGAGATCATGACAACAACAATTGGACGAATTGGAATTGTGCTGGCACTTGTCCTATGTGCATGCAGCATGATGATGGCACAGAATCCTATCGCACCAGAAGGTGTTAAGATCGGTGATAATGCGCCAGAGTTTGTGCTGAAGAACGTTGATGGGGCAGTGATCGGACCCCGCACGTTTGCGGCAGCGAAGGGATTGATCATTGTCTTTACCTGCAATCACTGTCCGTTCAGCGTGAAGTACGAAGATCGGATCATCGCACTGCAGCGTGAGTTCGCTGCGAAGGGGTTCCCCCTGATCGCTGTGAATCCGAACGACACGATTGTTTCGCCAGAAGATTCCTATTCGAAGATGCAGAAGCGAGCAGCCGATAAGGCGTTTCCGTTCCCGTATCTCTTCGATGAAACACAAGTGGTAGCGCAACGCTACGGCGCTCGCCGAACACCACACGCATACGTGCTGCTTCGTACGCGCACGGGGTGGACGGTTGAGTATATCGGTGCAATTGATGATAATGCTGACAATGCTGCCGAAGCAACACAATACTTTGTTGCCGACGCGGTGAATGCCCTGCTAAAGGGAACGAAACCCGCACAGCCAATGACAAAGGCTATTGGGTGTACAATCAAATGGAAGAAGGGATAATTCAACCCGTATGAGTAATCGACGTCCAAGTGGCGATGACCGCCAACCCCTCACAAATGAATCTCGGTTCGATCGTAACGCACGCGGTGGCGGCGGAGCACGTAGCGGTAAGCCACGTCCACAAGGCCCGCGCCGCGACGGACCGCCACGTGGCCCGCGCCGTGACGACCGACCGGATGATCGCGGCCCACGCCGTGATGATCGCGGCCCACGCCGTGAGTTTAACGATGAACGCCAACCGCTGACAAACGAAAGTTCGTTCGTTCGCCCACGTCGTGATGATCGGCGCGATGGTCCTCGTCCTGGTCCACGGCCTGGTGGATCTGGAGCACCACGCGGACCTCGCGGCGCTGGTGGACCTTCACGTGGTCCACGCCGCGATGATCGTCGTGATGGTCCACGCTCTGGTGGCCCCGGTGGACCTCGCGGTGCTGGTGGCCCGCCTCGCGGCCCGCGCCGTGACGACCGCCGTGACGGTCCGTATGGCGGTGGCCCATCGCGCGGCCCACGCCGTGATGATCGCGGCCCACGCCGTGATGATCGTCAACCAATGAGCAACGAATCCCCTGCATCACGTCCACGTTCGAGCGGACCCCGTGGTGCTGGTGGACCGCCTCGCGGCCCGCGCCGTGATGGTGGCCCATCCCGTGGTCCACGCCGCGGTGCGCCAAAGGGTGGCGGCATCTACTCGGGTGGAAGCACAGGCCCACGTCGATTCGATACCGAGCCGAAGCGCAGCAAGGCGTACACGTCGGAGACGTTCATGTACAAGGAAAACCTCGACGAAAAGAAACCTGCTGAACGGAAGATGCGCAGTCGGCGCAAGCGTCCGTCATCGGGCGAGTAAGCAAGAACTGAGTTCGTTACCACCACAACATTCCAGGATATCTGCATGCGACACATCCTCGTTGCCCTTGTGTTTTGTTCCGCCGTCGTTGTAAGCGTTGCGCAAAAGAGTGAGCGCTCTGCATCAAAGAACGACTCGTTGTTCACGGATATGACGTTCGATATGGGTGAGCGTTCTCCGTCGGTACATCTGTGGTACGGTGGCGCGACGAACACACGTGATGGCGCTGGTTCAATCGCTCCAAATGCGATGTACGGTTTGTCGCTTGGTATGGAACGCGAGAAGGCATGGCGCGGCACAGAGAACATCATCGTGCACAATGGCACTGCGTTGTACGTTGCCTACGGACCCCATGCTACGGGCTCAACAACGGCATCGAGCACAGTTGATCTGTTGCGCTTTGGCTTCATGGATGAAACCGGCTATGGTTATCGCCTTGGCGATGCAAGCAACATTTCGTTCCTGGTCGGACAAAGCTCACTGTCGTGGACGAGCATTGCGTCGGCAACACTTCCAATCAACGAGCCAGGTCAGGCACAAGCCATACGCGACTTCGAAGGTAACCTCCGCTTCAGTGAAACAATGCGTCCAACACTTGCATGGCGCATTGCTTCTCCGGTGAGTTTACGTGTTGGTTACGAATGGACGCAGGTCTATCCACGACATATGTTCTGGTACTGGGCGTTGAGCGGCGGTATCGAAGGCATCGCCGACGCAGCAGCTTCGTGGTTCGCACGTGAGATAGGCAAGGCGTCCCCAGAAGCAATGCCGATTATGTACTTCATCCTTCGCACGGGTGTTGCTGCAGGCTTCAAAGCACTACGCATGAATCAGATGAACTGGCCGTTTGAAACGGCGGCACCTATGAACGTCCAGATCTGGAACGTCGGAGCATCGATTCATTTCTGATCGATGTAGTCCGAACAACGCCTTCACCACAATACGAGAACCGACAGTGAGTCTGCATTCTCCTGCTACGATATGTGGCGTAGCGATTGACGAAATTCTTGCGCTTGATGGCGCGCCAGTCTATGTGTACGACTCGGCGATCATGAAACGTCAGATAGATCGCCTTCGCTCGGCGTTTGCTGGCTTTGAGCACCGCATCATGTATGCGTGCAAGGCACTGTCGAACATCGCGGTGTTGCGACTGATGAAACAATTCGGCGCTGGACTCGACACGGTGTCGATTCAGGAAGTCGAGCTTGGTCTGCATGCTGGCTTCACAGCCGACGAAATTCTCTACACGCCCAACATGGTGTCGTTTGATGAAGTGCGCAAGGCTGTTGCCTATGGCGTGCACATCAACATCGACAGCATCTCTGTGCTCGAACAGTTCGGCCATGAGTATGGCGGACGTGTGCCGGTGTGCCTGCGCGTTAACCCACACATCATGGCTGGCGGCAACGAGCGCATCAGTACCGGCCACATCGATTCGAAGTTCGGCATCTCGATCCATCAAATGCGTCACGTGCTACGTGTTGTTGCAACACACGGCATTCATGTGAACGGACTCCACATGCACACGGGTAGCGACATTCTCGATCCCGATGTGTTTCTGCAAGGGGCTGATCTCCTCTTCGATATCGCAGAGTCATTCCCTGATGTCACATTCGTTGACTTTGGTAGCGGCTTCAAGGTGCCGTACAAGCCCGACGATGTTACGACAAACGTTGAAGAGCTTGGCGCAAAGCTTGCGACACGTGTGCACGAGTTCAATGCCAACCGTGCGCATCCTGTTTGTGTGTGGTTCGAACCCGGCAAGTATCTCGTGAGTGAGTCGGGCACGTTTCTCACGCGCGTGAATGTGATCAAGCAAACAACAGCAACGGTCTTTGCTGGTATCGATTCCGGGTTGAATCATCTGATTCGTCCGATGCTCTACAACTCCTATCATCACATCACGAACCTCTCCAACCCAACAGGTACGCCGCGCATCTACACGGTTGTTGGCTATATCTGCGAGACTGACACGTTTGGATGGGATCGCACGCTGAACGAAGTGCGTGTGGGCGACGTGCTGGCATTCGCCAACGCTGGTGCGTACGGCTTCATGATGTCGAGCAACTATAACAGTCGCTACCGCCCTGCCGAAGTGCTTGTTCATAACGGACGTGCGCATCTGATCCGACGTCGTGAGACGCTCGATGATCAACTGCGAACTCAGATCGACGTTGTGTTGGACGCTTAACGGGCCGCGCGATATCGTTCGATCTCTGCGGACAGACGCTTAATCACCATTCCGATGATCAGAGTATCGTCGGCAAGGCCTACGATCGGCAGGATGTCGGGTACGAGATCGCTGGGGAGGAGGAAGTATACGAGTGCGCCGAGAATCAGAGCGCGAGACTTCCATTCCATGTGGAAGGAGCCGTCGCGCAGCAGGCGCAAGAGGATGCCAAGGTTGTGCAGTAAGAACCACGTTGCTCTGCGTGGCTTGACGTTACGCAGACGCTGCTCGGTGCGTTCTACGATTGACGATTCATCTTCGGGACGAACGGTTGATGCGACATCACGCAGAACATCGTCGTGGCGTGATGTATCCATCGCCATTACTTGGCCTTCTGTCCGCGCCACATGATGGCAAGTGGGATGGCAACGCAATAGCCCAAGACCAGGACAACGGGAGCAACATCAACGGCAAGGGGATTGTCCCACGAGTCCATACCCGTGCTCAGCAGGACGAAGCCCAGCACGATGATACCGATGCTGGCGGCGATGAGCTTGTACTGCATCGCACCGAGCGGATTTGTCCACGTTGTTGTAGTGGAACCGGAAGCGGCGCGACCAATCGGACGGTCGGAGATGTTCTTTGCCATGGAGTTGCCTTGTGTAGTAAACCTTCACGCGGACCAGCCGCGCGACAGACGAAACTACAAAAACGTGGGGTTAGACGCGAGCAGTAAGGAAGGTGGTAAGGTTCTCGCTGGGCTTGAGCCCAAACTTTTTCCGCATTCGTTCTCGGTGCTTTTCGACCGACCGCACGGAGCAGGAGAAGAGTCGTGCAACCTCGCGCGATGGCATGGGGAGTCGGAGAAAGGCCGCTAGACGCAGTTCCGTTGGCGTGAGCGACGGATAGTCCTTGGCGAGCTGCTGGAGGAACGCCCCCTGCATGGTCTCGATCACAAACTCGAAGCGATGCTGCTCGTGTTCATCCAGGGCGCTCGAGATATCGCCGAGCATTCCATGTACTGATGCGTGCGTGGCTGCTGGTGCCGATGGCTGCAGTGCCTTCATCAATTCACCAGTGCGGCGAAGAATCGACGTGTAACGAACCTCGCGAATTGTCATCGCACGGAGGAGCTTACGCGCCTCATCAAGTGAAAGCGAATCGATGTCGACGTGTGCTGGGGTGGTTATGTGATCCATCGTATTGTATCTCGGTCTAGTTCGACAAGTCCGTTCGATCGAAGCTCGCGGAGCGCAGCATCAACGATACGGTGTGGTGTTCCTGTCATGCGTTCGAGAAGCAACGATGGTACGGAAATCATCGAGGAACCCGCGGCATCGACGCCAAACACATTCGCTACGGTGCGCAGGACACCGAGAATATGTTCACCTGAGCTTCGCGTTGAACAGAGTGCAGAGAGTTGACGAACAAGCTCGAGTCTTCGTGCCAGCTGCGTCATGTAGGCTCGCACAAGTTCAGGATCGGCCAGCGTGGTATGCAGAAACACATTCCTATTCATCGAGCGAACGACGGTATCTACGAGTGTCGTCGCACGCACAGACGCATTGCTGGTGAGCGTTGCACCTAGTCGTGAACCGAACAGTGCACCTGGACCACTTAGGCCTACTGCATGGGATGTGCCGACGTGATCAGTGCGGATCTCAACGACAGCTCCATGCTCTACGCAATACACAACATCATCATATGCGTCACCCGGAGTGAATACGTCACATTCACGCGGAAGAGCACTGCGAGAGTCTTCAGGGAAGACCGATAACCAGGGTGGATTGGATGAATGTCGATTGCTGTATGGCACACACGCAACATGCGATCATGCTCCGGCGCGAACTATGACGTTCGTCAGGTTAGTCGAAAAGATTCGCTGCTTTAATGAGCCCCTTGACATTCTTCACGCGAATCGATCGCCCAACAATTTCGATGAGTTTGTCGGACTTGAATTCCGAGAGCGTGCGGATGACGCTCTCTTGTGCAGAGCCAACGATGCCTGCAATCTCTTCTCGTGTAAGGGGGCTGTTCAACGTCTCACCATCTTCAGCCACACCAAAGGTCTCCTTGATCACCAGCAGTGCTTCTGCAACACGCTCGCGAATACTCTTCTGCGCGATTTCCACGACACGTCGTTCTGCATCCTCAAGTTCATGCGAGAGATCCTGCATCACACGCAGTGCTAGGTGTGTGTTCTCGCGCACGATTGAGAGGATGAGGTCTGAAGGCACAAAGCAAATGCTTGTCTCTTCAACGGCAACACAATTGACGGTGTAGGGTTCACCAGAAATCATGCTTGCATAACCAACGAGGTCGCCAGCACCTGCCAGACGCAGAATGTGCTCACGACCGTCGGGTGTTGGACGTGTAAGTTTGACGTGTCCCTTGTGAATACAATACACGCCACGGGGATACTGACCGTAACTGAAAATTACCGAGCCGCGACCATACGACGAACATGCCTTCGTCTCTGTAACCTGGCCTACCTCATTCATCGTGAGGCTAGCAAAGGTGGAAGTCACGCGTGATCCACAATTCGCGCAAGATGGACTTAGAGGATGCATGGTGATGGCGTCCCGAATATTGAACAACACAAACGACGATGACAACTACGACATAGGCGACAACGGTGGTGAAATCGTACAACGTACGATTTGCTAATAACGCACTGCTAACAACGCACTGCTACCTACGTAAATTTTTCGATAGTGTTACGGTGCTGCGGAAACTTCGTGACTAAGTCACCAACATCGGCGAGTTCAAAGTCGGCGAATACAAACCCTGGTGCCACCATCGCGCTCACGAGAACGCCCTCACCTTGGGGCTCTGCGGCAAACCATGTACCGGCAGGGAGTACACACACGTATGTGGAAGCAGGATGCTGCGATCCAATTGTATGAACAGTGTACGTGCCATCGGGAGCGATACAGTGGAGTACGGCATTACCCCCGTGGTGCCAGTACCAGATTTCATCGGACGTCAGGCGGTGGAAATGCGAGATCTGTCCGAGTGGTAGGTAGAACCAAATCGACGTGGCAGCTGCACGATCACCAAACGGTGTTGATACGGTGAGCGAGGCACGGAAGTACTCGCGATAGTATCCACCCTCGGGGTGCGCTTCGAGCTGAAACTGGGTTATGATGGGATCGATCATCGGAGCCACACTACGCTCGCACTTGATCCAAGTGTGTCGATGTTGGGAAGTGGCGTAACCACGCCCGATGATGATACGCGGAAGAGACGTTCTGATGAGGCAGTGCCATCAAGGCGATCGCCGTACACGAAGCCGTCGTTTGCGGGTGACCACATGTAGTCGTGTACGATGGCTTCGGTTGTTGCGACTGTCTGTATCGCCCCCGTTGCAAGCGTGACGATCACCAGCGGGTTGGCACACACGATATGTGATCGTGATGGCGACACAGAGAGCTGTGGGCTATTGACGCGAGGAAGTGTGGCGATGATGGTTGGACGTGCAGAGCTGTCGAGATCAAAGCGCTTGAGTTCAGCGCCGCTTGATATCGCATGAAGGTAGACGAGCTGGGAATCTGAGATCCACTGCACTGCATTGACGTTGTCGATCGACGGGTGGCGTGTGATGACGCCCGATGTGACATCAACGACCAGTGTTACGCCTCCACGCTGTCCTGTGGCAGTAGTATCATTCCCCACAACCGCAAGGTATCGTCCACTCGGCGACCATGCTGGTGGTGCTTGCACGGTAAGCGACGAAGCATAGCGCGTGTTGTCGATAATCACCGTGCGCCGCGTACCATCGGGTTGTGCGACCACTAGTTGATACTGGAAGTTCTGCATCTCGAACCATGCAACGCGCGACCCATCAGGCGAGAGTGTTGGGAACGCCCCTGTCCCGGTGCTGATTTGTCGTGTCGTCGATGTGGCTACGTCAAAACAATAGAGCGGAAGCTCGGAACCACTTTTGCTGGTGAACAACACCCACTGTCCGTTCCCCGTTATCGCGATGCGATTCGACGTCGGCGTTGGCAACGAGGCCTTCCGCGTGAGGTCCGACCCATCAATGCGCATTGTGTACAGCGCAGTGATGCGTGTGGTAGGATTGCGTGCGAGGAACGTAATCACGTCCTTTGTCGGCACAGCATCGACGCCATTGCTGCAGCCACTCAACGAGAGCAGGGTGCTCATAGCGAGTGTGATGGCAAGGGCTGTTGTCGTGAGATTGTTCATGGCACAGGGATTCTAGCAACTGCTGTGCCATGTACGTACTATGAGCGCATGAGACGCTTGACCTTGGCTTTACAGATGTCTTTAAGGCGCTGCGGACTCGCTATTGTAAGCACATCGGACCAGCCGACGATCCATGAGATGAGTTCGGGGGAAAGGGGCGCATGGAGTTTGAGTGTGGCACTGCCATCACGATGATGGGTAAAGCTCTGACTTGGGTGCCATAACCGTGAGGTGAAGAACGCTACAGCATCTGCATCAATGCGCAGCGTGATCGTTGTGAGATCACCATCGTACACACCAAAGCGTGCCGCGCGATAAACCCCCTCGTCAAACTCGTGTAATGGATCTGTCACATCATTAGCACGCTCAACATGATCGATGCGATCGGCTGCGAGCGTGATGTACTGATTGTACTTCGGATGCCACGCGGCAACGTAGAGTCTGCCCGCGTGATTGATCAAGCGACAGAAACTCACGACAAATGTTTTGGCAACGGCAGCATCAATGGATCGATATGTTACGCGATCCCAGTGCGGATCGACAATTGCATAGACGATGCGCTCGAGCGCCTGATCACTTATGGCCGATGTGAAATGTCCGGGCGAGACATGCGCCACAAGATCATCCTTCATGAAGACGGTGCCGGGAACAACCTTCTCGAGCTTCTTCGCAAGACGGTCGACATCGGCTTCGATGCGCGTACCACGAAACGCTGCGAGAGATCCCTTAAGGATGTGGAGCGAGAGAATTTCGTTCGCATCGATAGCAAAGGGCTTCAGGATACGCGCATGCGAGGGGATCGACCAGCGAATGCTGCGGCCTTCTACTTCTTCATGCAACAGCACGCCCGACTCCGAGATGAGTCGTAGATCGCGTTGCAATTGACGTTGCGACACGGGTTTCTCTTCGTGGCTATGCAGTCGTTCTGCGATCTCACTTGTGGTGAGCGTCTGCCCTGAACTCAGCAGGGAAACAATGCGTAATACGCGGCGAATCTGATGTGACATGCTCTAAATATGGTGATATTCGCAGACACGATACGCCGTGATAGATGGAGGAGTTGATGATACGACATTGCAGTGCGCTGATTATCACACTTGTACTGGCTGCTACATGCACGAGCGCTATGCCTACCGATACCTGCGGCACATGCCGTGTACCGTGCGCGCAGCAGGGTGATGGCACGTTTACTGTACGACTCACGGGTGGGCGTGTCGATCCGCCTCATGTGTTCTCGCATGTCATACGCGATACGGTACGCGCAGGACGTACTCTCCGCCAAGCCTACAAGTTCTCGTGGTTATCAGACGCAGGGTGTCGCGATACGGTGATCTTGTCTGAGCATGCAGAGACGTTGGTCATGGGGCTTACTCTTGGTAAGACACCGCCGCTGTACGTTCCGATCCGTCCGATTGCTGAGTACGACGTGATAACAGAGCCACGCGCTGCGCTGAACTTCGTGGAACTTGGCGGCATGTTTGCCTATGGCGGACGTGATACGTCGACACGTCAGGTGGGGTTTGCATCGTTGTACTATGGCATAGAAGCACTCGTTGCACCGTTCGGCGATCTGCTTGGCGATCGGCTCGCCCTTGCGCTCGGTGGTGGGATGTTCTTCGAGCGTGGTCGTATGCGCATCCCTGTGATGGGGCATCTGCGTTATGCATTCACAAGCACAACGATCACCGAGCAGGCGCGCTTTGTTCCGTCGGCGTGTGCATTCTCGTGTGAACCAACCACAGACACCATCGCAGCACCAGATGGTGCGGTGCGTAGGGCGGGTCCTGATAGTGTGGACCGTGCGGCGATTCTCGTGCATGAGCGCGTAGCAACGCGTGATGCATTCGCACCGTACATCTTCGCCGAGGGCGGTCCGATCTTCAACGGTCCATTCGAGGGGGCTGGCCCGCGACCATCATTGAATCCTGAAGACTACGGACAGTGGTTTGCTGGAGCTGGTGCTGGTATTGGTATTACGCCATGGCTGCACGCACAGCTCGCATATCGATTTACGCGTCTCAACGTACGTACTCCGTGTGAGTTCTGTGCCGACGTGTATCAAGTGAATACCAACGCAGCACATGCCGTGCTGCTTCGCATTGCATTGCACTGGGGGTGGGAATGAGTGTCAACTATCGCACACGCACACTACTCGCGATGATCGCACTCGTTGCACTCGTGAGTTGTCAGACCCCTACACAGCCAGTTGATCTTACGGCTTCGCGCACGATGACGGTGGAACTTAAGACCACGACGAATGTGCCGGTAGCGAACGCAACGATCGATTGGACGAAGTACACCGGTCTGAATGCACCGATCAGTTCACGTGTAACGTCGGGCACTGATGGCTTCGCACGGTTTACGATTCCAGACGTCTCGGCCAATCGCGACTCCGTGCGATTGCTGATCAACGTGCCATCAGGCTCGCCGGGTGGCCCTGCAGGCCCCTTTGACATCCGGACTAGCGTCTGCAACGACACACTCATCTCGCTTGCGATATCACCGGACATTCCATGTGGTACGCTTGATCGCATCGATACGATTGAACTCGAGGTATGTCCGTCAGCACAGCCAACAGGTGCAACTGCATGCCGCTATTACCCTACGACATGTCAAGGCGGCGTGGTCTTTACGGTCGCCGATTCGTCGCGTGGATCGATCGGTGTCGGCGTTACCTCGTCAGGTGGAACATCCTCGACAGCGGAAGTATGCGCAACGTATGCTCCGGCGACTGATGCGGTGACGGGCGCAACGGAGACGTTGACGACGGTTGTTGAAGGGCGGTTGCCTGGACAAACCACGGTGCTTGTGCGCATCGGTATCGTTGTGATCGGACGTGTCACGTGTGAGCAATGTCCGTGTCCGACGTTCAACAAGACCGCATTCACGGCAGAGAAAATCTGTCTCGGCAATTCCGCATCTGTTGCGCTACCACTGAGCACGCTCTACCAGCCCCTTACGGGTTCTGCTGAGTGCGTCACAGAGTTCACGCTCGTTGGCGCTGGCGATCCATCATTTGTGGTGTCGCGTGGAGCACAGTTTGCCGTGCGCAACGGACAGGCCTTCCCAACGCTGGACATTGATGTGAATCCAACGGCTGTTGGAACCATTCAAACGACGCTCACATACAATGTGCGCACACGCAATCGTACCACAGGCGTCGTAACGGAGTGTCCGGCCAAGCTGGTTGTTGATGTGACGATCCCTGTGATCTCAACGCAGTGCGTGATTCGTCCGCAGCGGCTTGATACACTCGCGAAGTGCGTGTTCAATGATTCGTCGACGGTTGACACATTCTTCATCGAGAACACGGGTGAATGTCCGGTCACGGTGACGATCACCTCTGCGAGCTCACTCTTCCAGACATCGCCGCGTGGAACGGTTGTGATTCCGGCAAGATCGACGATACCTGTTGTGTTGTCCTTCGTTGCAACAAAGGCAGATTGGGATAACAACCCGCAGACGCCGGTTGGTGCGCGGGGCGACAAGTTCTTTACGAGCAAGATTACAGTAACGGGATGCGAGCAACAACCGCGTGTGTACGATGTTGTTGGCGCTGCATCGGTGCTCTGCAGCTCATTCAAGTACCAATGTCTGCGTCAGTTCCGTCCGCCCGGCTTCCCGAATGTGTATGCCGAGAGCATCCAACTTGTTGAAGACAAAACGAACATTGTCTACCAAAACGACAATCAGCGATTCACGCAATACGACATCTACGTGAAGTCGCTTACGCCGAATGGTGCAGCATGGGATGTGGAGCTGGGCTCGGGCGAGAAGAGTGGTCTGCCGTATGGCTTGTTCAAGCGCGTTGCAAGCAACTTCACGGTGAACCCCGGCGAAAGTATATGCGATCGCTATCCGTCGAATGCGTCAACAGATTGTTCGATCCTGAAGAACGACTTCAATCAAGGGGCATCAACGATCAGCGGACTTCGTCCGGGCGATGTTGTACTGTACATGAAGAACGGATCGCGCAGTCTCGAATGCGCACTCATTTGGATTCAATCAACCAGTCTCGACCGTCCGGGCACACAGGCATTGCCGCAAGTGTGCATCGAGATCTGCTATCCGATGTTCACACTATGATGAAGCACCTCGCACACTCGCTTGCGATCAGCGTGTTGGTCGCTGCATCATGCATTGCCCTGCATGCGCAAGACGATCCAACAGCGCTCCAACGTGATCCCGTGATCAACGTTGGCGCAGAAACCTATGCGATCACGTTCCGCGATGTGGGCGGACGTGTTGAAGCGTGGCTCACGGTTGCATCGAGCACGAGTGATCGTGGCGTGCGTAAGCTCGCGCGTTCGTTTTCGTCGATGGGTGCATTTACACAACCAGAGATCATCGATGATCCTGTGCTGAATCATCCCGACGCCACGTATAATGGCGTGCCGCATTTCAACCCGTGCGACAGTAACGAGCTCGTCTTCGTCTCCGATCGTCCGACGCAGGCAACAGGGCGCCGCAGCAACGACATCTACTATGCGCGTCGCACGAATGGTGCGTGGAATGTTGAGCGCATGAGCATCAACAGTGGCACATGGGACGATACGCCCGTGTTTGGTCCGCGCGGACAGTACATCATCTTCGCATCGGATCGTCGTGCACCGGGGAGCGGACGTGCCGATCTCTTCATCAGCATGCGCACGCCGAATGGGTGGGCAGAGCCTTCGCCCCTTGGTGTATTGTCGGACCTTGCGACACACGAAACATCGCCCATGATTCATGGCGATCGACTGTACTTCTCGTCGAACAAGCGTGGCGATCAGGACATCTGGTGGATTGCGTTCAATGCGCAGACCGGTGAGATCAGTGGCGAGCCGGTGCTCTTCGATCAAGCAGGCGTAAACGTTGTCGGCTCGAACGAGTATCACCCCGTGATCTCCACCGGTGGTGGATGGTTCTATGTCTCGAGTGATCGTGAGCAGGGGAGTGATCGTACGTACAAGATCTACCGTGTTGCGCGAGCACGAGCACAGCGCGACGTCAAGATCAACGTCACTGCTCGCACGCGCATACGCGACATGCAAAAGCGTCAGTTCTTCGGCGACCTAGATTCGATCTACGGTGTTGGCACATCGGTGATTGTGCGCGATCTGCGCAGTGGACAAGAGATTGCAACACAGTCGCGCGCTGATGGATCACTCGTGTTGGAGCTCACCAAGGGCGTGCTCGATCCTGGTGTTGCTGATCCATCAACGCGCATTCTTACGCTTGCTGCGCAGCCCCATGATAAAGGCTTTGTTGGCGCAACCGATACCCTCGTGATCAGTTTAGACGGACGTTGTTCCGCGCAGCTTGAGCATACGTTATATCTCGACGACACCACTACGCGTAAGCAGCGATGTGAGTTCACGTTTCGGACGTTCAACGTGCCGTTCTTCGTGACCACCTATTGGTGTCCGACCACGCGCAAGTACCGCAACCTCACGCCATGCCAGAGTCTGTTCACCGATGATGTTGACTGCCAGAATCTCCAGCAGCCAGTGCCGTGTGAAACTAATGAAGCGTACACGTACCGATTCACACCAGCCAAGCTCGAGCGCATCCAGCGACGCAGTGAAAACTGTGTGAACTACAAAGAGTTCACTGACAGCGGAGCCGTCTGGGCTGAGTCGGTTGATCGTAACATCGAGCACATGCGCGACGAAGTGCGCAGTGCGCTCACAGATCCATGTCTGCAAGCAGCAGTTGCGCGAGGGCTCGCTGTTGAGATCACCTACATCGGCACCACCGACGACCGCACCATCCACGACAAGTGTCAGTACACCGGTGCTACCTATGCCAAGGTGCGCAGTGCTGCGCCGCATATTGCCATCGATTCGGCTATCGTACCCTTCATCGCCACTGGACGGTACTTCAACCGCGGAGGGTATGGAGGAAAGGCAGGGGGCAACCAGCTCTTGAGCGACCTTCGCTCATTGTACTTCGCCATCCTCTTCGACAACTGAACTGCCCCCGTTTGTTGGTCCACCTGTAATGTTAGTCATTAAGCAGCGAACCTAAAGATGGTTGGTTGAATTGATTCGGGTGCCGGAGGACGATACCCGAGACTGCTGTGCGGACGTTTGGTGTTGTAGAAGCGTCTCCATTGTT
>CAMCXP010000003.1 GCA_945883395.1 Melioribacter roseus P3M-2
TGGTCTCCTCAAAGCGAAGAATATCACCTGGAGAGAGACTGAATGTCGTCAAGGAAAGTCCACTATCAGTGGGACTTGTGGAATTCGAACATGCCATAAGGCAGCATACCAAGACAATGACAGCGGCGGAGGAGAGTGCGAGGCGCATATGTTTGGAAGTATCGTGAGGGAATGCAAGGTGTTACAAGCTATGGAACATCGCACGAAGAACTCCGCCATTCGACAGCTCAACAACTATCATGTAGAGTCCGGCCGATAGTTGCGGGATACGAATGCGCGTGCTTTCATCGTTCAGTGCATCGATCGACGTCTGATGTATGATGGTTCCGCGGAGGTCAATGAGCGACATTGTACCGCGGCACCCTGCTGGAAGGCCAGACAGTGCAACTGCGTCTACGTCCTCACGCACTGTCAGGTTAGTCACATCGCGCACCTGATCAACAGAAGTCGCAGGTGATTCGATGAACGCCAGCATCGCCTGCGCATACCATCGTGCGAAATAGTCATTCGGATGGAGTGAGTTTGCAAGACAAGATTCGACGCCCTTTCGTGCAAACACAGCTTCGCTCAATGTCGTCATATCCAGCATGGCAACGCCGCGCTGTGTTGTAAGCGATCGTAGTTCTGCTGCAAATGCACGAAGGATCGCAGCGCCGTCCCGTGGTGCTCCAGCCCCCGCCGTATCAGGAATCATGTTTGCAAGCAGAAGAAACTCGGTGTTCGGCAGATGTTTGCGCACACTATCAATGCAGCGTTGTGCGTTGTGACGAAACTGTGCTGGCGTAGTCTGACCCCAGATGTCATTCATGCCCATGTCGAGAATGATGAGGTCGGGCGCATTAGGTACCGCCAGTGGTACGATGTAGTTCGCTGCCCATTCGATCGTCTTGCCAGAGCACGAGCTATTGTGCAGTGTAACAGCTGAGCGACCCTGTGCATGCAGTTCATCAGCAAGGAGCTCGCAGTATCCTCGCATATAGGGGGCTGCTGTAGGAAAGTTCTTTTGATCGACAAGCCCACCGCTCACATTGTGTCCACTCGTGATGCTCATCCCTACAGCTTGGATCGTCAACGGCGCACGTCGCGCAAGAATGCCCTCAACGCCAGGGAGGGGATGCACGGTGGTAGGTGGGAACACCGATTCGGGAACTGTCCAAGTTGAACGATCCGGCACATAGGTAACGCGTGTCCATGACGTGTGCGACGTGTTCATCAGTCCGTTCGGAGAACCATTCCCACGCTTGCCAGGTGTGATGCTCACGGTACGTGAGACGCGAGCAGATTGTTGCTTGATCATGCGCCCCTCAACCGTCACGTCACTGCCAAGAGTGTACACGTCGCTACCATCGTAGTTGTCGATTCGTACAATACTGCGTGGATGGTAGAGAAGTGGCGCAGTCGATCCTACTCCATCGAGCAAGACATACTCGGAATAGATGGTATCGTTCGTGGGGAGGAAGAAGGATGAGAGAAGCTTCCATCGTTCCTCTCGCATCGGCTCCGTTGTATAGCTTGGGAACTCGTAGTATCCCCCCGACGTCGGTGTTACGTAGGCCCATGCGGCTCGAGCTGGGCTGCACGACCACTGTGCTTCTGCGGCATTGACTGACATGAGCAGTGCGCCGGTCGAAGAGTAGAACGCGCACGATCCGCCGGCATAGTACATCGTTGATGGCGTTGCCGGCACTGATCCAGCAGGGATTTGTGCTGCAACGTGCATATGCAGATACAAGAGCAGTGCACAACATGTGGCAAAGGTTCGGATGTTCAGTCGCACAGCGTTCCTAGGCAACGTGAGTTGAGTTAGCAATGTACGTCTGTTTCGTAGTTTACACGCACTCTTTAGGTCTCGTAGGGCAGACTCGTAAGGGATCATCCGCGCAGGGGGGGCATGGCATGGTGTGGCTACGCCATCACGTGATACGTATCGTTGGTATGTGCTGGTTACTGAGCACATCGACTGCGCTCGCCCAGGTACCATCGACAAACGGAACTGACTTCTGGCTGACCTTTATGCAGAACTCTGGTGTGCCGTCGACGTATCTGTTCCTGGGTGCTGATACGGCAGCTACAGCCAAGATCTACATGGGAAACACCCTGCTCGCTACTGTAGCAATTCCAAACGACGGAAACGTGGCGTATCCGGTGGTGGCCGCGGGAGCGACCATAACCACGAGCGACGTGATCTCTGTCGGCAAAGCGATACGTGTTACCAGCGATCGGCCAATCTCGCTTAGTCTATTCAATACACTCTCGACGAGCACCGATGCTACGATCGTCTACCCGGTGCCAGCGCTTGGCGATCGCTACGTTGTGCCTTCGTATCGTCACTATGCGAGTGCTAATTGGTCGAGTCAGGTAGCCGTTGTGAGCTATCAAGACGGAACGGTGGTGGAGATCACGCCAACAGCAGAGATCAAACGCACAGGCGGTGGATCGCGTCCGGCGAATACGCCGTTTCAGATCACACTGAACCGCGGCGATGTGTACCAGTTTCAAACAGTACGTTCGCCAGACGATCTGACTGGTACCCAGATTCGGGTGGTCGCTGGTGGATCATCATGCAGTGGGGTTGCGGTGTTTAGCGGACATCAGCGAACTACGGTGCCATTTACGTCGAATCAAACGCGTGATCACTTAGTCGAGCAGATACCACCGACGCGCTCGTTGGGGAAGACGTTCGTTGTGCCCCCGGTTGCCTATGCTACCAAGCATGTGGTGCGCATAATCGCATCTGAGCCGGCAACGACGGTGACCTTTGATGGAACTGTTGCATCGATTGCGCAGACAGGGGGCTTCCTTGAGTACACGGTAAATGCGCAGACGTTCCATACTATTGAAACTGATAAGCCTGCACTTGTCGCGCTGTACGCGATGTCCTGGACGGACGGTTTCGATCTCGTGCGGGGTGTCGGCGATCCGTTCATGGTGATCATTCCACCAATTGAACAGCGCACCAAGTACTTCACGGTCAACGCCTTTGTACCGCCAACATCCACGCAGCCACTGGTGGTCAATAACTGGCAGCAGAATCTCTACTTAGCGTTGATTGCTGATGCGAATGACATAAATCAGATTGCGCTTAACGGACTCGCACTATCGTCGCTTGTAGGTAAGACCACGTTGCCTCGCGTGTATAACACAACGCCCATCGACGCAACGCGTACATGCGTCACGATCAATGTGCCAGAGGGTGTCCACACTGTTAACGCGCGCAGTGGGAAAGGTGTTGTCGGCATCTTCTATGGCTTGTCGACGTTTGATTCGTATGGCTTTCTTGCTGGATCCGACTTCGCAAATCTTCGTACAACGATTCGTGTGGCGGATACTCCGTATTGTCTCGGACGTGAGCTGACGTTCATCGCAGAGAGCCAGGATTCGGCTGATATCTCTCGGTATGCATGGTACTTCAACCACGATCAGTCAACCGCAGAAGGCAAGCGCGTAACGCGGCGATTCACAAAGCCCGGTCAGTACACGGTGCGAGTAGTTTCGACACGCCTTGGTTGCTTCACTGACACCTCGAGTATAACATTCACCGTGAGTCAGCCGGTGGTGCTCAACGTGAGCGCACTGTCGACCTCTCTATGTGCCGGACAAGACATTGTGGCGCAGGCGCGTGTGCCTGATTCGCTTCGCATTCGTTCGATCCGATGGGACGTTGCACGTGGTCGCGCCCAGGCACGAACGGATACCACGAAGAGCACAGTGCGGTACAGCGTCGCAGATACTGGGACCGTAGTGCTGCGTGTACTCGTGGTCGATACCAATGGGTGTGAAGCAGTCGACAGCGTACGTATACGTGTTCATCCGCTTCCTGTGGTGGACGTTCTTGATACCCTGCGTATATGTGAAGGACGGGATACATCGGTAACCGTTCGTGCGCCGGTCGGTCCTGGATACACGTATCAATGGTCTGGTCGGGATGAGGTAAGTCGACGCACCATCTATGGTGCGCGCAACCTGCCCGTTGTTGGACTTCGTTGCGCCACAGCTGGACGTATTCTTCTGGATCTCGTGGTGACGAATCAATTCGGGTGCAAGACTATCGACTCGGTGATTGTGATCGTCCACGATCTACCGCGTATCACCATTGGCTCCGACCGAGCTGTTGTGAGCTGTGTTGAAGGCGAAGTGCCGGAGGTTGTGCTTGGCGATAGCTTACGCATCGATGGGGGAGACCCTCCATATCGCTATCAATGGTCGGAGGCATCGGGCGGTAGCACGTCGATTGTTACGTCAACGACATCTCCGAGCATTCGCGTACGGCCGACGGTTACCACAACGTATGTTCTTCGTGTAACCGATAGTAGGCGTCCTTCAGCATGTACGTCGGTGCGTCAGTTCACGGTGGAAGTCAGCGATCGGCCAGTTGCTGATGCCGGACCGGATCTCGTGATTTGTGCATGCGATACCGCTCGCCGCATGATCGGCTTCGATACGCAATGCGGTGTTCCGCCGTTCCGCTATGTATGGACTCCCACAACGGGTCTAACGAACCCTACCTCGACCACCACTGCAACAACAGAGGCACGACCATCGGTAACCACAACCTACGTGCTCCAGGTCTCCGACGCTCGCAATATCACCGTGTTCGACACCATCGACGTTGCCATTGCGCCGTGCCCAACCGTAGAGCTTGAGCCCGTTGTGTATGCATGCGCGGAAGGCGATGCAACGATTAGGGTAGGCGGAACAGCTCAGTCGCTCGGATCAACAATTCGCTGGGAACCGTCAACACTTGTTGATGACACAACATCCTTCACGCCGCGCATCACACTCCCATCACGCATGGATTCGATTGTCCTCACAGCAACTGTCGTTACACCCGAGGGTTGTCGTGGCGCGGGAGCAACTGTGGTGCGACGTGCAGACTCCATACGAGTTGATGCGGTTGCGTCGCCCTCGTGTGCTACCGACACTGTGTGTCGAGGTGATAGTGTTGCGCTTGATGCCATCGTCACAACAGATGCTGCTGTAAGCAGTGTAACGTGGACAATCGACAACGGCATCGTGATGCAGGGGGCACGCGTCTCCGTGCGAGTGAACGAAGATACCCGTTGCATTGTCGACGTGATTACAGCGCAAGGTTGTCGTGCAACTGATACAGTTGACGTGTGTGTAGCGACACGGCCAAACCTAATTCTGCGCGACACTGCAGTGTGTGTTGCGAATCGTGGCGCGATTGATGTTCGGGTCCCAGCACCTGTGGCAACGTGTGGCATCGCACCGTTCGTCTATACATGGGAGCCCGCCTCGGCTGTGCGTGTGCCAAATCCGAATGAGCCATGGAACGCCATCGTGCAGACAGATACCACGATGGACATCATCGTGCGAGTTACCGATGATGCTGGTGCCGGCGTGTCAACCGTTGATACGATGCGTATCACGATCGGTCGACCGCCAGTGCTTGATCCACTGCCAGATACCGTGATTGTCTGTGGTGCAGGTGATGCTCCGGATGTCCGCGTTCGCGTGCATGGCGCATGGCAGTCAGGTGTGGCTGTGTGGACGGTTGGTGGTGATACAATCTCCATCGTTCCGTTGGTGCCGTTCAATGCAATACTGCAGGTCCCTACTGCTCTTGTGCCTTCTGTTCGGGTTCAAACGGTGTATCTCGATGTTGTCACAGACGGTGCGTGTAGGACACGTGATTCACTTGTCCTTGCCGTGTATGATCCACCACGTGTTGACCTGCGCACGCAGACGTCAAGCTGTCCTTGCGACTCTGTAGTAATCGTTGCCGACATCGCCACATCAAGCAGCATTAGGTCAGTTGTATGGTATGCCGACGAGATCGACCCCGATACAAGCGGACCGGTGATTGTTGCTGTCGATACGAACGCGGTTGCTGTACAACCTCGTGGCCGCACGATCTATCGCGTACACGTAACAGATGTGCGCGGATGTTTGCGTGTCGCGAGTATTCTGCTCGAGACTGGTTCGGCTGCAGTGGTCCCAACCATCCGCATCGACACAGTGCGCACGCCGCCGCTTCGTGACGAAGTTGCAATTCCGTTGCTGTTAGAGGGGGCCCGCCAGGGATTAACCTGCGAGCAGACGACTGTTCGTTGCACGCTTACGTATGACGAGTCGTTGTTCGAGCCATTTCCTCGACTTGACTATGGCGCGATCATGCAGAACACGGTTGAGGTTCGTAATGGTCTGCGACAACGTGTTCTCGTGCTGGAGCTTCCGTACCGCGGTGCAACCGGTGATGTTGACACACTCACGGTTCTTCGTGGTCGAGCACTCATTGGCTATCCGGGCAGAACGCCACTCACGCTTCAGGACATCGTCTGGAACAACGGATGTGTTGAAGTGCCTGGAGCCGGAGTTGCTGGTGAGCTTGTACTTGATTCTCTCTGTGAGACGCCCGATGGTGCTCGCCGACTGCTGGTCTTCAATGCTGTGCCCTCACTGCGCGCGCATCCGCATCCCGTGCGTGATGTCGTGACGTTCGATGTTGCCGCGTGTGAACCAGGTGTACATCGACTCGAGATCTTGGATCTCGATGGTCGGATCGCATCCTCAGCGTCTGTTGTTGTCTCCCCCCAAGGTCGCGCGCAACACACGATGACGTTGCCCCTACTGCAGGGTGTCTACGTCGCTACGCTTCGTTCGTCCGGCTGCGTCTGCCGAGAACTCCTTGTGATTCACCGGTAACCACATGCGCCGAATGCTTGCCACCATAGCTGCTCTCGTCGTGATATGCGTGCATTGCATGGTCGCACAACCATGGCGTGGCGGTGCGGAGCTCACTGGTAGCATGCTGATGCCGCGGTCGACATTGAGCGAGCTTCCATCGTTCCCGACATGTTGTCAGACGTTGAATCCGACGAGCGGATGGGCGCTCGGATTGCGTGGTGTGCTTGTCCGTGACGTTGCGCCCGCATTATCGCTCGAAGCACAGCTTGGCATCTCATATGGTCAGCTTCGCCTTGCTCGTACAGAGTCGATTGGTTTTGCACTTGATGGCACAGATAATCAGGCGACAGTGATCACGACACTCACGGAGACGTCGCTCGCGCTCGCGTTAGGCAGTGTTGAGACGCGCTTGCTTGCAGCATGGGCGCCACTATCGTCCGCGCCGGGCTTGCACTTCGCTGGCGGTGTTGGAGGTTATCTGCCGCTGTATGCACGATTGCGCCAGGCTGAACAGTTGCTTTCACCAACGACGGCCGTGTTTAGTGATACCCGAACACGAGAACGTCTCACTGTCGATACAACAGTGGCAAGTGTCGTGTCGTCCTGGCTATCGGCGCAGCTTGGCGTCGGCGTGTACCTTCCAATGTCGGACAACATTGATCTCCGTGCTCGACTGATGGTCGAGTTACCGCTTTCGTCTCTCGCGGGTGATGGAACACGCGTGCTCTCTCTTGGAGGGGTGCGACTCGACCTCCTGGCGATGTGGAAGTCGATACCCAAGCCTGTACAAATGGATACGCAGCATATTGACAATCCGATTCCTGTCTCTCGCCCTCTCGCGGTTACGACAAACCTGATTGCAATGGCCCCATCTCCGGCTGGCACAATCGTGGTGCAGATAGATGAGCAATTTGATGTTGATATTCACGCGTTGCTGCCATTCGTGTTCTTCGATGTTGGGTCTGCACAGATCCCAGAGCGCTATGCTGGGAATGTTGATCCTTCGACCTTTCATGAACGTGCAGTTGTCTATCAGAAGCGCGCCGAACAGGCGTCGGTGGCCGACCGAACGCTGGCGGTCTATTATCACATTCTCGACATCGTTGGACGTCGACTCCGCGATGAGTATCCATCGGCTCGACTCACGGTAGCTGGATACGTTGATGATCAGGGAGTCGAAACAGGGAATGTGCGTCTTGCCAAGAGACGTGCTGAGACGGTTGTACAGTATCTCACATCGAGGTGGCAGATAGCATCGGAGCGGATCAGTATCGTATCTGGTATCCGCTCGCCAACAGCTGCGGTCACATCGATGCCCGACGTACAAGATCGACGTGATGGATATGAGGAGAACAGACGTGTCGAGCTGTCTTCGACCATAGCTGCTGTGCTCGATCCGGTCGTCGTCGCTGATACAACACGAGTGATGACGCTGCCACCTATGAGCTCATCTGTTATTGCCACGGACGTTCGTGGCGCGACGTTGAAGACCTGGTGGAACACTGATCAGGACTCTGTGCGACAAGTCCTGCAGGCAGATGTCGGAGATGTTGATGATTGGCTTGAAGCTGGAGAAGGGCCGCATCTTCAGCGCATTGATGTTCGCTTCTCCGATCCGCTCCAACGTGTCAGGAGGGTCCAGTATAATGCTCTCGTGAGACGCCAAGCGGATTCGGCATTTGCGTCATCAGTATTGCCTGTGCGATACGACGTACAAGCACGTAGGCGGTACTCCGGAGATGCTGATAGCACTGAGAGTCGTTTCATGCTGACGCAGTTCGAGTACGGTACCGGTAGAATGCTTGCTGTCCAGTCGTCTATCATCGACCGTTACATCAACCCTGAGATTACGCCACGCACATCAATCACGATCACAGGTTTTACTGATAGGAAAGGTGATGCAACGCGGAATGCCGAACTCTCAATTCTGCGTGCACGCGAAGCGTCCGCAACAATCGTTGGGGGAGCGAAGCGGGCTATCCTAGGCGAAGGGGAGGCCGGCTCATCTGCAAGACCACCGTTCGTCAATCAGTTGCCTGAGACGCGACTCTACAATCGCACGGTCGAGATCTTGCTACGAACGCCGATTCGCTGATCTTACTTGGCAATCACTACTGTATGCTGCGAGAGCATGCTGCCGTGTCGATCGAGCAAACGAACGAGATACATGCCGCCGTCGAGATGTGTGCCATCGATACTGATACGAAGGCCCTGCGGCGCAAGCGACATTATGCGCTCTCCGAGGAGCGACGTTACAACGACACTGTTGGCATGATCGAGGATCGGCGAGACAAGTGTGAATGCTCCATTCGTAGGATTTGGGAACACGCCCGATACAAGCCGTCCGGTGGCATCGTACACAGATGTTCCTCCACCATTGTCGGTGGTGTCTGTGCCGCCCCCTGTGGTATCGTTCATCCAGCTTCCTGTGGTGTCGCCCACGTACTCGATTGCTCCTACATCGTACAGGCCGTACGCTGGGATGTCATTGCCCGCGAGGTCACGTGTACCAACGCTTTTGCCAAGCAAGCGTTGTACATCGACACCGCCATTGAATGCGCGAGATAACGGAGAGCTGATCGCGTACGCTGGAATTGTCTCTGGTGCAGCTGGCCAAAGAACGCTTGCGTACCCAGCTTGCACAAGGCGTGGATCGCCGATCCATCCCGTTGGCTTGCCATCAACGCTCTCCTGTTGTGCTCCAAGACGGAGTGAGTTGAGATCGCGATAGATCGTTCCCTGATAGTCAATCGTGATGGATGATGATGGTGACCAGTAGACGTTACCTGCGAGGTGAGCTTCATACTCGACAGGCACACGAACATGTGGAACGTTGCCTGTCGTGATGATCACATTGTTGTAGATCCGAACGTTCTCAATGCCAGGATTCCATTTCGTGATGCCAATGCCAGCGAGTTCGGGATTTGATGCTGAGGGCGAGGTGTAAATCGTGTTGTTGTAGATATATGCATCACGGATCGTCGTTGTGGTGCCGCCCTTGAACACTGTGATTGCACTTGCATTCTTACGTCCGTCGTTCACGCTGATGTTGTAGCGACACGTGTTATTGGCCCACGGACGCGCGCCATCATACTGCCCGAGCAGGTAGCCGCCACCAGCGTTGTCGTGTGAATAGCAGTACTGAATCACCGAGTTCGTGACACCGCCATCAAGGTCGAAACCAAGTCCGTCACACGAGCTATTCGTTGCATTGCGATAGCTCTCGCTGAATTGAATCGTCACATTGTTTGCATCATAGGCCCAGATGCCCCCTGGCCCACCACAATGCACATTGTCGCGTCCGTTCTCATAGGCAACGCAATACTCTATGAGTGCTCCATCAGTGTTGCTCACGACAATGCCATTGCCACGAATACTCTTGGGGTCGGCGAATCCAGGATGATTGTAGGCCTTGCAACGTCGAATCGTTACGTTCTTATGTGGGTATCCAACCTGTGAGAAGAAGCCATACACTTGAATTCCATCGTACAGATTGTCGTGTACATCAAGATCCTCGAGCAAGACATTCTCGTAGCCCGAGTTACCTTGCCATGCGCCAACACGCACGCCGGCCTGACCAAAGTCGGAGACCACGAGATTCTTCAGCACGATGTTCTTGTACTTCACATCGCCTGCGACATCTAGAAAGAACTCAACGCCGGCCTTTGTGTTTTTATTCATCCCGGAACCCTTGATGATCAGGTTCTCGATGTGAATGCCCTGTGAGTTGTACACGTAGATTCCGTACCCATCCTCAGCGAGAATCGTCGCTCGCGATGACGTTCCATATGTGCTGATCACGAACGGATCAACAGCGCTATTGGCATCCTTGTCATCGAAGTACAGTCTGCCGGTGAACGTCTCACCGCCATACAACAGCAGTGAATCACCTGCATTGAAGTCGACATTCATCGTGGGCCGTAGCGTGCGCCAGGCTGTTGAGGGGTGCGTGCCGTTGTTTGCATCGTTGCCAGTGATGCTCACATAGTAGGTGCTTGCCCGCACCGGCATGATCGACAGTGCAACGAGGCAGATAATGAGGGAAAGGCGCGACATAACGATCTCCGAAATTCACAGCTCTAGAGGTTGGTACGTTGTCTGCGCTCGTATATACGGAAAGTCGACGAAATCGCCAATCGCCTACCCACGCCGCCAGCGGTTGGCCACATTCACCAAGAGGAGCATCACGGGGACTTCGATCAGGGGGCCGATCACGGCCGCAAAGGCCTGACTCGACGAGAGGCCAAAGACAGCGATGGCCACGGCGATTGCGAGCTCGAAGTTGTTCGACGCAGCTGTAAACGCCAACGTCGTGGTCTTCTCGGGATCTGTTCCCATGCGCCTGCTCAACCACCAACTCACACCGAACATCACGAGGAAGTACACGGTAAGGGGCACACCGATCCGCACAACGTCGAGCGGCAACGCAAGCATCGTGGTTGCCTTCAGACTGAACATGAGAATGATGGTACCAAGAAGCGCGATAAGCGTCAGTGGACTAATCGCTGGGAGGAACTTCTGCTCATACCATGTTTCGCCACGCAAGCGCACCATGGCGAATCGTGTGATCGCTCCTGCGGCGAGAGGAATGCCAAGGTAGATCGCAACGCTCTCGGCGATTTGTGGGACGCTGATGTTGATCTGTGCAGCCTCCATGCCGATCATCGGCGGGAGCCACGTCATGAAGAACCATGCGTAGATGCTGTAGAAGAACACCTGGAACAGACTGTTAAACGCAACAAGCCCGGCAGCGTATTCGCGATTGCCGCAGGCAAGGTCATTCCACACGATCACCATCGCAATACACCGTGCAAGACCAATCATGATCAAGCCTTGGACGTATGCTGGATAGTCTGCAAGGAAGACGATGGCGAGAATGAACATCAACACTGGACCAATGATCCAGTTCTGCACGAGTGAAAGTGTGAGGACCTTCCAGTCCATCACTGCCTGTCCGACAAGTTCGTACTTCACCTTGGCAAGGGGCGGGTACATCATCACGATCAGACCAATCGCCAACGGGATGTTCGTTGTGCCCGAGCTCATCAGTTCAATCGATGCAGCCAGCTCTGGGACAAGCGCGCCAAGCGCTACGCCAATCACCATGGCTGCGAGGATCCATACGGTAAGGAAACGATCGAGCAGTTTCATCGAGTCTCCTCCGATGACGTAAGGTGCGTAGGAAGCTCGCGCACCATAGCGGCGATTTCATCGCGCACCCGACGGTACACAGGTAATGCATCGTCGTCGCTCATGCCCTGCGTAAGTCGAGGCGGATCGTCGAACGAAATATGCGTCATGCGTGAGCCGGGAAGCACCGGACAGTGCTCGCGGGCGGAGTCGCAGACCGTAACGGCAAGGTCCCACGTCACCGCAGGAAGCTCATCAATCGTTTGCGACGGTTGTGTGCTGATATCGATGCCTACTTCGTGCATCACCGCCACGGCTCTCGGGTTGAGTCCATGAGCTTCAATGCCTGCGGACGCAACGTGTGCATCTGGGAAGTATATTCGTGCGAAGCCGGCAGCCATCTGACTACGACAGCTGTTGCCTGTGCAAAGGAAAAGGATGTTCATGCCTGCAAACATCGTGATTGGCACTGATCAACACCAGTATCTCGATGTGATCGAATTGTAAACAACCGCCGAACAGTATGCATCGATGTCTGGTTGCGCATGGTCTTGCTAACTTGTTCCCACACGAATGAAGGCTGAGCTGATATGCTGTTCATATGCATAGTAGTCGCGATGATGAGTGCGCACGTGATGTTTGCGCAAGGCGATCCACCGGAGTTTCGGTACCCGATTGAGGGCCAGCTTGGTGTTGATTACTTCCTTGTCAATCATGTTGATCAGGATCCGGTGCAAGGGGCGATCCGCGACTATGCCTGCGGCAAGCAAACGTACGATGGACATCAGGGAACCGACTTTGTGCTGGCGTCATTTCGCCAGATGGATTCAGGAGTGCATGTACTTGCTGCAAGTAGGGGGCGGGTGATTGCGGTTGTTGACACCTTCCCTGACCGCAATAAAGTATCTGTTGTTGCCCGAGGCTTCGGTAACTACATCGCACTTGAACATCCAGGTAACTGGATATCGTACTACGCTCACAATCGAGCAACGTCAGCCCTTGTACGTGTAGGGGATACTGTCGAAGCCGGACAGAGGATTGCTCTCGTTGGATCGAGCGGCAATAGTGAAGACCCTCATGTGCATTTCGAAGTATGGCGGGTTGTCGACCCGTTTTCCGGAACGTGCTCTCAGTCGCAGTCGCTCTGGCGCAATCAGCCAGTGTATCGCACTGATCTTCGGGTGATCGATGCGGGGCTCACAACATGGCCCCCTGCACTTGATACTCTTCGTGAACGACCTCCTACGGTGTCGACAATCGTACAGTCGGACTCCTCGATTACCGCATGGGCACTTGCACAGGGACTTCGCCCAACAGACAGATATAGAATCGTCTGGCTCGCCCCTGATGGCACGCAGTGGTTTTCCTTCGAGGCTGATGCTGGACTAGAATCTAACTACATGTATTGGTGGTCGTGGATCCGACGTCCAGATGTTAATGGACGATGGAATGTGGTCATCACAGTTAACGCCAAGGAGGTCTACAGAGCATCCTTCGACGTCACAGGCGTTGTAGGTGTTCCAGAGGGTAAGATGGCCTCGTACAGCCTCGAGCAACATCGGGACGTCATCCGTGTTCACAGTGTGGCGCAGGTGCAGGTTGAGATATACAACATGCGTGGTGTAATTTGCGCACGACATGATCTTCATTCCACTGTCGGTGCATTCGTCTTGCCCGAGGCAACTGGGACATATCTCGTTGTCGTGCGACGCGGACTGCAGATCGTTGCTCGGAGCGTCGTGTCTAGAACAGAATAAGTACGTCTAACGATCATCACTTGCGGGGGCAGGTCAATGAGTTTCGTTGTAACGATGACTATCGCAGTGCTATTGGGACAGTGCATTGCAGTTTGCCAACCATCCACATTGCTCTATTACGTCTCGGGACGACCGAATGAGCACGGTATCTGGGTTTCACGTGAGATGCCCGACGGGAAGTATCAGCGTGGCACAAAGGTGCTCCTTGATGGGAAGTTCGACGGCAACGCGGTCGATCCTGATTTGGTGATGTTGCCTGATGGGCGTCTTCGGATGTACTACTTCAAGGGCTACTTCGTATCGCAGCCCCCTCCCAACGCTGGCCCCAGTCCGATCTTCAGCGCTGTCAGCACAGATGGTGTGAACTTCACCATCGAGCAACAGGTGTTTGCGTACGATAACATCTTTGATCCTTCGGTGATTGCTCTTGGAGGTAACGAGTATCTGATGGCATGCACCCAGATGGGTAATATGTCGGTCAATACGGTGCTCGCACGAAGCAGCGATGGTGGTGCAACGTTTACCTATGAGGCGACACTTCAGAATACGGGTGTCCCTGAACTCCATCGATTCGACGATGGCACAGTTCGCTTGTACTATGGCGGACCAGATGGCATCATGAGCAAGACGTCGCAGGATCGTGGCAAGACATGGACGCAAGAGCCCGGCTCGCGCTGCAAGGGGCAAGGGTTCATCGGCGACCCTGGCGTGTATCGATCAGATGATCAATCGTGGTGGTTGTTTGTTAAGGGATTCAACGGCACCAACAATCAGCGTCCGTCCGGACATAAGATTCAGCGTGCTCGCAGCACTGACCGCGGCATGTCGTTTGCCATTACCGACCAGCTCGTGCTCGATAGTGCCAGCGTGCCGGAAGGCATTGCATTCACATCGCGCTGCGAGATCGCCCAACAGGCCACGCCACAAACTGTATGTGCGGGTGAGAACGCTACGTTTTCGCTCACGATGGACACCGCAGGTATAGGTGCAGTGTCCTACCGTTGGTACCGCGGCACAACACGATTGTCTGATGATGCACGATATCGTGGGTGTACTACATCGACGCTATCGATGAGCAACATTGGGGCAAGCGATGCAGGTGAATACACGTGCCACATCTCAATGTTCGTAGCAACGATAGCCATACGATCGTTGATTTCTACAGCTGCTGCGTGCTCTGTTCGCGAGATGCCTTCCATCACAACGAATCTCGACGACACGACGCGCGCTAATGTTGGTGCAACGGTGACGCTCCGTATTGCTGGGCGTGGCGAAGCTCCGCAGTGGCAGTGGTATCGCAACGGCACACCACTTCCTGCCGCAACAGCGGATCAGCTCGTGATCGACAATGTGCAATTGAGTAATGATGGTGATTCGTACGCAGTTGAATTGCGAGATGCGTGCGATACGCTTCGATCGATGGCCACCACATTGCGCGTTATAGATCCGACAAATGTCGACGAGATGGCACTCCAACCACACATTCGTGTAACGCCGTGTCCAGCAGCCGATGTCGTCATGATTGACCTAGATGGATCAGCTGATCGTCTGACGCATATTGACGTCATTGATAACACAGGACAGCGCTGTGCGACGTTTGATGTGCGCGGAGCGCGCGAAGTTGGAAGCTCCGTTCTTCACATCAGTGTAGCACAGTTGCCGAATGGCGTGTATCATTGTATCGGACGTGGTCTGCAGGGTCATGTCGCTGCAGCTAGGATACATGTGATTCATTAAGTTCAGGACACAGCATGATGAGCCTATCGCGGATCTACAGCAGCATCTCGCGAGCTGTTGCGCGCATCGCTGGACGTCCCTCGACCTTTGTCGCGGCACTCAGTTGTGTAGCGCTTTGGATATCGTCCGGACCCTTGTTCGACTTCAGTGATACGTGGCAGCTCGTTATCAATACGGCCACCACGATCGTGACGTTTCTCATGGTATTCTTGATTCAGAGCACACAGAACCGCGACACCGAAGCTATCCACCTCAAGCTTGACGAGCTTATTCGTGTTACGCAAGGGGCTCACAATCGCATGCTCGATCTTGAAGAGCACGAGGAGCAGCAGCTCGATGAACTCCGTGAGCGCTATGAGCAGTTAGCTCGCAGTGCGCGAGAGGGTACTACGGGCAGTGAAGAGGATACGGGTTCGCCGGAGTTGTAAGGGGCTACTTACGCCGGATTTCACGAATACCAATCATGCGATGTCCCAGTATCTGAACAGTGCGACGTTGGTTGTTCGCAGCGACACAAACATACATTCCTGGTGCATGTTCATGAAGTGCTTCTTCGGAGCTCACGGTTGTGATGTACGCACCAGTGATGTCGTACACACGGGCAGGGTAGGTGAACGCACTCTCTGTGTCTGCTGACTCTTGAACGGATGTGGTGTGCGATGCAAGTACACGCACGATAGTGTCGGCAATGGCAGCGGGTGTGCCTGGACCCTCGTTTATGAGTACAACAACACTTGCGCGCAGTGAGGGAACCCATAGAGCTGACGATGTGTACCCGCGTATCTCACCGCCATGACCGTAGACAATCTGTCCACCGACTGTGAGACGCCGAACACCGAGTCCGTACGAGTTGGGTGCTACGAAGGCAGTGAACTCAGACATCGACGTCGACGAAAGAACGCCGTCGGTAAACAATCGGTGGTAGAACTCCGCATACTGACGTGCCGTTGAGATCACGGCGCCAGCTGCCCAGGCACCGCTCCACTCTGCCATCATTGGTGTTGCCGATGCATCACGTCCGCCTAACCAGCGATGCGCAAGTTCGCCGACGAGTGAGTCCTGCGGGAAGAGCCGCATTGAATCACGTTGCAGTGGCGTGGTGATGTACCGTGCGATAAGCTGGTGCAGTGGTATGCCGCCAACGATCTCAGCGATCGTACCGGCAACAAGGTAGTTGGTATTGCAGTAGGCCCAGGCAGTCCCAGGTGCAGTAGCAGCTGGTGGGATCATCGCGAACAGTTCGTCACGTTTCCAGATGCGACGTGGGTTTGCGAGCACGGAGTCGCGATATGATTGCCCCCCTGCATACTCACCCAGTCCACTCGTGTGATTGAGGAGTTGTCGTATCGTAATCGTTGAATTGATGTATGGATGCGGCGGCAGATGCATCGACACTGCATCGTCGAGGTCGAGCAAACCCTCCTCTTGCATGCGGAGGAGGACGATGGAGGTTATTGTCTTCGTGTTGCTTCCAATCGCGAGCACCATGTCGTCGGTGATGGGGCGATCCTCATACGAAAGCCCAGCACAGGGTGTGTAGCGCTGACCGTTCCACACAACAGCTACAGATACACCTTGGATGTCGAGACGCTGTTGCACGGCGTCAACCGCATCCTGTAGCTTCATCCGTAGAAGCTCATCCGAGGTTGCATGCGTGAGAGTGATACTTGCTAGCGCAATGTAGATGCAAAGACGTTTGTAGGGATTAGCCATGCCAGAAACCTTGAGTGGAATGCGTTGGAGAAGGTACAGTGGTGAGAGGTTTAAAACGCAGTTCGAAGATGTCCTTCGTACCTTTGCGACCGTTCGATGAACGGGAACTATCACCATCACGGAGTCTGAATTGATCGCTAGGGGGAGTGCACTCATCGTGAGTGTCATTGGTATGTTGTTTGCGCACGGTGGCAGCATTGGAGCGTCTATGCTCCGTAATGATGTGCGCGTTCCGGCTGATTCACTCAAGCGCGATACGGCGGTCTATCGTATGGCGCCAGTGACGGTGATTTCGAGCATCTCGCGCATGGATCCAGTGCATGCGCCATTCAGCCTTGCTGTGATTCGAGCTGAGGACATTCAAGCGCAACCGATTCGCGCAGTGAGTGATGTGCTCGCATATGTTCCTGGCGTGGATCTGCGTCAGCGCGGACCGCTTGGCGTGCAGAGCGACATTGCAATTCGTGGTGGAACATTTGAGCAGACCGCGATCATGATCGATGGACTGCGCCTGAATGATGTGCAGACCGGACACAATACATTTAGCATTCCGTTCCTTCCGACTGACATAGAGCGTATCGAGGTGGTAAAGGGTGGCGCAGCACGCGCGCTGGGCGCTGGTGCGATGGACGGAGCAGTGAACATCGTGCTGAAGCAGCCTACGTCCGATCCATCATTGCATGCATCAGTGATGGGTGGTGATGCATCGTTCCGTGAGGCGCGCGTATCTGCATCGATCGGAAGCGAGACGTTGACGCACCGAGTGAGTGCACAGATCATGGACCATGCTGGGTGGGCTCCATCGACTGATGTATCGCTTCAGACAGCGATGTACCACGGTGTTCTGTCGCTCGGTGAGACACGCACAAGCGTCATTCTCGGATTGAGCAATAAGGCGTTTGGAGCAAGCAGGTTCTATACGCCGAACTTCCCTGAGGCATGGGAGAAGATCACGACCGTGATCGGCGGTGCAACGTTTGATGCACCCCTTTCCGAAAGCTTTGAGATGTCGGTGCGTGCACTTGCGCGCTTGAACGACGATGAATTCCGCTTGAAGCGTGATGATCCATCATTCTACACCAATACGCACAGCACGCAGCAGTACACTGTGCAAGGACGACTCACGCGCCATGATGAAGATCGCGCAACATCATTGTTGGTCGATGCAGGGTCTGACGCTATCAACAGCTCGAATCTCGGCAAGCATGATCGCGTGCGTGGGAGTGCAATCATCGAACACGTTGAGCGGTTCGGTAATCTGCGCGTAACGCTTGGTGGTGGTGTCGTAGCCTTTAGCGATCGACTCCCGTTACCAACTGGTGGTGTTGATGCGTCCTACTTGCTATCACAGGAAGCGTCATCAAGTGACATCGTCTTTGCTTCTGTGCAGACCAACGGACGCATTCCGACATATACGGATCTCTACTACAGCGATCCAGTAACGACAGGTAATCCGAACTTGGTGCTCGAGCGAGCAACAACAGCAGAAGTCGGGTACCGTCATGCAACGGCATCATCGATGCTCAACGTCGCGCTCTATGCACGTGATGGACGGAACATGATTGACTACGTGTTTGATTCCGCAGGGAATTCCACAGCAGAGAACATCACCACTGTAGAGATTCGTGGTCTTGACGCATCATACAGCACAACGCTTGCGCTTGGTCCGCTCTCGTACTTACGCGTCGGCCTCATGTATCAAAGCGTGAAGGGATCTGCCACGGCCCGCACGTCATTCGTTGCTGATAATCTGCGCACGCAGGTCATCGTTGAAACGCGCTGGCAGTTGCCGTTCGACATTCAGGCGTCGTACATCCCACGTCTCATCGAGCGTGTAACAACGCCAACATTGTACCTCGTGCACGATGTACGACTGATGCGATCATTTGGGATCGTGACGATCACTGCAGAGGCAACGAATCTCACTGACCAACGCTACGTCGAAACTGGCTGGGTCGTCGTCCCACCACGCTGGGCTCGTTTGGGTGCAGCGGTGCAGCTGTGATCAGATAGGCATCAACGTAAACGCCCCATCACGAACATCGTGATGGGGCGTTGTTGTTTCGCGTCTATTCTTGAGCTGAGGCGCTTAGAACATGTAGCCGATCACGACACCAACTTGGAAGTTGCCGATGAAGTCATCATCGCTGCGTGCAACCTTTGGAAGTGTATTCGACAGACCGTTATAGAGATGTCCGCCAAATCGGAAGTTGTCGATTGTGTATCCAACTTCAGCACAGATGCCGAGGTCGAGTGGACTCATGCCATCGGGATCGTTATCATCGAAATTGATCGACTCTGTTTGCGTCAGACCCAACGCTGTAGCAGTGAACTCACCTGCAATGCCGTAGCCCAAGTACGGACCAACGCCGAAATTCCAATTGCTTGTTCTGAAGTTGAGCTTTACGGGAACTTGGAGGTAGATCGGACTAGCTGAAATCGTTACGATGCTGGTTGAGCGCTTTGCCCCCTTACTTGTTACCTCGACACCAGTGCCAACGAAAAATGCGCTTGAGAGGGGAATGTCGACCACGCCTCCCACCATCCACGTGCGAACCGACGTGAGTTCCGTTGCGAATCCCTCGTAGTTGTACGTCGATGAGTTCAGCGCCGCCTTAACCCCGAAGCGTGGTTGCATGTTGACCTCTGGCTGCGCCTGTTCTTGTGCTGTGGCCGTGGAAACTGCTCCAACGGCAAGTACTGCAGTGATGAACTGCTTGATCATGGAATACCCCTAAAACTCATGAACGATGAAACAACATCTGCCTCGGTGCTGCAGACCCATGCAAAGATCGGGCGCTCTCGCCTACCTCGCAAGATGTGGGGTGCAAGTGGCTTCGATACGCAAACGCGGCATGGTAAGGGGCTAACACCACTGTTGCACGGATGGCGGTGATCATGGTCGGCAAATTACGCTGGCCCACAACAACCGGAACATGGCGTGGTACTCACCATATCTTACATTTGTAGATGAAGATCTTCCTCGTAATCCTCCTCGCTGCATGCACGGTGCATGCACAGCAACCAGACCTCAGCTCCCTTAACTGGGACGGTAGAATCGTCTATGAGTGCAACTCGATCAAGAGTGAGGGCCTCAAAGAAGTCTCCCGCTTCATTTCAGATGGAGCACGGACAGTGTACATCGGAACGCCGATTGCGCTGTACACGTACGGCGTCCTCGCATCAGCGATCGATGAGCCGTCAGCTGCAAATCGCTACGCCGCGCAGACGGGACTTCAGGCGGCGACAGCACTTGTGCTGTCGTATGGGATTGCTGTAGGAGCCAAGAACATCGTTAATCGTGAGCGTCCCTACGTAGCTCATCCCGACCTCATTGTTAACGGTGAGGGGAGAGTTGATACACATATGAACTCCTTCCCATCCGGACACACCACGGGAACGGCAGCAATGACAACGACGCTGATCTTACGGTATCCGAAATGGTATGTGATTGCCCCTTCCGTTGGATATGCCCTCTGGATGGGATTCTCGCGCATGAACCTCGGCGTTCACTACTTCACGGATGTTATGAGCGGGTATGCCATCGGAGCAGGTGTTGCCTGTGGCGTTCATCTGTTGAGCAATGAACTCTTCAAGCTCGCCGAGCCAATTCTCCCGTCTGATGGTTCTCTTGCTGTTGGTCTCGGCGGTACGCCAACAAATCCGGTCTTCACGCTCTCGATGACCTTCTAAGCCGCTATCCAGTTAAGTCCAACAACAAAAAAACCCCATCACGCTGGTCGTGATGGGGTTGTATCGTCTGTGCTCCCTCGGGGACTCGAACCCCGGGCCCTCTGATTAAGAGTCAGATGCTCTAACCAGCTGAGCTAAGGAAGCGCACAAAGATACGGAGCTCCCGGAAATCTGCAAGGGTAAGGGGGCGAAAACGACACGAGCCGCTCATCCTTGGAAGAATGAGCGGCTCGCATGATTGTGCGATGTGCGATACCTTACTTGAACATCTTCAGCAGGATGCCACCGTTCGCTGCAAACGCACCTGCGAATACGAGCGAGATGATGGCCATGAGCTTGATGAGGATGTTCAGGGCCGGACCAGATGTATCCTTGAACGGATCACCAACGGTGTCGCCAACAACAGCAGCCTTGTGCGAGTCGCTGCCCTTACCACCATGGACACCTGTTTCGATGTACTTCTTGGCGTTATCCCATGCACCACCAGAGTTGGCCATGCTGATGGCAAGCATCACGCCGACCACAAGCGAGCCGATGAGGACGCCGGCGAGCATCTGCACGCCAAAGAGGAAGCCAACGAGGAGTGGCGTGAGAATCACAAGCAGACCCGGTGCGATCATCTCGCGAATCGATGCTGCCGTTGAGATGTCAACGCACTTTGCATAGTCCGGCTTAGCTGTGCCTTCCATCAGACCAGGGATGGTACGAAACTGACGGCGAACTTCTTCGATCATAGCAAAGGCTGCCTTGCCGACGCTCTTCATTGTCATGGCGCTGAACGCAAACGGCAACGCGCCGCCAACAAGAAGTCCAGCAAGAACATTTGCATTTGTGATTTCAAGCGACAACGTGTTGCCACCAGTTTGCGCACGTGTGAGGAAGGCACTTGTGAGTGCAAGCGAGGTGAGCGCCGCCGAGCCAATAGCAAAGCCCTTACCGATGGCAGCTGTCGTATTACCCGCAGCGTCCAGCGCGTCGGTACGCGTGCGAATGTCTTTACCCATCTGTGCCATTTCGGCGATACCACCAGCGTTGTCCGATGTTGGACCATACGCGTCGATCGTCAGACCAACAGCGATCGTTCCAAGCATACCGATCGCTGTAAGCGCGATACCGTACATGCCAGCAAAGGTGTATCCAACAACAACGCTTATCGCGATCAGTAACATCGGGATCACAGCCGAATTATACCCCAGGGCAAGACCGTAGATGATTGTGGTTGCCGCACCCGTCTTTGATGCATCGGCAACTTCACGCACCGGCTTGTAGCGATGTGACGTGTAGAATTCGGTAACAAGACCAATCGCAAGGCCAGCAATCAAACCAACGGCAAGTGCGATGTACACACCCATTGCTGCCACCGTCACGGTACCAACCATGAAGGTGTTGTTGCCAAACGCCCACATCGTGATCGGGTATAGGGCAACAAGCATGAACAGCGTCGAAATGATCAGCGCATTCTTGAGTGCGCCTTCTACCTTGTCCTCCTGCGTTGCACGCACGAATGGAAGTGCAAGGATCGATGCTACAATACCAATGCCGTTCACAAGCATCGGGAAGAGCAGAATATTCAAGTCTGTGCCACCCGTTGCTTGGTAGCCTACAGCACCAATGACGAGCGCTGCACATGTCGATTCAGCAACCGAACCAAAGAGGTCTGCACCCATGCCTGCGATGTCACCAACGTTGTCACCAACGTTGTCAGCGATCACTGCAGGGTTGCGAGGATCATCTTCAGGAATTCCTGCTTCGATCTTACCCACAAGGTCCGCGCCGACGTCAGCAGCCTTGGTATAGATACCGCCACCAACACGTCCGAAGAGTGCTACAGCAGATCCGCCAAGACCGAAGCCGGAGAGGATCTCCATTTGCTGTTCAGCAGTCAGACCAGGGACCAACGAGTCGATACCTAGCCACACAAGAATCAGACCAATTACGGCAAGACCCGTGAGACCAAAGCCCATCACCGCACCCGATTCAAACGCCACGCGGAATGACTTCTGCAGTGACTCACGTGCAGCCGATGCCGTACGTACGTTGCCGACCGTGGCAATGCGCATACCGATGTATCCTGCCGCTACGGATGTTCCCGCACCGATGAGGAAGGCAACAGCTGTTTCAAGACCGTGCTGCACTGTTGCGGCGATCACAACAGCAAACAAGGCCATGAAGATGGAGAGCACGCGATACTCGCGGCTCAAAAATGCCATTGCACCCTCTGCGATCGCAGAGGAGATTTCCTTCAAGCGCAAGAGTTCTTCTGGGTTAGCAGCACCGTCCTCGATTTTTACCGCGAGTACGCGCTGACGGAAGAACAATGCCATGATCAGAGCGAGCAGTCCCAGCCCTCCGATCAGTCCTACGACGAGATTCATGCGGTCCCTTTCACGTGGTCCATCAAAAAAATGATCAGTTTTTCGTACGTTTGTGCTCTCGCAAGGACGCTTAGCTCAGTTGGTTAGAGCGTTACGTTGACATCGTAAAGGTCACTGGTTCGAATCCAGTAGCGTCCACACCAGCCCCCTTGCTTGGGGTCAAAGATACAAAGCCTGTCACTGTGTGATGGGCTTTTTACGTCCACACCAACCTTTGACTCTTCAATGAAAATGCCCCGGATCTCATGAGATCCGGGGCATTTGGTGTTATGGCAGTTGCGTGATTAGGCCTTGGCGCTGAGCTCTTCGAGGGTGAGCGACTTCGGGCGAACAATTGGGGATGACATCATGCGGTTGACAACCATCTGTGAGCACAGACCGATCGCACGGGACACACCAAACATCACTGTGTAGAAGTCGAACTCTGTCATGCCATATGCATAGAGCAGCGAGCCCGATGCAGCATCAACGTTCGGCCATGGGTTCTTCGCCTTACCGTGCTCCGTGAGGATGCCTGGGACCAGACGGAAAATCTTGTGCACGATCTGGACGTTTTCGTCGGTCAGGCCATTGTTAACACCGAAATCATGGAACGCTGTGAAGCGTGGATCAGTTACGCGGAGAACGGCGTGACCATATCCCGGAATGACTTGTCCGTTGTTGAGTCGGCTCCATGTGTACTCTGTGAGCTGCTCATCTGTTGGTACGCCACCGAATTGCTCGCGGACGTCCATGATGAAGCGCAGACACTCTTGGTTCGCAAGACCGTGCAACGGGCCGGCCAGACCACACATAGCAGCTGATACGCTGTAGAACGGATCGCTGAGTGCCGAGCTCACAACGTATGATGTCATGGCGCTCACGTTACCGCCTTCGTGGTCTGAGTGGAGCACGAGGTACAGACGAACGAGTTCCTTCCACGCTGGGTCGTTGCTGACACCGAGCATGTGCGCGAAGTTGTTCGACAGGTCGTTGTCGTCTGCAAGCGGTGCAATCACCTCGCCCTTGTTGAAGCGAATGCGGTAGATCGCAGCTGCTATGCCCGGCATCGATGCAATCAGGCGGATCGAATCATTGACCATCGACTGCCACAGTGCGTCCTTGCCTGCCCCCTTGTCGTAGGCTGCACGGAACTCGCTCTCTCGCTCCAACGTAAGCAAGCCAACACTAAGCATCGCCATTGGATGTGAATCCTTCGGCATTGCATTGAGCGTATCAACCACATATTGCGGCACAACGTAGTGCTTGGCAAATGCAGCGCGAAGTTCGGCAAGTTCTTCCTCTGTTGCACGCTCGCCTGTGACGAGCAACCAGAAGGTCTCCTCCGGCGTGATATTCGTAAGGTCGAGGATTGGGGCGTTGCGAATGCGCAAGCCTTCGTCGGCTGAAACGCTTGATGTATCGCATACCAAGGCGGGAACTCCACGCATACCGCCGAGCACTTGCTCGATGGTGACGCTGCCGAGAACAGTCTCGCCATGCTCCTTGAGAAGGCTTGTGCGCTTTGCACGAAGTACTTCAGCTTGTGAAACGAGTTTGGTATGTAGGATGCTCATAGGGTCAACTCCAGTGGTATAACTTGCAAAACTACGAAAGCTAAAGGACGGAAAGAACGTAACTTTATCGTTAAACGGTTCGTTAGACGCACCCATGAAGAAAATCGGCGTTATCATCTCGCACGAATACCGGATCCGTGTTCGGGCTAAGTGGTTTATCATCTCTACACTTTTGGCTCCGCTCGGAGTTGCCCTGCTGATCGCTGTGCCCGTAATCGCAGCATTGCTTGCAGGCGACGGTACCGAGGGGAAGATCGCCCTAGTCGACCGAACCGGATTGATCGCTCCGGCGGTTGTGGCCTCGGATACGGCCCGATTTGAGCTGGTCGGCTCACGGTCGGAGCGGGACCTCGCGCAAGCGGTTCGGGACGAGTCAATCCAGGCCTACGTGGTGATCCCGGAGAATGTCCTGGATTCAGGTGCAGTAACGATGTATTCTCGAGGTGGCTCGGGTATTGCCTTCTCGTCGTCGATTGAAAGCGCGATCGAGCCGGTCGTTACGCGTGCACGCCTTACGCAACGTGGAACAGACACCTCGGTGATCGATCTGGTCGAGCAGGGCGTCCGCGTTATCGGCCTCAAGCAGACAGACGAGGGTGTGAAGGCCGATACCAGCGAAGCATCTGCGATGATTGGCTACATCAGTGGCTTCGTGATCTACATGCTGATCTTCCTGTACGGCTCGATGGTGATGCGCGGTGTGGTCGAGGAAAAGGCCAACCGCATCATCGAAGTGATTGCCAGCTCTGCACGCCCCTTCGAGATCATGATGGGGAAGGTTGTCGGTATTGGCCTCGTCGGGCTCACACAGCTAAGCGCGTGGTTTGTGCTCGGCAGCATTGTAACGACGGTGGCAGGTCTTGCACTGTCATCATCATTGCCAGCGCCGGATCCAACGAATCCAATGATGCAAGAGGGCGGACTGAGCGCAGTGCTTGCGCAGGAGGGTATCGCCCTTCCTGAGATTCACATCGTATCGATTCTAATGTTCATCTTCAACTTCTTCGCAGGCTACTTCCTCTATGCATCGCTCTTCGCAGCTGTTGGCTCAGCCGTCGATCAAGAAGCAGATGCAAACTCGTTGTCGTTTCCAGTTACACTCCCAATTGGTATCACGATGCTGTTTATCGGGAATGTTATTGCCACACCAAACGGTACACTTGCTACGGTGTTGTCGATGATCCCGCTGTTCTCGCCGATCTTGATGACGGTTCGCGTTGCAGCAACCGATGTGCCGTGGTGGCAGTTGGTTGGGTCGATGGTGTTCAGTGTTGCGGGTTTCTTTGGCGCTATATGGATTGCTTCGCGCATCTACCGCATCGGCATTCTGAGTTATGGAAAGAAGCCGTCGCTGAAGGAGATCGCGCGCTGGATTACTCAGCGTGTGTGATTACAAGGGGCAGGGTGTAGGTAGCACCTGGCTCTTCAATCACAATCGAGTAGCCGCCGCTGGCAAATCCTGCTGTCGACATGGAGTGTTCTGTTGTACCAGACGTGATGCGGTCGCGTACCACGACGCGTCCATCGACGGACACAATACTGATACGCGCCTCGCGCTGTGACGACGTCCGCATGATGCGCACGCGATCAGCCGCTGGGTTTGGTGCAACGCTGTAGCGTTCCTGCGCGGAGCTGTGATGCTCATCCGCAGATGTTACGGTCGACTTCACGATCGATGCCAGAACGCGTGAGCGTGTGCCCGTGTTGATTCCAATCAGTGAATCACACGTCACGGTCCACGATCCATCCGCTGCACAATACATGATCGTGTCGATGATCGTACTACGCTCACCATCGCGACGCGCATAGGTAATGTTCAGGGGCAGCGTAGTGAATATTGGCCAACCTTGTGTGGTTGGTTGTACTTGACGAATGCGTACGCGCATGTCGGTGATGTTGTGTTCAACGTCGAGCAATGCCCAACCTTTGCTGGTAACCCATTCGTTGAAGAACGCCGCAGTCCGATCACCTAATGCAGGCTGCATCGCGATACGGAAGTCGTCCGTCGTTGCATTGCCAAAGGTGTTGTCGGCCACGTAGGCTTTCATCGCATCGAAGAAGGCAGAATCGCCGGCGATGGCACGCGCCATTGCTAGTACAACTGCACCCTTCTGATAAATCGTCGCAGGGTAGTTCGATGATGGCGACGTGCGCGGATAATCCTCGAGTGCGAAGGTACCCTCACGTGGTGCGATCTGCGTGATGTACGTGCGTGCTTTCGATTGCACGGATGCAAGGTAGGCGGCAGCACCACGCAGATGCTCTAACCACACACTTTCGCTGAAGGTCGCAAAACTCTCACTCAGCCACGCGTAGCGGAAGTCTTGCGGTGTAACGCAATCGCCAAACCACTGATGCGCAAGCTCGTGCGCAGCAACGATGTTTGCGGTGTCGCGCCGTTGCACTTCACTGAGTGCAATGGCAATCATGCCTTGATGTTCCATTGAGCCAAGCTGCGAGGTGTAGTACCCAACTTTCGAAAACGGGTACTGACCATATAGCCTCGAATAGGTCTCGGTCATGCGCGGCACACGTGAAAATGCAATCGCAGCCGATGCGCTATCACGACGGCGCATGTAGAAGATGTGCGGTACAACACCTGGCGCTGTTTGCGTGATGTAGCGTCCGGCTGCAAACGTGAGCAAGTATGTCGCCGAGGGACGGGTTTCTGTCCACTCATACGTTGCACGACCGTCGGGCGCAACTGCAACTGGCGTAGCTACACCATTGGATGCAACAAGCCATTGGGCGTTTGGCACGGTGAAACGCGCATGAAACGTGGCCTTATCCGATGGATGGTCATAACACGGAAGCCAGTGTTGCGTTGCCGAGACGTTCGGGCTCGCGAAGCCAACACCCAAACAATACAGAACGCTATCCTGGTAGTGCACGCCGCCCCATGCCGAGGGTCCGCCCTCGTTGGTCATGGTGCCACTGTAGAACACATCGATGGTATCACATTGGTTGCGCTTAACACGTGCGTTGATCGCAACGGCGTAGTGCATTGTATCGACGTTGTCCGTTCCCACGCGAGGTGCTGATGTGCGCGAACGCTGCTGTTGGATCACAAACACCGAATCGATGGTCAGTCCACGCAGATTGATAGGGAAGGTCGACACCACAGTGTCGGCCATCCAACGCACGGCGATGCGGCAGCGTCCGACGATTGTCTTTGCAGCTGGATTCGGGAAGGTGATGTCGGCATCGTAGTGCTCAACATCAAACGCCTGTGGTCGGAAGAACGTTGGCGAGGAGACTTGTGAGAGCGCGGGTGTTGCGCTCACAAGAAGCAAGGCGAGGAGGAAACGTACCATGGCGTACAACATACCAAAAAGGGCCACCGCCGTGAAGCAGTGGCCCTTGGAGAGATCAAGAGAGGCGCCTTAGCGGATGATCTGCAGCGGCAGCGCAAAGTTGGTTGTGCCGTTTGTCACGTGCACCATCACCATGCCCGACGGCAGCGATGCTGTTGCAAGCTGCATCGTTGTTTCACCAGCGACCACGTCAACTGTCTGCGTTGCAAGCGTTACACCCGTCATCGACACAACACGAATTGTTGCTGTGCCAGTTGTCGCGATGAAGCGCAGCGAAGCTGATGCAGCAGCCGGGTTCGGGAAGAGGTTGACACGTGTGCCGACGGCATCGACAGGTACGTCGACGCTTGTCGTGCTCATCACAAGTCCGATGCTGACTTCTTGATCGAGGCGCTGATTGTCAACGATGATCGTCTCAACTGTCGGTGCATAGTCTACACGGTCGGCTTCGAGTGTGACGGTGCCATAGGAAAGCTCCGTGAGTTCGTATGCGCCTTCGTTCTCCGACATCGCAAAGTCGATTACATCGCCTTGCTCGTCGCGTGCGAGAATCAGCGTGCCCACAACAGCGGCATTGCCTTGTGGTGTTTCTTCGCCAACCTTATGAACGATGCCACCACGCTTGTCGTACACCCATCCGCGGACGCGACCCTTGCCGCGCTCACCCTTTGCTGTGTCGAGCAGAATATCGTGTTGGAGCGCAACCATCATGTCGCCTACCTCAACGCGTGTTGCGTTGAGCCATGAGCCAACTGCCTTCTCACCCATGCGCATCCAACCAGGGATGTATGGTCGTGCACCCGGCATACCGAAGACGATGTAGACGCCTGGTGTGAGGTTTGCAAATGCGTAGTTGCCGTTTGCATCCGTTTCGACGCTGTAGGCCTTGTTCTTGATGATCACGGAGTCGCCATTTTCCTTTGCACGACCCACAAGCTGATGTGCAACAACCTTACCATTGACGCCAGCGCTGGTGTAGAAGTTCTTCATCGTTCCCGTAAAGCCATTCTGGTATACCGGACGCTTGTCCATTGGGAAGTCGATACCGTCTTCGTTTGCGCTGATGTTGATCGTCGTTGCTTGCGTTGCGTCATTGGTGTTATTCCAGAACTCAACGAGATATTCGATCTGCTTGTCACGTCCAAGAACTGTTGCTGTGCCGATGTATGGGATGCCAGCTTGAATCCTGACTTCGTAGAGTCCGTCAGCATTTGTTTCAGCTACCACACGACGCATCTGTGCGTTGGCCGCGAGTGGATCACGTGAGCGCACTTCGAAGACAACTAGTGCCTTGAGTCCGCCGTTTGTTTCTGCATCGAAGACACGTCCAGCGATTACAACCTTGACTGCTTCAGCACGCTTTGCGACAACGAAGTTGATCGTCTCAGCTTGGTCACATTCAATAGTGACACTCTTTGCGTCCGCAAGTTCAACCGCATTTTCAAACCATTCTGCAACGAATGCTTCACCTTCAACACGAAGCTTGTAGGTGCCTGCAGGAACCTTCAGTTCGTACTTGCCGGCAACAATCTTCGCTGTGTAGACCGGACGATACCCAACACTCGTATCACCGTTGGGTGTGCGAACGATGCGCTCCATGCGCCATGCTGTTACAACACCGTTTGCTGTGGCATTTGCCCCTTCGATCGTGACCGCGCCCTTGAAGGTTGCGCATGTTTCTTCCTTCGGCTTATCGCCACCGATTTCAAGAACATACGTCTGATACGTCATGATGATCTGACCGCCGACTTCAACCCATGCTTTGATCTTGATCTCGTAGCGACCTGCACGTGGGCTTTCCCAGACAATAAGGCCTGTCTCTTGATCAATCGTCATGCCTTCCGGACCATTCACGATGCCGTAACGAATCTTCGTGCCGGCGTTTGTCTCTGCACGAACAGGATAGGTGTAGCGCTTTCCTGCAGAGCCGTTCTTCAAAGGAACAGAAACGATAATGACCTTCTTCTCGCTCTTATCCTTGATCGTAACCACCTTGATCATCGTGCGGGCACTCTCTTCGTTGCCCCAAACGGCGCGCACGAAGAATGTGTATGTACCAGCTGCGAGATTCTCCACGTTGTACGTGTAGAAGTTCTCGCGAGGGGGCTTGGCAGGGTCGACAACTACTGAGCCGATCTTGGTGAACTTGGTGAGGTCTTCGGTTTCCTTCGATGCCTGATAGACGTTGTAGGAGCCAGGGACATCATTGCCCTGCATTCCGAACCAGCCTAGCATGACATACTGTGAACCGTTGCTGTTGTCGAGAACCTTCGCCTGAAATCCTTCCGGACCTGGGCGCTGTTGCGCGAATGAGGCAACGAACCCCATGGCGAACACGACCATTGCGAGCGCAAGGCGTGATAGTGATGCTACGTTCATGATAGCTCCAATGATGTGCAGTGAAACACGTGGTGACAATCGTTCTTCACCAGGTACAAACCACGACCTGCGGTTGGGTTACAGCGTTAAGGTTATCGTGCCGAGGGTTTGCTCCTGGCCAGCGCCCACAAAATAGCGATCCTTATTCAAGACCACGTACAGCGTCAAGGTAACGCTCCGCGGTTGGCCGGGCTGTCGGGGCTGTTCAGCAATAATGATTGCCGCCGTATTGGTGTTGGCTTCGGATGGATAGACCTGTACGCCATTGCCGAAATCTGCCGAGAAGCTGACCTCGCCCTTGACCAAGTTGTACGATAACCCGTTGCCAGGGAACGAGTCTACGCGGACACGGAACTCCTTGAGCATCGGGCTTTTCTGGGGGTCTGGTACAGTCTCCATGGTGCAGTCAATCCAGAACCGCATTGGCGCTACGGTGGTATCGATGCGGAACGTGGGTAGCCCCTTAATCCGGTACGAGCCCGAAGCAGCGGTGAAATCGACGTTGATGGTCCGCGGTGTGATCTTCACGGCAGGGGTCACCGGGGTTTCCGTGCGGGGAGCGTCGGAGTCGAGAGGAGATATGCACGATGGGATCAGCGCGACAACTGACATCGTCAGAAGCGCGGCAATAATCGTGGAACGAGTGGTCTGTGTGATACGCATTTGTCTATCTGTTAAAAGCGAACGGCAACGCCGTACGTAAGTCCGAGTTTGGAAGAAGAGAACCAGGCACTATTGAACTGGTAGGCCATGGCCGTACCCTCAACACCGAGCATGAACGACAATGGTCCGGCAGGCGAGTATTGGAATCCAGCCGTTAGACGTCCGAGTGGACCAAACGATGTGCCACCGAGCAGAACTTGTCCGAATGGCGCGAAGCCCGACGACCCAAGTTGCGAGAGTGTGTAGCGATACGCAGCGCCGGCCCACATCGACTGTGGCTGCTGTTGATACTGAATGACTTGTCCGTTTACATTGCCCTGGAACGACATCGGGAAGACTTCGCTCCCCATTTCAAGTCCAACGGCATGATTGTCCGACAGTTGATACAGTAAACCAAGGCCGACATTCTCGTACCATGTCGACTGCGCCGGCGCGTTGACATCAACGAGCGTTGATGCGGACATGCCGCGCATCTGGACGATGAACGCAGGGAAGATCATTGAGCGCATTACAATCGGCTGCAGCGCAGTTTGCTGAATCATACGCTGATCCGATGCTTGCGACAACGTCATCGCATTCGTGAGCGTTACACGTTGCGCAGGTTGCATTGCAACAGCAGGCATCTCTGTACGCTCGGTGTTCTGCTCTGCAAGGGGCTGCTCAACAGCTGGTTGTGACGGTGTACGATCGAGCTCAGCACGCAATGCCACGTTGTCCCGACGCAGTGCAGCGAGTTGCGCGTCGTGCGTGCATGGCTTCTCGACGATGATGGTCTCGCCGGCCTTCACTGCTGGTTGCTGTGGCTGCATCGCTTGTTGCTGCGGCGTGTCAGACTGCATTACGCCCCACGTGATTGCTGTAGCTGTTGCTGCGGCAAGAAGAGGGATACCAATCTTAGGGAGCCATGTCGAGAGCAGACTGCCGCCCACGGCTCCGGCTGCTGCGCCCGCAAGGGGTCCGGCAAAGCCGAGTCCGCTAAAGACCGAAGAAGTGAGTGCTATCGGTGGTACCAATGCCACACGATCGTTCTGCACAGCAGAACGAATCGCGAGTTGCTGCTTGAATTCCGACCGAAGGTCAGCATTCACAGCAAGCTCACCGAAGAGCGATGACTCATGCATGGCTTCAAGGTCGCCATCGAGTAAGTCGTTGATATGATCGCGGTGGTCCATACCAGTACCGATCTATTCTTTTGAAAATTCGTTGAGATACGGTTCAAGGATTTCCTTGATCCGTTGTCGAGCCCGAAACACGCGAACCTTCGCAGTCTCAAGCTTGATGTTGAGCATTGCGCTGATCTCGTTGTACGACAGACCGTCGTACTCCCGAAGAACAAATACTTCCCTTTGGTCGTGGGGCAGAAGCTCCATGGCCATCGTTATCAGATTCATCATTTCCGAGCGATCTGCCTCGCGAGAGATGCCAGGATTGTAGAGTGCTTCATCAAACTCTACGGCCTGCGTCTGTGAACGCTTCTTTTCGTTGAGACACAGATTCCGACAGATCGTCAGTGCATAAGCGCGAACGTTTTCAAGATACTCGATACGCTCGGCGCTCTGGTAGAAACGCATAAACGTGTCCTGAAACACGTCATACGCGCGATCTCTGCTCCCGAGTACGCGCATGCAATACGCGAACACGTTGGGCGACAGTCGTGTATACAACTCACTAAACGCAATCTCGCGACGTTCCGTGCGAAGCAACGCGAAGAGTTCAGTGTCGCTATATTCCGTGAGCTGACGCTCCATAGATCACAATAACTTGAAATGACGCAGAACGTTACGGGCACAGAGACCCTGTCGTACACAATCGTGCGCAGCCAGCGCCGCACGATGTCGGTCGAAATACAACCGCACGGCATTGTTGTTGTGCGGGCACCGAATCGTATGCCATTGTACGAAATCGAGCGGTTTGTTGCCTTGAAATCTGCCTGGATCCAGCGCCGTGTCCGCGATGCGGAAGCCCGCAGGGCACTTGTGCCCCAACTGACCAGCCCGCGATCGTTCTACCACCGTGGGGAGGTTCGTACGTGGGGCTTTACTGGCGATGGTGCGGATCTCACCGTCCCAAGCCGGGTCAAAACAGAAAACGCCGCCATCAGCTACGTTGAGCGATGGCAGCGTTCAGAGGCAGAACATGTGTTTTCGACCATGATTGACGATGCGCTGCCAAACATCGGCGTGCCAGGTCTGCGCTATTGCGGTCTGCGGATTCGTGTGATGCGTCGGCGCTGGGGCTCGTGTTCGTCAACAGGGCACGTCACGTTGAACGGACACCTGATTCGTGTCCCTGATGGATGCATCCGCGGTGTTGTGGTGCACGAGGTGTGTCACCTGGCTCACCTTCATCACGGACCCGCCTTCCATCAACTTGTTGCCGATGTGTTCCCCGACCACGCGCTTGCCGATGCAATTCTCGATGCATGGACGCACGTGCTCTACGACGGCGTTCTTACGCCTTAACGCAGATCTCGTCGAATGCACTCGTGAGCGATGCGGCAATCATCTCAGGTGTGCGACCCTCAATGTGATGGCGTGGCATAAAGCCTACCATTTCACCATCGCGCATCAGGGCGATTGCAGGTGAGGACGGCGGAACACCCGTGAAGTACGAGCGCGCTCGCTCGACGGCCTCGAGGTCCTGTCCGGCAAACACTGTTGTGATGTTGTCTGGCAATGTGTGATGCTTGAGCGCAAGCGCCACGCCCGGACGTGCACCGCCAGCGGCGCAACCGCATACCGAGTTGAGCACAACCATCGTTGTGCCAGGCTGCTTCATCGCCACATCAACATCATCTGCTGTGCGAAGCTCCTTTACGCCGAGCGATGTGAGTTCTTCGCGCATTGGTTGGACGAGCATTGGATCGTATGGCATTTCTTACTGTTCCCCTAAGTTGTGTTGTTGTAAAACGGTAGTGAGGTATTCCATTGCGAGTGGACCAGCAATCACGGGAAACTCCGTGTCGAAGTCGGCTCGTTTGGATGGATCAAGTGAAAATGCTTTGTGAAGAAACGGAATTGCCGAGTGCGGCTGTCCGGCAGCACACAACGTCTTGGCCGTTGCATAATACCCTTCAGCCCAACTTGGCACCAAACGCACGCACTCATTAAATCCGCGCAGCGCTTCGAGTACATCGCCGGTTTCCAGCACGCTTGATGCGTAGTCGAACCAGCACTCGACATCGTCGGGGTGTAACTCAAGTGCTTTTCGATAGGCAGCAAGCGATTCAGGAACGCGGCAAAGGTTGAACAGTGCATCGGCCTTAGCATACCATAAGTCTGCATACGCTGGGTCGATCGCAAGTGCCGCTTCATAATCGCGCAGAGCAAGTTCGAACTGCTCCATCGCGTCGTGGCATGTGCCACGTCCGTAAAGCGCCTGCGCATGTGTGGGATCAGCGGTGATAACCTTGGTGAACATCTGCGCTGCATCTTCAAAACTTCCGCGTTCCTCCAACGAGGATGCGAGGTTGTGCATCACAGGCACATCGGTTGGGTCGGCAGCATGCGCATGCGTATACGACGCAATAGCTTCTTCGACACGGCCAAGTGCAGAGTACGTGTTGCCCATGTTGAACCACGCATTCACGAAGTTGGACTTGATCACCGTTGCCATATCGTAACAGCGCACGGCTTCCCGCAGAGCCCCCTTCTTACCCATGATCACGCCTTTGTTGAACCACGCATTGGGTTCGTACGGCTCTGCATCAATGAGTGTGTCGTAAATGGCAGCGGCTTCGGTGTACTGTTCGAGTGCTTCGTGACAGATTGCCATTTCGAAGAGTGCATCGCGCTGAAACTGCTCGTGACGTGCAATCACGGCGAACATGCGCAGTGCTTCGTCGTAGCGCTCACGTTTTTGCAAGATGAGCGCCTTGGTGAAGAGCGCGTCGAAATTCTCGGGGTCTTGCGCGAGCGCTGCATCGATGAGCGTCTGTGCGTCGTCGAGACGTCCGAGTTGCTCAAGTGCGATGCCGCGGTTGATGATGAGCTCGGTGTCGATAGGATCAAGCGACGATGCGCGATCGTATGCGTCGAGAGCATCTGTCCAGCGACCAAGACTGCTGAGCGCGATCCCGAACTTATGCCATGCATCGGGAGAGTACAGGGCACGCTCGGTCCACATCTTGGCGAACACAAAGGCGTCCTCAAACGCGGACGTCTCAAGGCAGTAGTGAACAACCATTTCAAGGGATTCGATCGACGGAGCCCCTTGCTGCCAGTTCCCACTGCGCACAGAATCCCGGAACCGACGGAGCGTCTCATCGAGCTCCTGCCGATTCAGTTCATCGTTGTCGTCGTCGTAGTCGAACTCCATCATGATGCACGCAACATAATCGATGTTGGGGAAGGTCGTTTGTGGACGTTTTCCACCGGACGGTAGTGCATTGTGAGGGGGGCTTACATCACCTCAAATACAAGGAACTTAAGGTACTGGGTTTCGGGCATGGCCAGCAGCACGGGGTGGTCGGGGGCCTGCGAGCCCCGGTGAATGAGGCGGAGCCGACGTCGAACCCGCGCAGATTCGCGGTAGATGATGTCGAGCAGGTCGTGCTCGGGCACAATCTGGGTGCAGGAGGCGGTCACGAGGATGCCACCACTGTCGAGCAGCTTGAGGGCCGTGCGGTTGAGCTCGGCGTAGCCGGCAAGTGCCCCACGGAGTGCGCCTCGGTGCTTGGCAAACGATGGGGGGTCGAGAATCACCATGTCCCACTTGCGACCCTCGGCAACCTGTTCGCGCAGGTAATCGAAGACGTTTGCCTTCACAAACGAGCAGGCATCGAGGTTGTTGATGATCGCGTGGTGCTGGGCCGATTCGATGGCGGGTGCCGAACTGTCGATACCGACAGCTTCGCGCGCACCACCCCTAACCGCATTGAGCGCAAAGCCGCCGACATTACAAAAACAGTCGAGCACGGTGCGCCCCGCAGAGAGATCGGCTACAATGGTTCGATTGAGCTTTTGGTCAAGGAAATATCCCGTCTTCTGACCGGCCGTGATGTCGACTTCGAGGAGAATGTCGTTTTCGCGGAATTGCACTGTGCTTGGCACCTCGCCCCATATCACGCCCTCAATAGGCTCGAGGCCTTCCTTGGTGCGCATTTGCGAGAGGTTCTTCTCGATGATGCCGGTAGCGGCGGGGAACACGCGGCGCAGTGCCGACACGATGAGGTCCTTCCTGCTGTCCATGCCTGCCGAAAGCGTCTGGATGACAAGCGTGGTGCCGTAGAGGTCGACGATCAGACCCGACAACAGGTCGGCCTCTCCAAAGACCACGCGATAGGCTTCAGCGTTTGGCAACATCAGCGCGCGCAGTCGTGCAGCGCGTGTGATACGCTCGACGAAGAAATCTTCATCGACCACGTCGATTTCGCCGCCGAGCAGTCGAATGGCAATCTTTGAGAGGGGATTGTAGAACCCCGTGCCAAGCGACGCGCCATCGGATGTGCTGAGTCGGATGAGACTGCCGGGCTCCATTTGTGGGATTGCCGAGAGGTCAGTCGTGAACACCCAGAGGTGTCCTTCTTTGATACGACGCTCTTCGCGTGGACGGAGCGTGAGGATTGGAAGCATGTGGCAAGCTACGGAGAAGATATATTGTTGCACCTATGCGCCTCCTTCGCATCATCGTCATCATGCTCGTCTGCGTCAGCGGCGCACTCCACGCGCAGCGACAAGCAGAGAACTGGTATTTCGGCGAACTCGCCGGCATGAATGTGCGCTCGTCACCGCCGGTGATTCTCACCGACGGCGTGATGAATACCCGCGAAGGGTGCATCACGGTGTCTGATACGGCCGGACGGTTGCTGTTCTACTCCGATGGCTCGGATGTATGGACAAAGAATCATGTGAAGATGCCGGGTGGCGTTGGACTCTGGGGGTTTTCGTCGTCGACACAGTCGTGTATCGTGATTCCTTGGCCGGGGCGTCCATCGCGCTACTTCTTGGTCACAGTCGATGCGGTTGAACGCAGCTATGGCCGCGGCATCAGCTACTCTGTGGTCGACATGACGTTGAACGGCGGCAATGGCGATGTGCTGCTGTTGAATGTTCCGCTGCAACCGGGCGCATCAGAGAAGATCACGGCTGTGCGCCATGCTAACGGCGTTGATGCATGGCTTATCGGACATGAGATTGGGACGAATACGTTCCTCGTCTACAGTGTTACGCGCAACGGCATCAACGCAACACCCGCGACGTATCGACTGGGTCCGGCGGTGCAGTTTGGCGATATCGGCTATCTGCGCTCGAATCCCCAAGGCACACGTCTTGCGATGGCAACATCAACGCCTGGTCGACTCTCGCTGTTTCGCTTCGATCGCGCAACAGGAGCAGTGTCTTCAGCAGTAACGCTTGCGCCAGAGCTCACCTATGGTGTGGAGTTCTCGCCGAACGGTTCGTTGCTCTACGCATCATCGTACTCAAGCACATCAATCGACCAATACGATTGTTCTGTCGCCGATGCATCGATCCCCAGCACACGCATGTCGATCGGACGCTCTGGTGCGGTGGCGAACGGTGCTCTGCAGCTTGCACCGAATGGTTGCATCTATCTCGCGCATGAAAACTCACCAACGATCAGCGAGATCGCACGTCCGAACGTGCGTGGCACGGGATGTCAATACCGCGATCGTGTTGTCGATCTCGGCGGACGCATGAGTCGACTCGGGTTGCCGAATATGTTTCCGGCTGTCTTCTCCAACGAAACAGTGTACGACATCGTCGTTGCTGACGGGTGCGTTGGCGATACGCTGGCGATGGTCGTGTCGCCAAAGGACTCTGCAACATCGGTACAGTGGGACTTCGGCGATCCCGCGTCGGGCTCGACGAATCGCTCGCGACAAAACCCAACGTCGCATGTGTATCGCACACCAGGGACGTACATCATCAAAGCAACCTTCCGTTCGTCATCGGGCAGTACGATGGAGCGCGAAGCAACTGTGAAGATCGGCGCGCGTCCTGCGATCTCCGCCGGACCCGACATCACGATTTGTAAGGGGCAGGTTGCGGCTCTCACCGTGCTTGGTAATGCAACATTCTCGTGGTCACCGGGATCAGTGCTCAACGATTCAACGTCTGCCAAACCGCGAGCAACGCTTACTAACACCACAACGTTTATCGTCACTGGGCGAAGTCCGGAAGGCTGTGCATCCTACGACACTGTCTCCGTAGTCGTTAATGAAGGCACGCTCACAACATCGCCCGACACCACGATCTGCGATGGGTCGAGCGCAAGCCTACGCGCATCGGGTGCATCCACCTATGAATGGTCGCCCGCGACGGGGTTAGACGACCCGCGAAGTGCAACGCCGCGTGCGCAACCTGCGCAGACAACGCAGTACCGCGTGATTGGTCGAAGCGGAACATGCATCGACACTGCATTCATCACCGTCACCATCGCGCCACAGCCAACTGCGCGTATCATTCCTGCAGACCCACATTCGTGTCCGGGCGTGCCGGTTGTGCTGGAAGCATCGGGGGGCGCTCGCTACCAATGGCTCCCATCGTCTGACATTACCGATCGCACTACTGCACGTGTAACTGTTGCGCCGCAAACCACAACCACGTACACCGTTGTGGTGTTCTCTGCTGAAGGATGTGTCGACACAGCCAGTGTGACCGTGCGTGTTGGCGGAAGCATCAGCGTTGATGTGCCGCGCGACACCGCAGTATGTGCAGGCACCGATCTCACGCTCACGTGCACCACACCGGGCAATGTGCAATGGATCGATCGCTCGAGCGGACTCGTGCTGCCGGGAGCAACGGTGACGATTACCGCCACGGCCAGTACATGGATTGACGTCATCGTCGAAAACAACGGATGCAGCGGACGTGATAGCATGCGTGTGGATGTGATTCCACCGCCGCCACTGCAAGCTCGCGCCGACACAACGATTTGTATTGGCGACACCATCACGTTGTGGGCACGTGGTGCCGAGCGCTACGCGTGGACGCCCACCACGAGTCTGGCAGCAGCCAATCAAGCAAGCACCAGCGCATGGCCTGTGCGAACAACAACGTATGTGGTGCAAGGATGGGACGCACGTGGATGCACTGTGGTCGACTCGGTAACGGTCACTGTTGTACCGCCACAGGCAGTGCAAGTGCGGTCTGAAACGATAGTGAGTGCAACCGGCGGACAGATCCGTGTGCCGATCCAAAGTGACAGTCAGAACCCACTCATAGGTCCACTCGTCCTCACACTACGCATCCGCGAGGATGTTGCCGAGGTCAGCGTCGTCCCGCACCCGAACGTCACACGCGTTACGCGCACCAGCGCCGGAGGCGTTGCGATCATTACCATCGAACTTTCGCAGAGCGTCGCGCCACCGGTATTTGTTGAGCTCGATGTGCGCATGCTCCTCACGGGTGTCAACGATCGTGCAATCCTTGTGAACGCGCAGGTAGGGGGCTCGTGTAGCACACCAGGTGATGCGACGATTGGAATCACCGCGCAGCAGTGTGCCAGTTCGGCCCGCGTTGTGAGCATTGGCGCCAGCGGACCCCGCATGCTTGATGTACTGCAAACCAGTGATCACACATTGACCGTCGTGTGGTCGAGCAGCGCCATCGGACGTCACGACATCAGTATCATTAATGTGCAAGGGGCTACCATGTGCGCCACATCGTGGTCGCGCGTTGTGCGCGACGCGCAGACATCAACCGTCAGCTTCGCGACCGACCATCTCGCATCAGGCATGTACCTCGCATGCCTTGTCACTGCCGAGGGGGCTCTCTACGTCCCGGTGATGGTCCAGAAATGAAAAACGCCACCCAAAGGGCGGCGTTTTGATGGAGCCAACTATCGGACTTGAACCGATGACCTGCTGATTACAAATCAGCTGCTCTACCAGCTGAGCTAAGTTGGCGACCCGATTTGGGAGCACAAAAATACAAAAGGTCGGGTTTAAAACAACTCCGGCGCTACAGCTTCTTCGATCATTTCGCACCAGATGTGGCCAATCAGAATGTGCGACTCCTGAATGCGGGCCGTGACGGTGGATGGGACGACGACCGAATGGTGACACAACGCACGGAGTGTTCCGCCGCTGCCGCCGAGCAGACCGATGGTGGTTACGCCTTGCGTGGTGGCTTGTTCGACCGCACGGACAATGTTGGATGACGTCCCGCTGGTGCTAATTGCTACCAGGACATCCCCGGGTTGACCGAAGGCTTCGACCTGACGTGCGAAGATGTTGTCGAATCCGTAGTCGTTGCCGCCTGCCGTGAGCACGCTGGTGTCGACCGTGAGTGCAAGCGCTGCTATGGCCCGACGTTCGACGCCGCTGCGCAAGCGGACAACAAGTTCGGCTGCGAGATGCTGACTATCAGCAGCACTGCCACCATTGCCACAGAAGAAGATGCGCTTGTTCGCAGCAGCACACGCCGCAAGTACTGCACCACACGCAGCGATGTCCGCCGTACAGGTTTCTGCAAGACGTTGCTTTGTTGCAATCGATTCGCCGATGATGTCAGCGATGCGCTGTTCGTTGAATGCTTCTGGCATGCAGCAAATTACGCGTCACAACGGCTCCGACAACGATGATGCCCCCAACAATTGCTGTCTGCGAGGGTACTTCGCCATGCCCAAGGCCAACCCAGATAGGGTTCAACAGGGGCTCAATCACCGTAATGAGCACGGCTTCGAGCGCCGTGACGTAGCGCATGGCCCATGCATACAGGATGTAGGAGATTCCGAGCTGCACCACACCGAGCAAGACAAGGTTGACCATGACCGATGGCTCTGGGGCGAAGGGCGTGATGAAGGGGATGCAGACGAGTGCAGTGAGGATGTTGCCGAAGAGGATACTCTCCATGTTCGATGTGCCTCGCTGCGCACGCATGAAGAGCGCTACACCTGCAAACGCAATTCCACTGGCGATGGCAACAGCGTCGCCAACGATCGTGCCGCCCTCAAGCGAGTCGAGGAAGAACACGCCCATGCCAAGCACCACAGCACACACGGAGATGATGTCGATCCGCGAGATGCGCTCGCGCGCAACAAGCCAACTGAGCAGACTTACCCACACAGGTGCGGTGTACTGGAGGAAGATGGCATTCGCAGCCGTCGTGAGCTTGGTGGCAGAGACGAAGAGGATGACGGTGAGTGCGTAGGAGACGATGCTGCCGATCTGCGCGCGCGACCATGTGGGCGCAACACGACGGTTCCATGCGAAGATGACGAGTGCTGCGATGGCACTGCGTGCACCGGCAATGGTGAGTGCATCAAGCGGTATGCTCTTGATGAAGAACCCACCGGTGCTCCACAGGATGGCACACAACGTAAGCGCGAGGAGTGCCCGCGTGTGCAGCGTTGCGGATTGCTCCTGACTCATCGCAGGAATTGTGCGCTGCGCGATGATGCAACGATCATGTCCATACGCGCGTTGCCCTGGGACATGCTCACTGTTTGACGACTGCTCGTGGAGAGCGCTTCGGCAGGGTAGCGATTGTCGAGCGGTACCGTGAGCGAGATGTCAGCAACGAAGGTCGACTTCGATGGCATGTCGCCAAACCGCAACGTGAACGTCGGTGCTTCGGCCCGCGCCGTGATTGTTGCCGTTGGCAGTGATCCCGATGAATCGATCGATGCAAAGGTGACGGTGCCGGTGAGTTTCTTCATTGCGCCGGAGAGTACCGGACCAAGCACCTTGCGGAAGGCGGGGATGTTCATCTTCCACGTCGCGCCAAGCGCAACGGCCTTCGCAGGGTCCATCAACTTACTGGTTTCTGTGCCCCCTTCACTTTTGACAACTTCACTGAGCAGTGCTTGGACGTCGTCGCTGACGGGTGCATTGTCGACGGTGAACACGCTACCAGAATCGGAGAACCAGCAGCGCACCTTGGTGCCTGTTGGAAGCACATCAATGGTGTCGGTAAGCGTGAGCTTGCGGAAGTCGCGGATCACGAGATTCTTTTCCTTCTCCTGTCCGTTGACAGTTACGCTGACAACGTTGCACTGCGCCGAAAGAACGACTTCGCGGTAATCGACGGAGTCGCCGCGCTGCATGTCCTCGATGTAGACCTTGGTCTCGTTGCGTGTTACAGCACGCGTGTTGAGGAGGTACCGATCGTACTCCTTGATCTTGCGACCAAGCTTGAGATCATAGGGCTTGAGGAGCTGTGCCGATGCGCCAACGCATCCGATGAGGAGTGCGATGACGAGGAGAAACTTAAAACAACGTTGATTCTGCATATCTGCGAATGTAGGCCTTAACGTCGAACTTCTTTGCGCATCCGTTGGCATTCATGTAGCGAATCTTGCCGTAGACGGGACGTTCAAACCAGGCGCGATCGTGCACGCCCCCTATGCTCCATGCTACGCCAACGTATCCGTTCGGATCACGTCCGTCGAGCGCATACGTGTCGTTGAGCGCAATGCCGATGGCAAGCGATTCTTCTGGTGATGCACTCCATTCGAGGATCTTCTTCGCCCAGTACATGCGCATGTATCCATGCAGTTTGCCGGTAGACAACAGCTCGCGCTGTGCGGCATTCCAGAGCTCATCGTGTGTTACTGCCTGCTGCCATTGCTCGAAGGTATACACGTACTGGCGTGGATCGTCCCGATGCTCGTTGAGTGACTTTTGCGCCCACGCTGCAAAGCCTTCAAAGGAGTCGTAGTTGGGATTGTAGAACGTGAAATTGTCGGAGAGTTCACGACGTACGATGAGTTCTTCGAGATAGGACTCAACTGGACAGTCCTCAGCGCCTGTGCGTGGAAGACGATTCACCTCGAGCGCTGCACGCTGCGGCGCAAGCTGTCCGAAGTGGAAGTATGGCGACAAGTTCGACTGACCCGGCTTTGTGGGATCGTTGCGGTCTTGATAGCGTTCAATGTGTGCCGTGAAGGCATCCAGCAGTGCACGCCCTTGCTGCTCGCCCGGCGTAAGCCATGTGATGGGTGCAAGCGATGTGTCGACGCGCAGCGTTGATCGAACGTGATTCCAATCCGTCGGCTGCGGCATGGCAGCAGGTGGGAATGGGTGACGCTCAATCGCTGGAAAATCCTCGAGGAACGTTGGCAACAGTCGCTTGATCTTCGGACGAATCGTGTACGCAGCAAACTCGAGCTTGGGTGAGCAATGCCATGCGGGGATCACGTTGTGCGCATCCACTTGATGCACCGCAACCGACGTTGCAGCGCACACCGCATCAACCCATTGCGTCTTGATGCGAAGCGGTTCGAAGTCTGTGACAAGGAGCGATGGCGTCGTTGCTGCACAGTATGCAGGAACCTGTTCGCGTGGATCGCCGAGCAGCATCGTGAAGGCGATGTTGTGCGACGTGCAATCGCGCTCGAATTCCTCGAGTCCGCGCAGCATGAAGTCGTACTGACGGAGCGTTGCACCAAGAAACTCGGGAACCAGGCAGAACACAACGTGCAACGGAACACGTCGTGCGATGGCGATCTCTTGTGCGTAGAGCAGTGCCCAATTGTCGCGGAGCCGTCGGTCGCGATTAACCCAGTAGACCACCGGACCCGAGCCTTGGGGTTCTGGGCGTTCAGGGGTGAGAATGCGGACGCGCTCCGGACGAATACTCATGATTTGATCTCAATTCCACCAAGGACTACCGTTGCGTCGATGATGAGTGTTGGGCCGATGACGTTCTCGTCGCGATACTTCCGCGTTTCGTCATCAATGCCACCAAGAATAGGTGTGCCCTTCACCGAGATGTTCCAATGCGGTGGTACACGAATCTCGATGCCACCCATCACGCATGTTGCTTCGAGCACGGCAAGGTTGCCGTCGATCTCCGCGCTGCGTAGGTCAATCTCGAGTCCGCCCATGATCGATGAAATCGAACCACCCTTGAACTGCTTGCTCACAACGCGTGTGCTTGAGCCGCCCATCAACGCGTTCGACTCTAGGTAGTCGCTCTCGTAGGGGAGTCCTTCGCCGTGTTCGTTTGTTGGTGCGGCCGTTGCTGATCGTGCACGACGCATCGTACCGCGCAGCAGGGAAAGTCCGCTCAGGATGAACACGATCGGCCAGAACGCACTCCAGAATCCATCAATGATGTCGAGTGAGCTCAGTTGCAGGAGAATGCCAACCGTGAAGAGAATCATGTTGCCGAGGAACGAACCATTGCGCGTTGCAACGCGGGCCAGTGCCCAGATCGCGAGGATCGACGGCCACCACGTACGGAGGATGCCCCACACATCGAGGTCGATCACACGTGTGGTGTCGAGCAGGAGTCCGATGCCGAGGACAATGAAGATCAGACCAAACACGATAGGACCAGCGGAGCTCCGCTTCGGAGCTACGTTGAACTGGTACATAAACGATGTGGGATTTTGAGGATCCATCGCGTCCTCCAACAACGGTAGTTAGACAAGCGTTCCGCACTCGGCACAGTCGGGACATTCCGACGGCGAGGCGGCTTGTGTACGCTCGAACTCGGCAATAGTTGCGACTACTTCGCGGAGCTGCTCTTCGTTGAGCTCAGGGAAGATTGGAAGCGACAGTACCGTTGCCGCAAGACAGTTCGACACAGGGTAGTCGGCGTCGTTGAAGCCGTGCTGTGTAAAGCACTCCTGACGGTGGAATGGCACAGGGTAGTAGACTTCCGACCCAATACCAGCCGCTTGGAGGTGTGCACGCAGTGCATCGCGATGTGCCGAGCGAATAGTGTACTGGTTGAAGATGTGCACATCGGGTGCGCCACCGGGATTCATCACTGCTGGGAGCAGGATGCGGTTGTGTTCGTCGAATTGTGTGTGACCGGGAGCTTGGCTCAGTCCGGCCTCAATGAAAAGACGCGTGTAGATGTCGGCGTTGCGACGTCGCGCGGCGTGCCAGGATGCAAGATGGGGGAGCTTCACGCGAAGCACCGCGCCTTGCATTGCATCGAGACGGAAGTTGCCACCCATGATCTTGTGGTAGTAGCGTGGCTCCATGCCGTGGTTGCGGATCTGACGCAGACGCACATTCAGCTCGTCGCTATCTGTCGTGACCAGGCCACCGTCGCCAAATGCGCCCAAGTTCTTCGTTGGGTAGAACGAAAAACATCCGATGTGTCCAATTGATCCAACGCGACGTCCGTCGGCGGTTTGTGTGCCGATTGCTTGTGCTGCATCCTCGATCACAGGGATGTTGTGCTCTGCCGCAATTGCCATTATGGCATCGATGTCGGCGGCCTGACCAAACAAGTGCACCGGAATGATCGCCTTTGTGCGTGGCGTGATCGCCTTGCGCACTGCTTCTGGGTCGATGTTGTAGCTCACGTGATCGACATCCACCAGCACAGGCGTTGCGCCAACACGTGCAACACAGCCAGCGGTCGCGAAGAACGAAAACGTTGGGATGATCACTTCGTCGCCCGGACCGATGTTGTAGGCCATCATGGCCATTAGCAGAGCATCGGTACCGCTCGATACGCCGATGGCGTGCTTGACGCCGAGATAGGCTTCGAGCTCGCGCTCCAATGCGTCTACTTCGGGTCCCAGAATGCTCACCTGCGACTCTGCAACGCGAATCAGTGCGGCGTCGATCTCGTGCTTGAGCGTGTGATACTGTAATTTGAGGTCAAGAAGCGGGACGGGCATTGAGAACTCGAGAATCATGCAACAGAATTCAACAAAAGTAGCGAGAACATCCCGACGCACGATGCTTATCAGCATTGGTGCGCTGCTGGCATCGTGGACAGGTGCTGAGGCACTTCGACGATTCCTTGCGCCCACAAGTGACGCATCGAGTCATGCCCACGATCTTGGACCACTCGATGGTGTCGTCGCCGACGGTGCACGCAAGGAGCTGACAATCGGCGGTACGCGCGTGCTGATTGCTCGGAGAGGCAATGACGTGCGCGTGCTCGACCTCACCTGTACCCACGCTCGGTGTCCACTCGAGGTGCACCTGCCATCGAATCGTATTCGTTGTGCGTGTCATGGAGGAGCGTTCGATCTCGAGGGCAACGTCCTCAATGCGCCGCCTGTGCGCCCCCTTTCAACACATCAAGCCCGTGTCGTCAATGGCAACCTCTATGTGCGCATCCATCAGGAGCACACCTAATGCAGCAGACCGCATGGATCGACACTGCGCGACGGATGTGTCTTGGGGTGTTTGCAATGCTCATCGGTGTCGAGCTGGTCACGGGGCTCCTGCTGGGCTTGCTCTATGAACCATCGCGGATGCCTGCAGCAACACCCGACGGACGTCCAACAACGATGCTGATGGGTGAGCGCGTCGAGCGCGTTGGACCCTTCACCGACACCGTCGGAACTCCGTCGACGCCGAGCTTTGTGCCTGCGCGCCCCGGCGAGCTTGTGCCAAGTGCTGCCGCAGCAAGCGTGCAAGTGCACATCGCTAATGCTCCGGGTGGTGCCATTGCACGCGCTGTGCATCACACGCTCGCGGGATGGCTAGTGGTGTTGGCCTGCATCGTCGTTGTGTTATCTGCCATAGCGCGCGCGTATCAGCACGCTGCATCGACCTGGGTGATGTCGATCGGGATGCTGATTATCGCCCTCGCCGCGGCATGGACTGGACGGATGTTGCCTGATGATATCTATGCCGAGGTGAGCCTTCGAATTGTCGGACACGAGCTGTTGGAAGCGCCACTTGGCGATGCGCTCGTGGCGGTGCTGGGCATCGTGCCTGGCGAGCCCATGCTCGCGCGGACGTACTTCGTGCACATCCTAGTTGGCGCTGCGTCGGTATGGCTGGCCTATGTGCTCTGGCGGGAACGCCAGCACGTGCCGCTCGTCGTCGGCGCAGGCCTTGCGGTGGCAATCATGGCTGCGATCATGCCGATCCACGCATTTGGTGCGCGGGATGCGGTTACGGGGCTTGCAGGCACCGTCCAAGTCGACCCCTGGTGGGTGATTCGCCCCCTTCACGAGCTGGTTGGCGTGCTCGGTGCCGAGCTCGCGGGGTATGTGATGCTTGGTGGTACGCTCGTGCTGGTCCTGCTCCCGGTCTGGAGGCGTCCATAGGGCTTGCATCCGTGGGCACGGGAATGCTCCCTATCTTTGCGCTCTTGATTCACTTCAATCCAACAAAGGACAGACGTATATGTTGATCGGCGTACCAAAGGAGATCAAGCCGAGTGAGAAGCGTGTTGCTCTCACGCCTGGTGGAGTTGAAACCCTCCGTCAGCACGGCCACGATGTGATCGTTGAGACCAACTGTGGTGTTGGTTGTGGATTCACGAATGATGACTACATCGCAGCTGGTGCGAAGATCATCGATACAGCTGCTGAGGTGTATGCTCAGGCCGACATGATCATGAAGGTCAAGGAGCCAATCGCACCTGAGTACAATCTCATCCGCAAGGGTCAGACGCTGTTCACGTACTTCCACTTTGCTGCATCACGCGAACTCACCGAAGCAATGGTGAAGAGCGGCGCAACGTGTATCGCGTACGAGACAGTTCAGAAGACAGACGGATCGCTACCGCTGCTCATCCCGATGTCGGAAGTTGCTGGACGTATGGCACCACAAGAAGGCGCAAAGTACCTCGAGCACCCAATGGGTGGACGTGGTGTGTTGCTCGGCGGTGTACCTGGTACAAAGCCAGCGAACGTGATCGTCCTCGGTGGCGGTGTCGTTGGTACAAACGCAGCGAAGATCGCAGCGGGCTTTGGTGCTCGCGTGACAATCTTCGACAACAACCTGTACCGTCTGCGCTACCTCGATGATGTGATGCCGAAGAACGTCATCACACAGATGTCAACGAAGTCGAACATCCGTGAAGCAGTCAAGGATGCCGATCTCGTGATCGGTGGTGTGTTGATCGTTGGTGCAAAGGCACCACACCTGATCACACGCGACATGCTCAAGACGATGAAGGAAGGTTCTGTAATCGTTGACGTATCGGTTGACCAAGGCGGTTGCGTTGAGACATGCAAGCCAACAACACACGCAGATCCAACGTACGTGGTCGACGGTGTTGTACACTACGGTGTTGCAAACATGCCAGGCGCTGTGCCGTACACATCGGCTATCGCGCTCACGAACGCAACGCTCCCATACGCAGTGCAGCTTGCCAACCACGGTTGGAAGAACGCATGCAAGGCAAACAAGGAACTCGAATACGGTCTGAACGTCGTCGAAGGCAAGATCGTCTACGAAGCAGTTGCAGAAGCATTCGGTATGGACTACGCACCGGTAACGGCAGTTCTGTAAGCTCGTATTTCAGAGAACGATGCATAGATTTGAGGGCCCCTACATGGGGCCCTCGTTCGTTTATGGAGATTGCTATGACTGCTATCCTACGTTCAGTTCTTATTGCCTTGCTGCTCTGTGCTGCATCGTATGGTGCATATGCGCAGATAGAACGTCAGATCAGCTTCGACGAAGCGGGCAAGATCTTCGTCGTGTCCAAGTCGATGAACGACGAGTACCAATGGTTTGAGCCAGTCGAGACCTTCCTCGAGGCACGTCTGTTCAAGATGAGCGACTCGGCGTTTGTGCTCGAGATCCTGCGTCGTGCCGATCAAGGCAACGAGCGTGAGCGACGCCAACTCTCGATGGTGGAGATGGCAGCATTGCGTTCACGCATTCAAACAGCGGCATCACCTTCGGTCGATATCGGTGGTTTGGATCAGAGCGGACGCAGCACGTTGTTGTGGGGCAGCACACTGTGGTCGCTCTTCTACTACGGAACAGCAGTTTCAATTGTCTTTAGTTCTGACGGTAGCGTCAGTTCCGCACCAACCTATTTAATCGCGGGCGGACTTGGCTACTTCGTGCCTGCGCTGTTAACGCAGAATGCCAACGTGACGGCCGGTGCGGCCTCGTTGGCTGTGGGTGGCATGTTTCAGGGGGCTTTGCATGGTTGGGCACTTGGCGGATTGATCTCTGGATCGAATCTCTCCTCACGTACGGGCTTCGCACTGTCGATCCTTGGTGGAGTGTCTGAAACCGTTGCAGGCTATGTGATCGGTTCGAATACAGGAATCTCGGAAGGTGCGGCTGGCGTGATCAACACCACAGAGTTCTACGGAGCGGCGGGTGGCGCACTGGCAGCATTGACGATCATGGGTAACGTCACTGAAGGCGATGCAGGAATTCGCGTCCTATCAGGTCTTGGACTTGTTGGTGCCGCCGGTGGTATTCTTCTTGGCAATGAGATCATCAAGTCGCAACACATTACCAACTCGGATGCAACGGTCTATGCGCTGACGGGTGCGCTTGGTCTTGGCCTGCCCTATGCCGTTCTATCAGCCGTGAGCACAGACAACGTATCGACGAGAGTTATAACCGGGATTGGGCTCTTGGGAGCAGCAGGGGGCTTATACCTCGGTACAAGGCTTATTGACGGACTCGACTATCGTGAAGGCGACGGCTCCACGTTCCTTCTCAGTACACTCGCCGGAGGTGTTATCGGCGTTGGTATTGCACAGCTCGTGGATTCACCCCGGGCTATTGGGCCGCTCGTGTGGGCATCGGCAGCAGGTGGGTTCCTCATCGGTCGTGCCCTTGCACGTCCGGACGCAGAGGGTACGTCCATGGGCAAGCTCGACGTGAACTTCAATCCGCTCGGACTCGTCCTCGGCGCTCGTTCGAACGTTCCGATGCCAATCGGCTCGGTGACTTATCGCTTCTGAGCGAGCAACAGACCAGACGTTAGCACGACCGTTACTCCAGCAATGAGCACGTGCTCGAGGGTGAGTCCCAGCACGTACAGCGCACCGAGAAACTGCACCACGATAATGGT
>CAMCXP010000004.1 GCA_945883395.1 Melioribacter roseus P3M-2
TCGACCGTTGAAATACTTACTTGCGAAGTCCGAGTGCTGCGATGATCTCGCGGTAGCGATGAATCTCATTCTTCTGCAGATACGACAAGAGATTCTTACGCTTTGCTACGAGCATAATCAGACCACGACGTGAGTGGTGATCCTTCTTATGTGTTGCGCAGTGTTGCGACAATGCTGCGATGTGCGCTGTCAGAAGTGCGATTTGTACTTCTGGCTTTCCAGTGTTTGCGACCGTTCCGCCATGCTGGGCGACGATTTCGGCCTTGCGTTCTTTCGTGATCATGATGTCCTCCGATGCAGGAATTGTTGTTGATACAAACGTGTGTCGTTTCTGTCGATCTCAATCTGCGCCAGCAGTTCGTCCACGGATTCATACGCGATCTCATCTCGCAGTCGTGCGTGAAACACGACTTCAAGAGTTCGACCATACAGGTCTATGTCGATATCGAGGTAATTCACCTCGAGTGTCGGCACAACATCGTTCGTGAACATCGGGCGAACGCCAACGCTGGCCATGCCAACGACAACGCTTCCATCGATCACAGACGACACAACGTAGATACCATTTGCCGGAAGGAGTTTATGCTCCGGCATTTGGATGTTGGCCGTCGGGATACCGAGTGTTCGTCCTCGTTTATCTCCGTGGCCAACCACACCGCGCACGGCATAGGGTCTGCCGAGGAAGCGATGCGCTTCATCCACGCCACCTGTCCTTAATGCGTTCCGCACTTTCGTGCTACTTACGACCACGCCAGCGCATTCAAGCGGAGGAATGGGAACAACATTAAAGTCGAGTTCGTGTCCGAGCTGTTGCAACAGCTCTTCATTACCGCCACGGTTCTTCCCGAAGGAATGGTCGTGACCAATGAAGAAATGTTGTACGCCAATGTCGTGTACAATGACTGTCCGGATAAACGCATCTGCAGGTATCGCAGCGAACTCACGTGTAAACGGCACCACAACAACCATGTCGATACCCAGCTGCGCAAAGAGGTCGCACCGTTCGTCAATCGTGGTCAGCAGGAGTACAGGTTCGCGATCTGGACGTGCAAGCACGATTTGAGGATGCGGATCAAACGTCACAACAACCGTCTGCTCATCATGTTTGCGCGCTGTTGCAATCATGCGCTCTACGATGCCGCGATGTCCGCAGTGCACGCCGTCGAATGTTCCCACGGTGAGTGCCGTCTTTCGATGGAACACCATAGGGTCGTGTCCGTACCGCACGACGTTCATACAGCACCTCCTTGTGGCAGTACGGCAAGCATTTCGCTCACTGTGAGTGCCTCATCGATGGAAAAGCCGCCGCTGCGCGTGCGACGCAGCTTTGTGACATACGCCCCACATCCAAGTGCTTCGCCGCAGTCGCGAGCGATTGATCGAATGTACGTTCCCTTTGAGCACGATATCGTGCAGCGCACATGGGGCCAAGCAACTTCGATGTTTGTCAACGGATCGACACGAACCGTCCGTGTCTTCGGAGTAAACTCTTTGCCCTCTCGTGCTAGATCGTACTGACGTCGGCCTTGATGGCGAACGGCGCTATAATCTGGCGGCGTTTGTGCGATGGTTCCTTCGAACATTCGCAACGCCGTGATGATCTGTTCTTCTGAGCGTGGGATGGCATCATCGGATACGGTAATCTCTCCACCACGATCGTCAGTTGTCGATCGCGCACCGAATTGGAATTCCACATCATAGGTTTTATCGTCGTCCTGAAGGAAGGCAATATCCTTTGTGGCTTTACCGAAGCAGATAACGAGCAAGCCTGTTGCCAGTGGATCCAATGTTCCGGCATGTCCGACGCGCTTTACGCGTGTTCGATTGCGAAGCTTTGCCACACAGTCGAACGAGGTCCAGTCTTCTTCTTTGTCAATGAGCGCGATCGCACCGTCCATTCGAGCTGCTTCCAGCCATTGGTCGATTGATCCCAGCGATGTAGGTGTCAACCGTGGTCGATCATTCACCATCACGATCACCGTGTTCCCAGCTTCCGTCCTTCGGCTTCACGCTATCGAGGATCGCGTCGATGCGATTGGCCCGATCAAGTGAATCATCGATATAGAACCGCAGTTGCGGAACGAATCGCAGTCGCACGGCCTTCGACACAAAGTGTCGCAAGCGTCCAGCTTCGTGCTCCTCGATATGACTCATGACTTCAGCCGGCGTGCGTTTGCCGCCGAAGACGCTCAGGTATACGCGGGCCAACTGAAGGTCAGCCGAGAGACGTATCTCCGTGACCGTTATAAAACCAGCGCCGATCTCTTCCGAGATCGATCTCAGTGGTGTAGCCAGAGCCTTCTGGATTTCACCTGCAACGCGTTCGGTACGGATGGACACAGCTTAGGACAACTTTCGTTTGACTTCTGTTGTCTTGTACCCTTCGATGATGTCGCCATTTTCAAGGTCGTTGTAGCTCTGCAGACCGATACCGCATTCGTATCCGGCATCGACTTCACGAACATCGTCCTTGTTGCGCTTGAGCGACGCCAAGGTGCCCTTGTAAATCTCGAATCCATCACGTAGTACGCGAATCTTGTCGTTGCGTGTGATTTTTCCAGTCTGCACATAGCAACCAGCGATCGTCCCGAGCTTACTGATCTTGAAGATTGCGCGCACCTCAACGGAAGAGGTAATCTCCTCTTTAATGTCTGGTGTAAGCATACCTTCGAGAGCCAGCTGAACTTCGTTGATACAGTCGTAGATAATCGAGTACAGACGCACATCAACATGTTCGGCCTCGGCGATCTTGCGAGCCGCTGGCGATGTATTCACTTGGAAACCAACGATCACGGCATCGGATGCCGACGCGAGCATGACGTCGCTTTCCGTAATAGCACCGACAGCCTTAAAGATGATACGCACCTTAACCTCGCTCGTCGAGAGCTTCTGCAGCGAGTCGGAGAGAGCCTCGACTGAACCGCTTACGTCTGCACGGACGATGAGACGAAGCTCCTTGACACCACCCTGCTGGATTTGTGCAGAGATGTCGTCGAGCGTCATGTGGCGCATTCCACGGAACTGCTGTTCGCGACGAAGCTGCTGACGACGTGTTGCCACGTCGCGAGCTTCTGCATCAGACTCCATTTCCAGGAGAATGTCGCCGGCATTTGGCAATCCATCGAAACCGGTGACCTGTGCAGGCATGGACGGCCCAGCAGATTCCATGCGTTGTCCACGCTCGTCGAACATCGCACGCACGCGGCCAGCGAACTGTCCGCACACAAAGATGTCACCAACATTGAGCGTACCCTTTTGCACGATAACGGTAACTACGTTACCCCGACCCTTGTCAACGTGTGCTTCAATAACGGTTGCACGCGCGACACGATCTGGATTTGCCTTCAGTTCGAGCAGGTCTGCTTCGAGAAGAATCTTCTCGAGAAGCTGCGGTACGTTCGTTCCATGCTTCGCAGAAATCTCCGCAACCTGGAATTTTCCACCCCAGTCCTCGACCAACACGCCATGATCGGCAAGCTGTTGGCGAATGCGGTCGGCATTTGCTTCTGGACGGTCGATCTTGTTGATTGCAACAACGATCGGCACATTCGCAGCTTGCGCGTGCGAGATAGCTTCGATCGTTTGAGGCATCACGCTATCATCAGCGGCAACAACCAGCACAACGATATCTGTTACCTGAGCACCACGAGCACGCATAGCTGTAAAGGCTTCGTGACCTGGTGTATCGAGGAATGTGATCGTTCGACCTGATGGAGATTCTACACGATAAGCTCCGATGTGCTGCGTGATGCCACCGGCCTCGCCAGCCACAACGTTTGCATTGCGGACATAATCGAGCAACGACGTTTTACCGTGGTCAACGTGACCCATGATGGTAACAATCGGCGACCGTGGCTGAAGCGTCTCCGGTGCATCGGCATCGTCGTGCACTTCTTGTTCAGCTTGGTCATCAAGAAACTCAACGTCGAAACCGTAGTCCGATGCGATCAGCGTGATCGTGTCCTTGTCGAGACGTTGGTTGATGGACACCATCAAGCCAAGACTCATACACTTCATGATGATGTCCGAAGCCGTTACGCGCATCAGATTCGCAAGGTCAGCAGTTGTCACGAACTCCGACAAGCGAAGGATCGTACCCTCACGTGCGAGTTCTTCTTGACGGATTGCCTCTTTCTCCTCACGTTCCATGCGCTTGCGCTGACGGAGCTTCGCACGCCCTCCCGTTGGGTTGAGTTCCATGCCGCTCAACGTCTGTCGGATTGCGCGTGTGACATCGGAAGCCGACACCTGCGTACGCAAAACCTTGGCTCCGGTCTTCTTCTTCTTTTTGTCGTCCTTTTTCGCACCACCCGAAGGAGCATTTGGTCCAAATGATGGTCCATCGTTTCGACGAGGAGGCCCACCACCGACAAATCCACCGCCAGTGCCGCCCCCTTGACCAGGACCACGTCCACGAGCCGCCAATGCGTCGCCAATTGCGCCGCGCTGGCCCCCTTCACGTCCACCACCACCAGCAGGACGATCCTGACGCTTGGGACGCGGTGGTGCTTTGGGTGTAAGGTCGATCTTGCCGATAACCGTAAGTCCACGCAGCTGCGCATGACCCGACGGGTTGTATTCAACTTCAATAACGCCCTTACGACGGCGCTTGCCCTTCTTCTCATCACTCTCGGCCGTAGCTTCGTCCGACGCAGGTTGTGCATCGGTAGCTACTGGAGTAGCTGGAGCGACTATACCTTCCGGTGCAGCTACAGATACTGACTCCAGAGCAGTCGGCGCTTCAGCAACAACCTCAACAGCCGGAGCAACAGGCTCAGGCGTTGGAGCAACCTCGGCAACCGGGGCCGTAGGAGCTACAGGCGCGGCGGATGTCACCTTGCCACTCTTGAGCGCCTTTTTCGTCTGCTCAAGCACCTTCGCTGCAGCTTCTTCCTTAGCCTTGATCGCAGCGATGTCAATCACTTGTCCAACCGACGGTCCACTAGCAACAGGCTGTTCGACATCAGCTGGTGGAGGCGCAGGCGCTTCTACGTGCTCAACGACGTGCGCCTGTACAGGTTCCGCAATGGAGGCTTCCGCCTCTGCAACGTGCACATCAACATGTGCCTCTGTTGGTCGCTCGAGTCGCTCCTCGATCTCACGCTCACGCTCGTGCGCTTCAGCGATCGTATCGATTGATACAGCACTACCCTGCTCGAGATGTGTCTTGCGTACTTGGTGTTGACGCTGAACCTTCTCGCGCTGCTTTTGCGCTGTCTTGAGCTCCTTGGCAAACTTCTCAATCACGAGATCAGTCTGCTCATCAGTGAGCACCGTGGTGGCCTTGTTCTCGAGCTTATGCCCCTTTGATGCAAGGTATTCCACGATTGCATCACGACCGATGTTGATCTGACTTGCAACCTTGAAGAGCTTATTTCCGGCGGAACCTGCCATACATCCTTCGATTAATCCTCTACCTGTTCGTCACCGCCAGTTGAAGCTTCTTCTTCCGCTTCACCTGCTTCGGCGAGTTCTTGCTCGTACACCTCTGGTGTATCCTCGGCGTACGATTCTGCGATGTCATCGCTCTGACCGACTGCTGATTCACCGCTCTCGAGAGCAGTCGCTGCGTCTTCGAGGGCAATGAGATACGACTGGTCTTCGCGTTCTTCAAATTCTTCCATCATGATCGTGCGGATACGAACGATCTTTTCTTTCGGTATGATGCTCAAGAGTACCGTTGGGTCGGCTTCGAGAAACTCACGTGCGGTTTCGATGCTTGCACGAACAAGTTGTTCGAAGATGTCACGACCAATTTCATCACGGAACTCAACGAGCTCGATGTCTTCTGCACCTTCCTTCACCAGCGACAGCGAGTAGCCGGTGAGCTTCGATGCGAGACGAACGTTCTGTCCCTGCTTACCAATAGCCAGCGAAACCTGATCGTCGGGCACCACAACAGTTGCCTGGCGACCATCATCGGAGATCTGCACGTCGCGAACCTTCGCAGGCGATAATGCACGAGCGATGAACAAGCGTGCCTCGTCAGTGAACTCGATGATGTCGATGTTCTCGTTTCCGAGCTCACGTACGATCGAGTGGATACGGATACCCTTCATGCCGACGCATGCGCCTACTGGATCAACACGCTCATCAAACGATGTTACAGCGACCTTCGCGCGCTCACCCGGTTCACGGGCAATAGCTCGAATCTCGATGATACCGTCATAGATCTCAGGGATTTCTTGTTCAAACAACCGCGCCATGAATGAATCATCGGCACGGGAAAGGATAAGATCCGGGAGTCCCGTTGCACCACCGGAGCGGCGCACTTCCTTCAGGATCGCCTTGACTTGCTGATTCTTCTTGAGACGCTCTGTTGGGATCTGCTCTTCACGCGGAAGACGCATCTCGACCTTATTATGCATCACAAGAATGTTGTTTGGACGAACCTGGTAGATTTCGCCGATGATAACCTCGCCAACCCGTTTGGCATACTCTTCGTAGATGTTATCCTTCTCAACATCGCGAATGCGTTGGTTGAGATTCTGAATTGCCTGAGCAATCAAGCGACGTCCGAACGAGTCGGCAATGTTCTCAAGCGTAATCTCTTCGATGTGCTCGTCGCCGATTACCGGTTCATCACCCGTGGCTTCGCGGACTACTTCAGCAGAAATCTGTGTTTCGGCATTCTCGACTTCTTCAACGATCTCACGCATGAGGTAGATTTCGATGTCGCCCTTCTCCATGTTCACGATGATGTCAAAGTTGGCTTCAAGACCATACTTCTTCTTCACCATCGCAGACAACGTTTCTTCAACGATGCCCTGGAGGAGGTCGCGATCAATGCTCTTCTCACGAGCCATCTCATTGAAGGCTTCGATGATCAGCTTCTTGTTGTCGACTTGTTGTTTGACCTTGCGGCGTGCCATGATGTCGTCCTAGAACGTTATCACCATCCGAGCCTCTGCGATGTCACCCGCATGAAGCAATAACGGTGGCTTGGATTCTTTTTTTTGTTGCGTTGGTTGAACGTCGAGGCCCAGATCGTCTGCACGCAGAAGCGTACCCTGAATCACCGTTCCATCGGTGTGCACCACGCGCACCGTTCGACCAACATGTTTCGTCAGTTGCCATAAAAACTTCACCGGTGTCTCGGCTCCCGGTGAAGACACATCGACCGCCCGAAGGCGGCCGGCGAATTCGTCGTTCTCCAACCGCTCATCAAGTGCTCGGCTGACCGCTCGACAATGCTCGTGCGTTATCCCTGCCGGAGCATCCAGCATGATATCTACCACAAGCTGCCGTGCCTGACCACGAACTACTACGTCGATAAGGACAACCCCGACCTCGGCACATACGTCCTCGATCATTGTCCGGATCCGATCCGGAAGGGTCTCCTTCATAGTTCTCCGTTATATCGTCGTCAATCACTAGAAACGAAAAAGTGGGCTCGTGAGCCCACCCTATTCGATCGCGTTCAAATATAAGCAACTTTTCCACAGGGACGCACCCTATGGGTGCCTAAATCATGGTGCAAATGCTCCCAAACCGGTGATGTCCTGGCCGATAATCAGGGTGTGCATTTCGTGCGTACCCTCGTAGGTTTTCACCGACTCAAGATTGGCAGCGTGACGCATCACGGGATACTCGTCCAAAATTCCATTGGCACCATGAATTTCTCGGCTCATGCGGGCAATCGTGAGGGCCATTTCGCAGTTGTTTCGCTTTGCCAACGACACTTGTTGCGGACGTAAGGTGTTCTGCTCCTTGATCTTACCGAGACGCCAGCAGAGAAGCTGCGCCTTGGTGATCTCGTTCAGCATCCATACGAGCTTGTCTTGCGTAAGCTGGAAACCAGCAATTGGCTTGCCGAATGCAATGCGACTCTTTGCGTAGTTCAGTGACGAGTCGTAGCACGCCATGGCTGCACCAACCACACCCCAGGCAATTCCGTAGCGAGCTTGGGTGAGGCATGAGAGCGGACCCCGCAGGCCTTCCACACCTGGAAGAATATTCTCCTCAGGCAACAACACGTCCTGGAACACAAGCTCCGATGTGACCGAGGCGCGGAGCGAGTGCTTACCCTTCATTTCAGGCGCGGTGAAGCCCTTCATGCCCTTTTCGACCAGGAAACCACGCACAACACCGTCAAGCTTAGCCCAGACCACAGCTACGTCGGCCAAGGTTCCGTTGGTGATCCACATCTTGGCACCGTTGAGGATAAATCCTCCGTCGACCTTCTTTGCGTTGGTCGACATCGATGCTGGGTTCGATCCGGCATCAGGCTCGGTAAGACCGAAACAGCCGATAGCGTCGCCGGCAGCGAGCTTTGGCAACCACTTCCGCTTCTGCTCTTCTGAACCGTACGTGTAGATTGGATACATCACAAGCGAGCTCTGCACGGAAGCGAACGAACGGATACCGGAGTCGCCACGCTCAAGCTCCTGCATCGCAATACCGTAACAGGTGTAGTTGAGCCCAGCACAACCGTATTCCTGCGGGAGGGTTATGCCAAATAGACCGAGATCTGCCATCTTCTTCACCAAATGCAGCGGGAATGTGCCCTCACGCGCATTGTGCTCGATAATCGGCAGGATTTCGTTGTCGACGAAGTCGCGCACTGTTTGGCGAACGAGCTTTTCCTCGTCCGACATAAGCTCGTCAAGCTGGTAATAGTCTGGATGCTGAAACATGTTCTGCAATGGTGTTGATGATCGGAGCAGAGCTCCAAAAAAATACACGGCAAAGTTACGGTAAATGCTCTACAGCAGACATCTCTGGTGTAGCTTCGTCGCCATGAATCATACGCGCATAACGCAGCCGAACGCTGGAGAATTCCCGGAATACTATGCAGGGTACATCACCCGTTATCTGGACCGTCCAGATGCCCTGCCGGTAGATGAGGCCTTGCTGACACAAGCGGAAGACCTTTCCGCGATGCTGGGTGGCCTCTCCCAAGAACAATCGGGGTTTCGCTATGCCGAGGGCAAGTGGAGCGTTCGCGAGGTGGTGGGACATCTCATCGACTGCGAGCGGATCTTCGCGCTTCGCGCCCTGTGTATCGCCCGCGGCGAACACCAACCGCTCCCAGGATTCGATGAAAACGCGTACGTCGCCAACGCGGGCTTCGATGCGCGGTCGATGGAATCCCTCCTTGAAGAATTCGCAAGCGTACGCGCCGCAACCATCTCTCTTGTTTCGTCGCTGTCAGAGGCGGATCTGCTGCGGCGAGGTATCGCCAACAACGGAACATTCACGCCGCGCGCAATTGTATGGATCCTTGTCGGACACGTTGCACACCACGTGGCGGTGCTGCGCGAACGATATCACGTAGCATGAACGCTGTAGCTGTATAGTTTTGTACCGCCTCGATTCCGTAGAGGTGTTTCTGTTTCACGTCCGAAAGGTCCGCAATGGACCAAAGCACTTCGTCGGGGCATGCGGCACCGAGCTCGTCACGACTTCTTGCACTCACAATCGGCGCTGTTGGTGTTGTCTACGGCGACATCGGTACAAGCCCCCTTTACTCCCTCAAGGAGTGCTTCTCACCACACTACGGTCTCACACCAGGCGCACCCGAAGTTCTCGGCATCCTCTCGCTGATCTTCTGGTCGCTCACCTTGATCATTAGCATCAAGTACCTGCTCATCATTACACGGTTTGCCAACGAAGGCGAAGGTGGCATTCTCGCGCTGATGGAATTGGTGAGTCAACGCAAGGGCTCCTACAAGAAGATCGGTGCAATCGTTGCAATGGGATTGTTCGGCTCGGCACTGCTCTATGGCGATGGCATCATCACGCCGGCGATTTCGGTTCTCTCTGCCGTTGAAGGACTTGAGGTTGCTGTACCTGGACAGCTTGGTGCGTTTATCGTTCCAATAACAATTGCAATTCTTATCGGACTCTTTAGCATTCAACGCTATGGCACCACTGGTGTCGGACGTGTGTTTGGTCCGTTCATGGTTGCATGGTTTGCGATCCTTGGTGCTCTGGGCGTGTACAACGCAATACAAACACCAGCGGTGTTCGAAGCCATCAATCCTATGTACGCCGTCAACTTCTTCATGCAACATGGATTCATGGGCTTTGCCGTGCTCGGCAGCGTGTTCCTCGTTGTCACGGGTGGCGAAGCACTCTATGCCGACATGGGACACTTCGGCCGCACGCCGATCATGCGCGGCTGGTTCTATGTTGCGTACCCTGGTTTGATCCTCCAGTACTTTGGTCAGGGGGCGCTCCTTCTCCGCGAAGGTCACATCGCAACGACCGTTGAGAATCCGTTCTTCCACATGGTTCCGTCATGGGGCGTTATTCCGTTGGTGATTTGCGCAACGATGGCAACCATCATTGCGTCGCAGGCAGTGATTTCGGGCGCATTCTCGCTTACGTGGCAAGCACTGCAGCTGGGCTTCCTTCCACGTCTGAAGGTGCAACACACGTCGAGTGAAGAGCGCGGACAGATCTATCTGCCAACGGTCAACTGGGTGCTGTTTGTGAGCTGCGTGTTCTTGGTTCTGCAGTTCCGCACGTCTGGAAATCTCGCTGCGGCCTACGGTATTGCAGTGACGTCAACAATGGTGATTACGACCATACTTGCATGGTTTGCGATGCGCCGATTGTTCAAATGGAACTTCGCCGTGTCGCTAAGTCTGACGGCCCTCTTCATGCTGATCGACGGTTCGTTCTTCGCAGCTAACTGCTTGAAGTTCTTTCAAGGGGGCTATGTACCTGTAGCAATGGCTGCCGCAACGTTCCTCGTGATGGTAACGTGGCACAAGGGTCGAACGATTCTTGGCAGCGTCATCGAGAAACGCAGCCGTCCTCTTATCGATGTGATTCACGAAGAAATTGAACGGTGTGCAACGGTGCCAGGGTCTGCGTTGTACATGACTGGGTACAAGGGTATCGCACCACCAGCACTTGTGAGCAATCTCAAGTACAATCGATCACGACACGAGACGGTTATTCTTCTCACCGTTGTGATCGAGCCAGCTGCACGTGTTCCACACTCAGCACGCATCGAACGAAAGCCACTGGAGAACAACGTGTTCCAGGTTGTTCTGCATTATGGATTTATGGATCAACTCAACCTGATGAAGGATCTGGAGTGGCTACCGGAGTACGATATTCCTGTTGACATCACCGATGCAATCTTCGTATTAGGCCACGAAACGCTTACCGTGCAGGACGGCAAGGGCATGGCACGTTGGCGCAAGGAGCTCTTCGTGTTCCTGCATCGCAACTCACGCACACCATCAAGCTACTTCGGCATTCCGGTTAAGCGCACGCTTGAGGTTGGATCGCACGTGGGGATTTAATCAGAACTGGAATCCGAGCCCGAGACGTATGCCACGTCCGACGAGCCAGCCGATGTCTTGGTTCTCAATCGTCGTGGGCTGTCGCACGCTGTAGGAGAGGTCAATCAGGATGCGGCTTGCATCCACAGGGAGCACCATGCGTGCGCCGACAAATGCCCCGAAGCCGATCTGCGCATCATACGTGCCACTGACGGTTACTGGCCGTTGGCCAAGCTCTTCCTTCGGGAACTCGCTGTAGTCATCCGTCTGCTTCACACTAAAGAGTCGGTCGGCATATACACCAAGTTGTAGCTGAATTGCAGAACCTGTCGAGTCGAGTTCGGCTACCTGGAATGCAAGCGATGCACCCAGTTCGATCGCTGTCGAGTTCATCGTCGTAACTACGCGCGGTCCACCAGCCCCTGGCTCAACAACATTGAGCATACCGGGCGGACGTCCCAGACCGAGCGGTTCGGTGGGTGTTGTTTTCGCGCCACCAGATTCGGCCCGGTAGAACCCGTGCACGTTGATTTCCGCACCAGATGAAATCGCACGCGAGTAAAGAGCGCCGAACGCTATACGCGATGGTGCGCCATAGGCAGCCACGCTGGTGCCTACGCTGGTGCTAATGCCATACGTGAAATACGGTCCGATGTATGACTGTGCTGAAAGCGACAGCGTCGCTACAACGAAGAACGCTGTAGCGACGCTGATGATGTGAGTTGTAGTGTTCATCCGGAAAGTTACGACTCAGGAACGATCACTGAGATGGCTTGCTTCGAGCCCTCTTGTTCTTTCACGATGAAAAGTATCCCGTCGCCAGGCTTTTTCATGCTGAGGATTTTCTGCAGCTGCGACGGCGACGATACCGTTTTACCATCGGCCTTGAGGATCACAGTGCCTTGACGCATGCCACGACGCGCAACTGCTCCACTGCGCTCAACCTTCGATACATACACGCCGTCCGACGTTCCAAACTTCTCCGGCATTTCACCCGTGAGCAGATTCGCTGTGAACCCAAGATCCTTGAAGGTAATCGGCTCGGACGACGACGATCCTTGGTCGCCTCCAGCACGGCCTGCGTTGTCGGCAACATCGTTAGTGCCACCGAGTACCTTGAGACGAACAGTCTTTGTGATCGCTTTGCCATCGCGCCAGATCTTGAGGTTTACAGTGTTACCTGCTCGACGCAGCACGATCTCGTTTTGAAGATCGTTCGATGTCTTGACAGCACGACCGTCTACTTCAAGAATCACGTCGCCAACGTCAATACCGGCAGCTTCTGCAGCGCCACCCTCAACAACCTTGTTGACGTTGACACCACTGACGGTGTTCAACCCAACAGCCTTCGCAGATGCTTCATCAACACTCGTGATTTCAACACCGATGTAGCCACGCTGAATCTTTCCGTCGTCGATCAGATCGAGCGCAACACTCTTGACCATGTCAATCGGAATTGCAAAGCCATAGCCGTTATAGAATCCCGTATTCGATGCGATTGCTGTGTTGATACCAACCAAGCTGCCGTTTAGGTTGAAGAGGCCTCCACCGGAATTGCCCGGGTTGATTGCTGCATCTGTTTGAATGAAGTTCTCCACGGCATAGCGATTGCGCTTCGACATGCGGCCATTGGTGCCAACAATACCGATGCCACGGCCAATCGCAGAGACAATACCAGCTGTTACTGTTGACTTCAATCCAAGCGGACTACCAACGGCAACTACCCATTCACCGACGCGGATCTGTTCGCGTTGCGCAAAGTGCGCAGGCGTAAACGTGCCATCGATCTTCAGTACGGCCAAATCCGTCAACGAGTCACGTCCGACCAGACGTGCCTTATATTCTTTCTGGTCCTGCGTCGTGACGATGATGCCACCCTCTTTCGCACGTTCAACAACGTGGTTGTTCGTGACCACGTAGCCATCGCTTGAAATCACAACGCCACTTCCACCAGCTTCACCTTCGTCAAGATCTTCCGGCGCTTCCTCGCCCTCCGGACCAAAGAATCGGAAGAAGTCATTGGGAAGTCGCTGCATTGATGGACGTCGACTCTCGGTCGTGACAGTAATCGAAACAACAGACTTCGTGACAGCACCAGCAACGGCAACGAACTGATCGTTCAACTGCGCGACGCTAGCAAGCGCTTGCACGGGCGCTTGGCGCGCACCGAGATCAAGATCGCCGGCCAACAACTCTTCGATTGCATTCGTACTGAACGATGTGATGAGCACGACTCCCATCACGATACCAACACCAATTAGTGCCACTGCGGCAAACAAGGAACGCTTCATGTAGGTCAACTCCGGAATAATGTCAATAGAGACTGACGAACAGAAAAAATCTTTAGTGGACGTCCAGCACAAATCTGACTGGACGTCGGAAGGTCTCTTCCAGGAGCTCTTTGCGACGCTCAGCACCCCAGAGCTCGATATCGGCAAGTCCATTTGGCACAACGAGATAGATGTCGATACCGCTTCCCGATACCCGTACCCGCAGCCTCTGAACGAGCTGTTGCTGCCGACGGTCGAGTCCCTCGGCAACGCGAAGAATAGATGCGAGAACCCGCACCACTTCCTGTTCGTCGATCGTCAGTGCCATAAAGCTGGCGTGCTTCTTCTTGGGATGACTCTTCCGGTGATAGCGTGCTATCGTTGCAATGATCTCGGTTTCATCATTGGTGAAACCCGGCATAGCTGAATTACGGATGATGTACTCGCTGTGCTTGTGATGTTGCTCAGCACCAATATGGTACCCGACGTCGTGCAGCAATGCCGCAGCCTCAAGTAACTCGAGTTCGCGATCTCCATAGCCGTGCAACACGCGCAATCCGTCAAACAGCCGAATCGCGAGATTCTTCACATGGACCGCATGCGGACGTCGCACGTTGTAAAGGTCGCAAACGTGGTCGACACTCTCATACCGCAAATGCGCAAGGTGATGGAATCGACGAATGTCATCATCCTTCTGTACCGTATCGAATACAATCCCCTCGCGAAGCGCATAGGAAGAGATTGTGAGTACGTCAGCTCCGAGACCCCTCATGGCCTGCTCGAGAATAATCGCACCCGCAACAATCACATCGCCACGCTTCGACTCCATACCCGGAATGCTCTGGCGTGCATCAACAGTTGGGGTTGCAAGTATCGTGTCAATCGTCTCTTGAATATCACGCAACGCATACGTCATGCCATTGAGCGTCTCGGGCATTCGTGCATGAATACGAAGATGTGTGATAGCAGCGATGGCCATGATGGTACCTGAACACCCGACAAAGGTGTCGAAGCCCTGCGTGCACATCGTTTGGAACATCGAGGCCCACTCACCGCGCACAGCAATGCGACACTCCTCGATTCGCACTGGAGTGACAATTCCATCCGGAAAGAACCGCTTTGTATATCGAAGGTGTCCCAGCTTCGCCGAATGCACCACCTCAGCCTCGCCTTGATATCCGATGATGGTCTCTGTGGATCCCCCACCGATGTCGATAACGCAACTACGCTGATTCACAATGGGCAGTGCATGAATTGCGCCTACGTAGATCAGACGCGCTTCCTCGGTTCCTGGAACAACCTCGATAGTAATGCCAGCTTCACGCTGCACACGTTCAACGAACTCATCTTTGTTCAAGGCTTCTCGCACAGCACTGGTTGCGATTGCACGAACGGCTGCATTGTGCTGCTCGGCGAGTTTCGCGAAGCGTCGCATCGCAGCAACACCTCGGTCCATCGCATCGACGGCCAGGCGCTTCATATCACCCGCGCCGGATCCAAGACGCACCGTATCCTTATCCCGAGCATGTATCTCGAGCACTCCTCGAGCACTCACCGTCGCAATCACCATGTGGAACGAGTTCGTTCCTACATCGATGGCAGCAATTGGACGTTGCACATTGCGTTCATCTGTCATGAATGGCCTCCGCAGCAAACATACCATCTGTATCTTGCTCAATGCTTCAACGCCCCTTTATCATTCTCGGACTCATTGTAATGGGCCTCATCGTGTTCAGCGGCTTTACCCTCGGCTTTGTGCGGCGGGTCTCTGGTAAGGGGCCTGAGCAGAGTAAGAAGTAGCCTCCCCAGAACCGACAAAGGCCACCCGAGGGTGGCCTTTGCGGCGTTCTGTTCACGATCGTGGCCTTAATGAGCCACGGTCACAGGAAGTGTGATCGTGCCTGTACGGCCAGTGATCGTCACATAGTACATACCTGATGCGAGCGAGCTGGTGTTGAGTCGGAACTCATACACACCGCCAGCTTGTGTTTGATTCGCGAGGAGTGTTGATGCGAGCGAACCTGTTGCATCTGCAACGCGGATCGTGACAACATCATCACCTGCAAGCTCATAGCGAATCGAACATGCATCAGATGAAGGATTAGGGAATACACGGCCGGCAAACGCAGGAGCAACGTTGTTATCGTTGACGCTTACTGGATTTTGTGCCTTGTATTCACGATTAACGGGATCATACTCTGTCCACTCAAGATCCCAACGTTCGAGACCAATTGCACCGCGGAATTCAACGCGCTCGAAGAAGGCATCGGAACCCTTGCCTGTGAACGCTGCACCAGTGAGAACAGGCGCACCAGTCTTTGGCGATGGATCGAATTCGACGTTCGAGACAAATGCATTGCTGAGCATTGCTACCGACGGAGATGACTTATCGACAATGTTGTTGAACGTTGGCGATGCAAGCCATGTATTGTCGAACCCTGCAGGCGGCGTTGCGCCACCGGAGAGGCCAGCAAGTGTCAGCGTTGCATTCTTCACACCGTACCATGAGTTGTTGCGGATCTCAAGGCTATCGCCCCTAGCAGCAATCATTGTTGGGAGCTGCGCGAACTCGAATCCACGTGGCCATCCGACAAAGACAGAGTTAAGGATGCTTTGACGTGAGTTGCGACGTACTTGAGCAGCTGCACCATAGCGAGCGTTGAATTGATTCGCTCCACCACCTGTTGTCCATGATGTGTCCTGAAGTGGACCGATCGCGGTGATGTTCGAGAAGACTGCCGATGTGAATGGCTGATTGTACGATGCGTTCGCATCGTTATCAGACTCGAATGCTTGTGATGTTGAGACGTCAGCTACAGTGCGGAAACGCTGAACGATACCGAACTGCACACTACCGCTGAAGCCGTTGTCTGTATCAAAGTCATCATCAAGAATGCCATAGGATATCAGACGCTTTGCATTGACCGTGCCACCGAACCACTCAAAGCCGTCATCATTGCCGTACGATACTTGAATGTTGTTGAGCACTGTCTTGCGACCAACGCCACCCATTGTGAGCGAGTTGAGCTCGTTGTTCGGTGCTACAGCGATACCAGCAAACTCGATACGAACAAACTGAAGCGAGCCGCTTGAGTCATCGTCATTCTGTCCGCCGAACCAACCACGTCCACCCGGCGTAGATTCAGCGATACCACCTTCAATAGCTGCCTGACCACCTGGGTGATTTGTGCGTGCCTTACCGCAGATCACGATACCACCCCAGTCGCCACGTGCGCGCTGACCAGGCAGTGCGCTCGATGTGAAGACGATAGGAAGCTTGCGTGTACCGTTTGCGATAATCTTGCCACCCTTGTTGATACAGAGCACGGAGTTCTGTCCGACCGTATCACCAACGATGATTGTTCCTGCTTCGATTTCAAGGACGCCGCCGTCGTTGACGTAGACGTAACCATCAAGACCGTAGATCTTGGTGTTCGAAAGCTTCACGCGACCCGTGATTTCACCACGGAGCACGGAGTCCGCACGAACAGGTGCTGGTGCGACAATCTTGATTGGGTTATCGTTGATGTCTGTCTTCGTTGTGTCGCTGAGCAACACCATGCGTACGTAGCCTGTCTCTGTCTGATCGCTCGGACGGAAGACAACACCGCCAGCGAATGCGCCACGGCGAGTTGCCGAGTCAAGAACATTCGATAGTCCTGGAAGTACAGTCCACGGTCCTGTTTGGCTCTTACCAAACTCGAAGCGCCAGCGCTGACGGAATGTTCCTGTTGTGTCCCAGCGAAGATCTACCGACTGACCAACGCGGATTTCACGAACGTTCGAACCCGGCTCTATAAGACGAACTGTAGGCTCAACGACTACTGGTGCTGTGATTGCAAATGGAGCAGTAGTGATGTCAAACTTCGTCGGATCACTGATGAGTGTCATCTTGATGAAGCCCGTTTGCGTCACTACATTCGGGGCTGTGAATCCGTTATTAAGCTTGCCGCGCGTTGCACCAGCGTCAACGACGTTCTCAGCGCCTGCGATCGGCGACCATGGGCCTTGCTTAGATGTAGCAAACTCGAACTTGTAACGATTGCCAGCAGCACTTGTCGTATCCCACTCGATGTTCACCTTTGTGCCTTGGAGGTACGATTCACCAGCAGCTGCACCTGGCTTTGTGATATTCACCACAACTGCTGCACGGTACTCTGCATTAACTGGATCGTAGTTTGCCCAACCCTCGTCCCATGCCTGACCCGTCGCTGGGAACGCACCGCGATAGGATACTTGCTCAAAGAAACCATCGTTGATTGGATACAACACACCGCCGTTGTCGAACTGTGCTGTTGTGAGGTACGGCGCTAGAGTTGTCGGACGTGCGTTGAACGTTGCATCTGTTGACCATGCATTCGCAAGGAAGGCATTCTTCGGATTTGAACGATCAGCTGTATTTGCATACAGCGCCTTTGCAACCCAGTTCGCATCTAATCCCGCAGGAGCTGTACCACCTGCAAGATTCATCCATGCTCCCTTGACGCCGAACCAACTTGATGAACGCACGGCAAGCGAATCGCTCAGAGCCGCATTCATTGTCGGCACTTGTGCTAACTCAAATCCGCGCGGCCAACCAACGATAACGGCATTGAAAACGCTCATTCGTGAGTTGCGGCGAATCTGCATCGCAGCGCCATAACGACTATTGAATTGATTAGCGCCACCGCCTGATGTCCATGATGTGTCTTCGACTGGACCGATGAGTGTGAGATTTGAGAATGTTGCCGATGTAAGCGGACGATTAAACGAGCTATTCGCGTCGTTATCTGTCTCGATAGCTTGCGATGTTGATACGTCAGCAACGGTGCGGAAACGCTTTACGAGACCGAACTGAACCTTGCCACTGTAACCGTTATCAGCATCGAAGTCGTCGTCGAGAATACCGTACGAGATTAAGTGCTTTGCATTGACTGTTCCACCGAACCACTCGAAGCCGTCGTCGTTACCGTAGGATACTTGGACGTAGTCCAGTACCGTCTTACGACCAACACTTCCCATGGTAAGCGAGTTGAGCTCGTTGTTTGGTGCTACAGCGATGCCAGCGAATTCGATACGGACATACTGAAGCGAACCGCTTGAGTCATCATCATCCTGTCCGCCAAACCAACCACGTCCACCCGGAGTAGATTCTGCTATACCGCCTTCAATGGCTGCCTGACCACCTGGATGGTTTGTGCGAGCACGACCGCAGATCACGATGCCACCCCAGTCGCCACGTGCGCGCTGGCCAGGAGCAGCAGATGATGTGAAGATGATTGGCTGTTGCTTAGTACCGTTAGCGACAATCTTGCCGCCACGGTTCACACAGAGAACCGAATTCTGTCCGACAGTATCGCCGACGATGATTGTACCTGGTTCTACTTCCAGCACGGCACCATCGTTTACGTATACGTAGCCATCGAGACCGTAGACCTTTGTGTTGCGGAGCGTTACACGACCAGTAATTTCGCCGCGGAGCACCGAATCCGGCTTGATGACGGAAGGTGATTCAATCGTGAATGGGTTGTCCGAAATATCGAACACGCTATTCGAGTCCGATATCAGCTCCATGCGGATGTAGCCGCTTGTTGTACCCTGAGCTGGCACACGGAATCCACCAGCTGTCGGCACGGATTGTCCGCGTGTTGCACCCGAATCCAGAACATTGCTTGGTCCTGTCAGATTCGTCCAAGGTCCTGCAGGCGACGTACCGTACTTGAAACGCCAGCGCGCACGGAACGTGCCCGCTGTGTCCCAACGAAGCTCTTGCGTTGAGCCCGGACGGAATGACTCACCGCCATTCGGAAATGTGAGACGGCATGATGATGGGTTCTGTGCTGAGGCCACAGATACCATGATCGTGAGTGCAACGAGGAGAAGACTCAATGTCTTCATAACTACCCCTAGAGAAATGACGAAACGGTCGTTTACTGGAATCGGTATCCGACGCCGAACGTGAAGGTCCGGCCACGAATGTTAGACTGAATATTGACGCCACCCTGTTCCCAGTACAATGGCTGGTTGAGGATGTCGCGCACAGCGAACTTGAGTTCAAGCGCACTGCTAAGCGTTTGTGTAAAGCTCAGGTCAAGCACATGGCGAGGCATCTCGTACACATGTGGATCATCAAACTGATAGGCACCGCGCTGACCAACCTTGATAATGCGCGCACCATACGTGTTGTAGCCGAGGTTGATGGTCGAGCCAGACGAGAAGTTCGTATAGAAGAGGCCGATGTTGATCGTGTATGGACTCTGACCCCACATGGCGCGCTCGTCGACAACACCACCTTGATTCACACTGATGCTCGATGTAATAAGTGCAGCATTGAGCGAGAGTGTGAACGGCTTGAGGAAGTCAGCAACAAAACCGAGCTGCTTGCGCATCTCAAGCTCAACACCGTAATTCTGCGCAAGACCGTTTGCATTCTGGAAGCTGAAGATCAATTCAGATGTCGATGGAAGAATTGTTTCTTCAATCGCGTTTTCGAATGTCTTGTAGAAGGCGCTCACACTGATAACCTCACCCGGATTCGGGAAGAGCTCCCAGCGTAGGTCGTAGTTCTGCACACGTGCACGCGTGAGATTTGGATTACCAGTCGTGACAGCCTGGATCTGGAAGTTGTAGAAGGAGAACGGAGCGAACTCACGCAGCGATGGACGAGCAAGTGTCTGCGTTGCGCTCGCGCGAATGTTCATTGATTCCGTTGGACTTACAACGAGATTGATCGATGGGAGAATGTCCGTGACATCAACGATTGGGTTGACCGCACGATCCTGCACGTCGAACGACGCGAGCTCCTGAATGCTGCTTTCGATACGCGCACCACCGATGAAACGCACCTTCATGTCTGCGACATCGAACGGTACGTCAGCCATTGCATAACCGGCAGCGATGCGTTCGTTAGCAGTGTACTTGTCCGAGAGTCGCGTCTCCTCCGACATCATGAGACGGTCTGCCCGGAAATTCGAATCGGCGAATGCCGTTGCTGGATTGATCGCGCCAGACTCGCTACCACGGAAGAGCTCATCAACGTCACCGGCATAGTTTCGCGATTGAATGATGGTGAACGAGCGGGCAGAAAAGTCGCGATTGCGGAACTCGTAGAGTCCACCGAACTTGATCTTTGCTGATGCTACTGGCACCATTGTGGCAAGTGATGCAATCCGATAGAATTCAGACATATCAGAGTAGAACCGTCCAGCTGTTGTACCGTCGCCAGTTGGTGATGGCGAAAAGTTGATCGTCATCGTGCCTGGCTCGTCAGTTGTTTGACGTGAGTACTGCAAACGGCGATAGTCTGGCTCGTTTCGCTGCGTCTCTGAGTATCCAAGTTTCCAGTCAACAACTGTATTGTTTGCAAATCCTAGCACGTGCTCGCCGCTTGCCTGTGACGAGAGAAGTTGCTTTTGCACGTAATTGAACCCGAACTCGCGACGCGTCTGGGCCTGCGTAAAACTCTCACCGTAAAGCTCAAGCGTTTCATCGTCCATCGACCGGTTGTACACATTTTTGAGCGACAACGTGCTACTCTCTCCAATGCGATACGCCATATTGAGAAGTCCACCTAGGCTGGCACTGTGCGTGGCAGTGGTGCCCACCTTTTCAAAGCCAAGTGTGCGATCTGCCTGCAGTCCGCTGCGTGTCATGCGATTGATAGCATACGACGTCCCGTAGTTAAGATTCGCTACAAGACCAAAGGCATCGGACTCACCGATTTCAAATGGAGCAGTGAGGGTGATACCCAAACCACCATTCGTTGGCGCTGTCCCATACGTGGTTTGCCAATCACGATTCGGGAACCCACTACCGATCTCGGCAACGCGCGCTACTGCGTCTGCATCGCCAATCTGCGCTTTGGAGTTGAGGTCGAGAAACTGCTGACGATTCGCTGGAAGATTCGTTGGCGCGCTGCGATCGCTAGCGCCACCAGCGAACCAATCGCGGGATGATCCTGCGTACGACAGGAACTGGCCCTGATGGCCCGTTACAAAGTCATTGATCGACTGAGAAGCGCTGAGCTTTACACCAAAAGCTGTTGGAAAGTCAATTGTGTTCAGCTGAACCAAACCACCAGCAAAGTTGCCTGGCAAATCAGGAGTGAACGACTTTGCAACATTCGCGTTTTCAAGAAGTTCTGCTGGGAACATGTCGAAGGCAAATGCTTTCTTGTCTGGCTCGGTCGATGAAAGGGCGGCACCATTGAGTGTTGTGTTGCTGTAGCGATCGCTCACACCGCGGACATATACATACTTGCCCTCGACAAGAGTAACGCCCGATATACGCTTCATTGCCTGTCCGGCATCACTGTCTGGAAGCTTCGAGATTTCTTCTTTCCCGATGCCGTCGCTTACTTGCGAAGCATTCTTTCGTTGATTAAGCAGAGCCGCAGCATTGTCCATTGCACGATCGGCCTGTACGACAACTTCTTTGCCGACCTTCTTTGTTGCACCAAGGAGGATGCTGACAGACGCTGGCTCGGTTTCGCCAACAACGATACCTTCGACAACCTTTGGATCGTAGCCGATGAACGTAACGCGGATCGCGTACGTCCCAGGTGTTATTTTCTTGATGCGAAACGTACCCTTGGAATCCGTGTAGGAGCCCTTCTTTGTCGAAACGACGCTTACACTTGCACCGCGGAGGGCTTCACCCGTCTCCGCATCCGTAACTTTGCCTTCAATTGCGCCTTGTTGCGCGTGTGTAACGACTGTGCCAAAGGCTAGCAGCAGCGTTATGATGAGATGTTTCATTGGAAATGCGACCACGAGTACGACATGAACAGAACGAACGTCCGCGAAACTATCGGTAGCCCATTAGGTGTGTTTTACCGGGGTGTTACTAATTGGAAACACATGGTTACATGCACCATGGCGGCGCTTCTCCTGTTGGCCACATTCACAGTGTCGGTCGCTGCCCAGCAGCAGATTATGCTGGGTGGTGCGTCGTTTCCGAAAACAGACACGCTCCTTTCTGTCTATAAGGCGGAGGCAGCCCTCGCGCTCGCGTGTGAACTTTCGGGATCATATGTGCTGATCCCAAATGATGTGCGCGACTCAGTTGCACGCATACTGCCCGACTCGGCACGTACAGCACAACGCGTGGCGGATCGACTCGGTGCGGAACTGATCGTCTTCATCGATATCGCTCGGATCGTCAATCTCGTACGCGTACAGATAACGCTCGTGGGTGGCGAGGGATGGATCATCAGCACCGAGGGTACAGGCTATGCAACCTCCTTCCTTACCGAAGATGGAACGGGTCGACGTGTCATCGACCCAGCGATCCTCACAGCCACGCAACGCGCGCTGTGCGGTGCGGTGCTGCAACCAAATCTGTATGCAAAGGCCGACTCAGCGTTTCGTGTTCAACCAACGCAACTCACCGCTCTTGGTGGAACGGACTTCGTACGTGAGGATAAGGATCTTGCACCGTGGGCGCTGTTCCGCGAGAAGGTTGCTGCGTCGTACGATGTTGCGTCGACAATCGTTGCGGCGATGCGTAACCATGATAGCCTGACAGTGATCGACATGGAGACACGCGATAGTATCTATGCGATGGCGGGGCTCTTTATGGTCGAGAACTACAACCCTGCTTCGAAAACGGAGCTCAAGATTCTCAAGGGTTTCGAAGTCACGCGACTCATCACTGGTGTCTGTGAGCGCATTCGTGGTGGCGCCGGACTCCGCATAACGCACAACGAGCTGATGCAGGATGCGACCTACACTCCGTTGTCGAAGGCAGAGGTTATCATCCCGGCAGACTCAAAGGTTGCACTTCAGGACGGTGTTCGCTTCTGTTTGAAGAACCTCTACGGAACACTTACCGAACAACGGGAACCGTCGCGGTAGTCGAACCAGATGTTCGCGTGGCTACACGCACAATGTACCAGCCAGATGCGATCGCTGAAGGGAACGGGACGTCGATAAGCGTCTCGCCCTTTGGAAGCAACACAGTCGTTGTCTCGGCAACGTGTGTTCCCATGAGGTCGACAACCTCAATACGGACGTCATCAGAAGCGCCAAGCGATACGGCAATACGGAGATGCTCTTGCACGGGCAGTTGTGATACGATGCGCATCGCAGCCAGTGCTCCAAGGCGGATCAAGAAACGAGGTCCGCACGCATCAACAACAAGCGAGCCATCATCTGCTGTAACGTTTACGTCGTCTCGTGACCAGATACTCACCGATGCGAATGTCAACGGCGTACTGTCGGGTATGGAAGAGAAGGCGGTACCATACAGCACGCCAACCGATCCGGGGGTTCCGGCATCGGGGCCACGTCGACGAACCGTGAACGCAACACGTCCAGGTGTCGGCTCAGCGACGACATCAACATCTCGCATGGTACCAGGCAGGATACTATCAACGCGAAGATTGAGTCGCGAAAACGTCACATCGATACGCGCACTGTCCATCATAGCATCGCGTACTGATTGTTGCCAATCTACTGGGATACGAACTGACGCTCCAGGCTGCGCAACGTAGTCGTCAATGTGAAGCGTGAGATCGTACGATGGTGGTTGGCCGGGATCACGTCCCGTACCACGAAGATCAACAACGGTTGTCGTGGTGCATTGCGCCACACTCGTTACCGAGATCTGTGCATCATCTGCACCAACACGGACCGGTGCGAACTCGAGTTCAAATGATGTGGTGTCGCCAGCAGCTAGCACGCGACCGACAAGCGACTGTAGCACGCGGTAGCGAGTGGTCGATGGGTTGATCTCCAGCTGCGTAATCGTACGTGGAACTGTTTCGGTGTTGCGTAGGATCACAGTATGCTTCGAGACCGTTCCAATTGCTACTGTTTCAAGAATGAACGACGGATTAGCTACGATGGGACGCTCCGATCTTGCAACTACCATTATGCGGAGCTCTTGCCTGTCCGGACAGGTAAGGTTCTGCACAACGAGACGTCCAAAAGACTGTCCGACGCGTACGAGCGCGGGATCGAACTGGAGTACAATAACACCACTATCACCGGCAGCAACGCGCGTCGGAGATGGCATCAGTTGCAGTCCAGGGAATGACTGTTCAAGATTCACAGAGAGTTCAGCGGGGATAGTCCCCACATTCCGAACAACGACCGACTTCGTGAAGACAGGAAGACATGTCGTGATGTCCCACACATCTAAGACCATTGGTGCAACTGTGATGGCCGCCACATCTGCTCTTCCACGAAGCTCAACGGTGACGAGTTCATCGTTGATCCGCAATTCAACGCGAGCCGTCTGCGCATCAAACAATGTAGGTAGGTATTCAACCACGTACCATGTGCGCGTATTCGGCTGGAGCGTAGTCGTGGACGGACCGCGCACAATGCTGAATGGTGCGTTCTGCGGTACTATGGCTGCAGACTGTACAACAACAGAACGGTCGCCCTTGACGTCGACATAGAAGCTATCTCGTTGCGGTCGCAACGAACATTGCTGTTGCCACACCAATGATGTCGGACCATGCGTGACGTTCGTCGACATTGCTCGCAGATACACATCCGAGGCTACAGTGGTGCTGCATGATGTTGCCGCAACTACTTCGAGGACACCTCGATATTCTGCCGGTGTCGCAGAAGTCCATTCAATGGTGACAACAGCGCTGTCACCACGGCGCAGAACAAAGGGCAGCGGCGGAATGTTGGTTGTCATGCTCATCGGCAGTGGACGCATTCGTATGTCCAGCACACGTGCGCTGTCTCCACCAGCAAGTCGTAGCACAAACCGATGTCGCATCGGAACACCTACATCGGCAGAATCACGAAGAGAACCCGGCGTGATCGTAAGTGCGAGGTCTTCTACAAGCCCCTTAACCACTACATATTCAACAGCATCACAGGTGGAAAGGCGTATCGCAATGGTATCCATGAACGGACCCTCTGCTGTCGCCGTGTACGTAAACGTAAACGATCGTTGCTGTCCGCTGATGAGCGATACATTGCTCTGCGGAAGCCCTGTGATGTGCGTTGAGGACGTTGTGAATCGCATCGATGCAGTCGACGTGCCGGTATTGGTAACTGAAATGCTTCGATCGTAAAACGTGCCAACGCACATCGATCCAAGATCAATCACACGTGGCGTAACAGTGATGATCGTTCGTTGCGATGTTCCGCGAAGCGCTACAATCCATGGCGTCTTTGAACCGCGCGCCGTCGAGCGATCGTCGTGTTCAATGATAAGCGTTGCGTTATCTGCGCTCGACTGAGGAACGTACTCGATCTCTAGCGTGTCTACCTCGCCCGGTTCAAGCTTCCACGGCGCTCCAAAACGTCCGCTAACAAATCCACGCACACGGAATGGCTGCACACCCATCGTGGTAGCGTCTATCCGGGTGATGATCAACGGGATGTTTCCCGTATTCGCAATTGGCACCTTCAACAGCTTCGTAGAGTCGCAGCCTGCGGCAACGCTCACAGCTTGGACAGAGTTGAAGATCGGCGATTCACCATAGACACGCACCGTAATCAACGTATCACGTCCGCACGGACCGAGCGTTACGCGAAACGTAGCCTCCACCCAACCTGTATCGCGCAGGTTTGCAGTGATGTACGTCAGCGTTACACCGCCACCGACGAGTGCTGGCAATGTCGCCGTCATCGAGATTGCTGTGTCACCACGTACGCGCACGATGCATGTAATTGCTTCGAGCTCAGTCGACGATGTTGATCGCCACATCATGGATCGTTGCAGCTGCGTGCCAACGCGCTCGCGATATGTAATGAGCGTGTCGGCAGGAAATGCGGTGCGCCCACGCTGATCACCCTGAAGCGGCACGACCAATGTCGTCTCGGGCTCCTGCACGGTGATCATCAGCGTTGCATTATGTGCGGCCCGTGTAAGGGGCTTGTACTCAACAATCACATTGCCGCTTCCACAGGATGCAAGCGTCGGTGACAGCGTGTTGACAATGCGGAAGTGCGCTGCGTCGGCACCAATAATTGTCGCGGTCCACGGCGACGCAAACCAGTTGATATTCGTCACGCGAACCGTATCGCGTTTCGTCGAATCAGGACAGACACCACGGAACACCAGAATCGAATCGCTTGCCTTGCGCAAGGGGCTTGCAGTGCGGAACACACCCTCGCCGACAACCCAACCTGTCGTGTCGTTTTGGAAGAACACATCGTCAAGGCCAGCACCATCAAGTCCGCACGACCGTAGCGTCCAATTGACACCAGCATTGGTTGTTTGGTACGCGGCACCAGCCCATCCCGCTGCCCATCCGTGCGTTGACGAATTGAGGAACGTACCGAACATCTCTGCACCCGAGTTGAACTCACGCCACGTTACTCCATCATCCGGACTGAAGCGCATGCCCGTCGTCACACCAGGAACGTTTGAACATTTCGCGCCGCCGAGAGGCACGCACATAGCCGAGCCCTTCATTGCAAGTTCTTCATGCCACGGCGCGTTCGTCCCTGTGTATGAATGCACATTCCACGTAACGCCGTCATCTTCGGACTTCCATATGGTTGCAGAGCCGACAGCATACACCGTATTCGGTGGGAGCGTAGCATCCCAATACGGATCCGACAGCACACTTCGCTTGATCGTTGTGTCAGTAAACCGTGTGTAGGTACCACCGCCATCCATTGTGCGGAACACAACGTTGTTGCCACATCCACCTCCACCGGCGAACCACCCCTCGGTGGCAGAGCGGAATACTCCTCCCCAAAGCGAGACTGATGGATCGGGATGAATTGACGTCCATGTCACTCCGCCATCGATGGACTTGTAGACGCCGCACGGACCCGACACGTAGCCGAGGTTCGCATCCAGGAATTGCACGAATTCTAAGTGGCATGCATTCAGTGCAGGATCAACTTTGACGCCCGCCCAGGTTTTGCCACCATCGACCGTGCGGATCACATATCCACCTCGTTGATCACACGCCCATCCACGGCTAGGATCGCTCGGGAGGAAGAAGATATCGAGGTAGTATCCGGTGTTGTAGGGCGCGGGGAGCGTAACCTTTTCCCAGCGCTGCGCGCGCATGGAACTCGCACTGCCAAGCAGCACGAGAAAAAGGAGAAGCATGGTTACGCGGACTCTCATACCATAGTGCTAAATCTATGGCTTCGGGGTGAAACACCCACACAGAAACGTCGGCTAGGGGGCGGGCAGTTCCTATCGGCGGAACGTATCCTCGCGGGCTGGACTTGTCGATACCCACGTAATGGGTGTTTCGAGCAGACGCTCGATCGTTTCGACATAGGTCTGAGCCGCTGCTGGGAGCCCTGAGAACGACGAAATGCCGTCGAGGGAGCAATTCCAGCCTTGGAGCGTTACGTACTCACACGAGATACGGTCCAACGTCTTTACATCTGCAGGGAAATTCTTCACAGGCACGCCATCAAGCGTGTAACCTGTGCAGATCTTGATCTCATCGAACACGCCGAGCACATCGAGCTTCGTGAGAGCGATCTCCGAGATGCCATTGATCATAATCGAGTACTTCAGCGCCGGAACATCGAGCCAACCGCAGCGACGTGAGCGTCCGGTTGTTGCGCCAAACTCGTGTCCTTCCGAGCGAAGGAGTTCGCCAGTAGCATCATGAAGCTCTGTCGGGAACGGACCGTTTCCAACGCGCGTGCTGTATGCTTTTACGACACCCATCACCGAAGAAATCGATGTTGGTGGAATACCGAGTCCGGTACACGCCCCACCAGATGTTGGGTTCGAACTTGTGACGAATGGATACGTACCGTGATCGAGATCCAGCAGAGCCCCTTGAGCACCTTCAGCAAGAACGCGCTTTCCGTCCTTGAGTGCATTGTTGAGTAGTGCTGTTGTATCCGTGATGTAGGGATCAATGCGAGAGTCGAACGCAACGTACTCTTCGATCATTGCATCCACATCAAGCGGAGCTACGTCGTAGAGTGCATGAAGGATCTGATTCTTTTCCGCGAGGTTCGTGCGGATCTTCTCGCCGAGCACATCGCGATCGAGGAGGTCGACAATGCGAATGCCGCTGCGAAGTGCCTTGTCGTTATACGCCGGACCGATACCGCGACCAGTCGTGCCGATCGAACCGGCCTGACGTTCACGTGCCGCATCCATCATCTTGTGGTACGGCATGATCAGATGCGCTTTGTGCGAGATATGCAGACGTCCGTCGATGGAGATACCCATGCGTTCGAGCATCGCGATCTCGTCCATCAGTGCAACGGGATCGATCACAACACCGTTACCGATCACACATTGCGTTCCAGGATGCAAAATGCCTGATGGGATCAGGTGAAGCACATACGTTGTGCCGTCGAACACAATTGTGTGTCCAGCATTTGCCCCGCCCTGATACCGCGCAACAATGTCGGCTTGCTCCGAGAGCATGTCGACGATCTTGCCTTTACCTTCATCGCCCCATTGGGCGCCAACGATGATGCGAACGCTCATGAGGCTTGCAGCGCCTCATCAACAGTCGGCTGAAGATCGAAGACAGAGATCAATTGCGTCATTGTAAGGAGCGCCGTAACGTGGTCTGGCACACAGGCGAGGAACAAACGTGCGTTGTGCTTACGCACCGTTGCCAGCGCACCAACCAACATGCCGAGTCCGCTTGAATTCATCCGCACAACGCGGGCTAAATCAAGTACGACACGCGCAGATGGTTCGGCACACGCTTCGCGGATGAGAGAGCTAAGTTCGAGAGCTTCCGATCCTCCGAGTACTTCTTCAGCGAACGCGATCACTGTGGATCCCTGATCACCGTGACGTATGGAGAACGTGCCCACAGGAGTTAGGCTTTCTTCGTGTGGAGTTCGCCGACATTCTTGTGCTGTACACGATCCGAGTACCAAATCAAGAATGCTGATGCGATGTAGATCGACGAGAAGGTACCGATGACGATACCGATGAACATCGTGAAGGCAAATCCTTCAAGAACGTCACCGCCGAGGAACACCATCACAAGGAGAGCTGCGAGAACCGACACACCAGTGATGATTGTACGGCTCAGAGTTTCGTTCAGCGAGAGATTCACGAGATCAACAAGCGACATACCCTTGTGCTTTTCGCGGTTCTCACGAATACGGTCGAACACCACCACCTTATCGTTGATGGAGTAGCCGAGGATTGTCAGGTATGCAGCAAGCGAGTTGATCGAAAGCTCGAGATTCAGCAAACCTGTCTTGTTGAACAGGACCGAAATAACGAATGCCAACACAACGTCGTGCGCAAGAGCGACAATAGCCGACAAACCGTAGGCGAATTGGAATCGGAATGCAACGTAGAGAAGGATGATGATCGCTGCCAAGATCAGCGACAGCGCTGAGTCGAACGCCAACTCACTCGAAACCTTCGGATCTACGTTATCAGCACCAAGCAGCGTTACGGTGTCGTTTGCGAACGACGTCTGCAATCCTGCAACAATTGCTGCGGAGATCTCAGAAGCGCGGCCTGTTTCATTCACACGGATAAGATACTCACCCGTGCTACCGAAGCTCTTGATTTCAGCACTACCGTAGCCAATTGTACCAACGGCTACGCGTACTTGATCGGCACTCGCCGATTGATTGGCAAACTTCACCGTGATCTGCGTGCCGCCCGTGAAATCGATACCAAGATCGATCATGCCAGGAAGAAACGTTGCGGCAAGTCCAATCAGCGCTATGATAACCGATGTACGAAAGATCGCAACGCGGTTCGATACGAAATCGATATTGGTCTTTTTGATCAGGTCCATGTTATGCCGTCCTCTTCTGTCCAATGTTGAAAGTTGTCGCGCCACTCGCTGCGATCAGCGTGAACATTGCGCGCGTAACAACCACAGCTGTGAAGAGCGTGATAACAGCACCCACAAGCAGTGTTACAGCAAAGCCGCGAACCGGACCCGAGCCCCAGATGAGCAGAGGAATGGTTGCGAGAATGTTTGTCAAGTTCGAGTCGATAATCGCCGACCATGCCTTTGCGAAGCCGAGGTCAATCGCCACCTTGAGGGTCTTACCTGCGTATAACTCCTCGCGCATACGCTCAAAAATCAGGATGTTCGCATCGACCGCCATCGCCGTCGAAAGGATGATACCTGCGATACCAGGCAATGAGAGCGTTCCACCGAAGCCAGCAAGGCCGGCAACAACGAGCAGGACGTTCATCAGAAGTGCGATGTCGGCAAGTCCACCGCCCCATGCATAGTATGCGAGCATGAACAGCACAATCAGTGCGAAGGAGAGAAGCGAGCTCGTAACACCGCGCCGAATCGAGTCTTCACCAAGTGATGGACCAACAACACGCTCTTCGATGATTTTTACTGGAGCCTTCAGCGCACCAGCCTTGAGGACAACTGCCAGAAGGTTTGCTTCTTCTGGGCTTGTAGCGCCCGTGATCTGCGATGAGCCGCCAGAGATCTTGTTCTGAACCGTTGGAGCCGAATAGACGCGGCCGTCGAGAATGATCGCAATACGCTTGCCAATATTCGCGCCCGTGATTTGTGCCCAGCGCTCTCCGCCCTCGCCGCTCATTTCCATCAACACCATTGGCTGATTGCTCGACTGGTCGAAGCTTGGGAACGCCTCAGTCACAACGTCACCTGTGAGGTCCGCCTCACGCACCACACCATACACGTTGTAGAACTCCGGAGTGCCGTCCTTTGCTGGCGTTCCTTCCGGACGTGCAGCAACGACGATATCGAGGTCTGTTGGGATGGCGCGCTTTACGTCAGCACGCTCGAGGTACTTCAGAAACTGTGGCAGGATTGTACCGCTCACGACGAAGTTGTAGATGCCCTGCTCAGGGAAGTCTTCAGCCTTCTTGAGAATGAGGTCGAAGTTCTGGAACGACGACTTCTCGCTCTGTGCGAAGAGGCCTGTGAGCATATAGGAGAACGGATAGTCGCGCTTGACACGGCGAGCAACTTCGTCGTCGCTCAGACCGGCGTACGGATTTGCATTCTTCTTGGACGTGTCGGCCTTCGCGACGGCTGACGTGTCCTTTGCCGTCGCAGTCGAATCAACTGCCGTGGTATCTACTACCGGTTCGGCAGCAACAACACCCTTGAGCACGTTGTCGATCGCGTAGAACGTACGGATAAGATCACGCGTCATCATCACACGCTTGAACTCAAGACGAGCTGTCGTCTGAATCAACGCACGAATTTCCTTTTCGTCCTTGACGTCAGGAAGCTCGATCGCAATGCGACGTGCGCCTTGCTTCTGGATGTTGACTTCCGAGAGGTCGTACTTGTTGATACGCTGGCGGATGACTTCCATCGCCTGATCAACAGCACCGGCCGCATCGTTGCGCAGCTTTTCCTCGATAGCCTTCTCAGGATCGCCGCCCTTGGCTTCATCCGAGCTGCTCAGCGGGAAGTACTGCAGGAGCGACTTGCCAGAGGCACGGAAGTTCACCAAGTACGTGTCGAGCACATCGAGATCGGTGTTGTCCGTCTGCGCACGCGTCTTCTCGAGGATGTTCGTAAAGTCTTCGTCCACACTGAGCGGATCGGCAGACTCTTCGATCAGCTTGAGGATGTCCACCTCAAGTGTCACGTACATACCGCCCCGAAGGTCAAGACCGAGCTTTAGGCGCGCGTTGCGAGCCTTGGCGAAGTCCTCACCGTTGGCGAGGTCCCAGCTTTCAATTGCAGCTGAGTCACCAAGAAGGCCATCGCGTTCCTGGTTCATACGGTAATAATTGTACGTTGGCCAAAGCAGGTAAGCACCCGCTATGATGGGCAACAGGATGAGCAGCCATTTGCTCCACGTCTTCGAACTCAAGCGTCCTCCGTTCTAACTCTTTCGCCATGGAACTTCTCAGCCTACCTAATTAGGAAGGCAGACAAGAGGGCGAATATACGGAATGGTACATTTGCAGAACTATGGATCGACGCATCAACGATAGTCCGGAGATAAATTGGGCCGCCTACCCTATGCCACGGGTGCGCCACCATGTGAACTCCCAAGCCTATCTCCCCGCCTCCCAGCACCACATTTTACCCACATGGTACCCGCCGGTTCGCACCGAGGGCGACTGGGCTTCGTGGTTCGTGAATGGCCGCAACGCCGATGTTCTGGATGTGGGCTGCGGGCGTGGCGCTTTCCTGATGCGCCATGCTTTGGCTTTCCCGGAACTCAATATTCTCGGAGTCGAGGTGCGTCAAATCCTCACCGAGTGGATTGCGGGCGTGATCGCGGGTGAGCACCTGGGCAATGCCCACGCCGAATGGTACTCGATCGCAAATGGCCTGGATTGGATTCCCGAGGCCTCGGTTCAGTGCGCGGTGTATTTGTTCCCCGACCCGTGGCCGAAGAAACGTCACCACAAACGCCGAGCCTTCTCCGAGGAGTTTCTCAGTATGCTCCACCGCGTCCTGGTGCCAGGGGGCAAGCTCTGGCTGGCTACCGACCGCGAGGACGTAGACGCGTACCAACGCGATGTGCTGTCGAAATCACGCTTCTTTCAGCTTCGCGAGGTCGACGACGCCACTCCGTGGCCCTTCCCATTTGCGACAGATCAGCAGATGTTCTGTGATGCAAAAGGCATCCCCTATGTACTGTATTACGCCGAACGGATCGATGAGCGCTCTCAATCTGCTGGTGCCTGACCTGCTGGTGATCGGTTATCGGAATGGTTTCTTTCCGATGGGCGATCCCACAACGGGCGATATTCAATGGCATCGGCCGGACCCACGTGCGATCATTCCGCTCGGTGACGTCCGAGTTACATCATCCCTGCGTGCCACAATCCGAAAGGGTCATCTCTCGATAACAGTCGATACGGCGTTTCACGACGTGATTACGGCTTGTGCAGATCGACCCGAATGCTGGATCACTCCAGCTGTGATCGATGCCTACACGGAACTGCATCACCTTGGTCTGGCTCACAGCGTCGAATCATGGTGCGAGGGCCGTCTCGTGGGCGGACTCTATGGCGTGGCGCTGGGTGGGGCGTTTTTCGGCGAATCGATGTTCTCACGCATGAACGATGCGTCAAAGGTTAGCTTTGTAGCGCTTGTTCAACGTCTGCGTGAACGGGGCTTCAGCCTTCTCGACACTCAGTACATCAATGACTTCACAGCCTCGTTGGGTGCGATCGAGATTCCTGATGCCGCGTATCAACGCATGCTCCAAGCATGTATCGACAACGATGTGTCGTTTCGGTAACTGACTGATTACACATTCCCCGCGAACCTAGCCGTGGCACCACGTTGGAATATCGACCCGCTTCGTACAACGAAGATCACCCTGTGGGTTCTCGGCATCGGCATTGCTGCCGTAATCCTGCTGGTGGCCGTTATCCTCAGCGAGGGTCTGCCTACGCTTGATCAGTTAGAAGATCCCCGACAGGATCTCGCAACGCAAGTTTACAGCTCCGATGGAGTCCTCCTCGAGCACTTCGCTACAACACGCCGCACATATACTCCATACGATTCGATCCCACAGTCGTTTGTACACGCATTGATTGCAACCGAGGATCGTGAGTTCTACCATCATTGGGGCGTTCACGCTGTACGCATTGCGAAAGCGGCAATGAAGAATGTTCTCTCACTCCGTACAAAAGAGGGAGCTTCAACGATCACGCAGCAGCTTGCACGCAATCTGTATTTCTCGCGAGAACAAACTCTTGCACGGAAGGTTCGGGAGGCGTGGACGGCGTTCCAGATCGAGCGTACCTACACGAAGAACGAGATCCTGGAAATGTACTCAAACACGGTGTACTACGGCCGTGGCGCATACGGTATTCGGGTGGCTTCGCAGGTATACTTCAATAAAGAGCCGATGAAGCTCACGATAGCCGAGAGCGCATACTTGGTTGGGTTGTTTAAGGCACCTGAGAAGTTTGGACAAGATGATTCGGCCGGTATTTCGCGTCGCAACCTCATCCTTGGTATGATGCACGACGAAGGATACATCAACGATGATGTTCTGGCGCGCTCGCTTGCTGAGCCCCTTTCCAAGCCAGCCCTCGCCGAGGTACGACGCGGGATTGCCCCGCACTTTGTTGAGACTATTCGTCAGCTTCTGGGACGTGATGGGGACCTAGCTGACAAGCTAAAGGGGCATGATCTCTATCGTGATGGTCTTGTGATCTACACGACGTTGGATTCGCGCGTTCAACAGTATGCAAACGAAGCTGTGCGCGAACATCTCGATCAGTATCAACGCACATTCGAGTCGTCCTGGACGTGGAAGTCCCGGCAAGAGCTACTCGGCGTCGTGATGCGGAAAGCCGCGTCGAAACGAAGTGACTATATCGCAGCATCTGCGTCGGAACGCGAAGAGATTCTTCGACAACTCAAGGGCAATCGCTCGTTCATCGATAGCGTGAAACGCGACGTCACAACGATTCAAACGGGCGTTGTTGTGCTTGATGTGCGTACAGGGGCAATCCTTGGCATGGTTGGCGCATCGCCACTAAGCATGAAGATGAATACGGCATCACGCTACTCTCTGAACCACGCATCGCAGATTCGACGCCAACCAGGCTCGTCGTTCAAGCCGTTCGTGTATGCGAGCGCGCTGCAACACGGATTGACTCCCGACTCAAGGATCGAAAGCGGTCCGTTCAGCAAGACACTAGCCGATGGAACACTCTGGGCTCCTCGAGGTTCAAGCAAAACCGGCGGCCCGATGCCGCTTCGTACTGCATTGAAATTCTCAACAAACTCGGTTGCCGCACGATTGATCACAGAACACACAACACCAAGCGATGTTGTTACACTGTGTCGCGACCTTGGCATCACCTCTCCGTTAGTGGCTGTTCCCGCATTGTGCCTGGGCACATCCGAACTCTCTCCGCTGGAGATCACCTCGGCGTATGCAGCATTCGGCAACGACGGTGTTTATGTTACACCTACCTACATCACGCGTATCGAGGATCGCATGGGTAATGTGCTCTACCAAGCACGCATGCCGGCCCAAGCAATCGACGCACTTCCGGATTCGGTTGCAGCACAAATGCTGTCGATGATGCAAGGCGTTGTCGATGGTGGTACTGCGTCGAGTATTCGTCGCTTCTACAAGGGGCCTGCAGCGGGTAAGACGGGTACCACGAATGATTTTGCCGATGCATGGTTTGTGGGACTCACACCGGAGCTAGCCTGCGGAGTGTGGGTGGGGTTCGATGATCGACGCATCCAGTTTACCGGCGACTATGGTCAGGGTGGCCGTGCAGCAGCACCCGTGTTCGGACGTTTAATGCAACGTGTTTATGCTGATCAGGGTCTGCCATGGCGTCGCACATCATTCACGGTTGCGCGCGACTCAACCGATACGGTGAGTGTGGATCTGATGCGCAACCCACCATCGGATCAGATTCTCGACGAGGTTCAGGATACCATACGATGACGCACACACACGACGAACAGACATCACATCCGTCATGGACGTTCAGCGATGGACGAACAATGCCGGTGGGAACACTCTACTGCATTGGGCGCAACTATGCAGATCATGCAGCGGAAATGAACGCATCAGTGCCAACTGATCCGATCGTCTTTCTCAAGCCTCCAGCAGCATATCTCGCATCAGGGAGCACGCTTGTCCTACCATCGTGGACGGATGATGTGCATCACGAGGTCGAATGCGTTGTAGTTGTCGGGAGCGACATCGATACATGTGATGAGGCCTCGGCATGGTCTGCGATTGCTGGTATAGGCGTCGGACTCGATCTCACTGCGCGTGATGTGCAACAGCGTGCCAAGAGCGCTGGACACCCATGGGCTGTAGCGAAGTCGTGGCGAGGCTCTGCGCCAGTGAGCACAATCGTTCCCTGTGATGGCACCGTGGTGGGTCCGCTTGAACTCCGTTGCACTGTGAACGGTATACTCCGTCAACATGGTTCGACCGCATCTATGGAACGAAGCATCCCAACGCTGATACACTTCCTTTCACAGGTCTTTACACTTCGCCGTGGTGATGCAATCTTTACGGGTACACCGGCTGGAGTCGGACCCATAACATCGGGCGATCATGTGGTCGGCGAACTCTCGTCGATCGCACGCGTGGAACTTCACGTCGGCTGACGTGTTTCACACTATCACGAACTTCAACACTCTCATCTGGAATTCTACGTACCTATGGCTGATCGCATTACGATTGTTGGTGGTGGTCTCGTTGGAGCATTACTCGGAACAGTCCTCGCCAAGCGCGGTATGGACGTCCACATCTTCGAACGTCGCCCAGACATGCGTGCCGCTTCCATGTCTGCCGGACGCTCAATCAACCTCGCGATGTCCGATCGCGGTCTGCGTGCGCTGGAAGTAGCTGGTATTGCCGATGATATTCGCGCAATTTCAATCCCCATGCACGGGCGCGTGATGCATGATGTGCAAGGCAACCAGACGTATCAACCGTACGGACGTGAGGGTGAGTTCATCTACAGTGTGTCGCGTGGCGAATTGAATACAACGTTGCTCACAGTCGCGGAACGCCACGGTGTGAAGGTCACGTTTGAAGCGCGCTGCACCGACATCGATTTCCAGACTGGCACAACAACCTTTGCTCTACCAAGTGGTGAGACGGTGGCTGCGGAAGCCGATGTGGTGTTTGGTGCTGATGGCTCCTACAGCGCTGTTCGTGGTCGCATGCAGATGGCGGATCGTTTTAATTACTCGCAGACCTATCTCGAGCACGGATACAAGGAACTTCATATTCCACCGGATGCGGCCGGAGCGTTTCAGCTAGAGAAGAATGCGCTGCATATTTGGCCACGCAAGAGCTTCATGATGATTGCTCTTCCGAATCTCGATGGCAGCTTCACACTCACGCTGTTCTTTGCGCACGAAGGTGATCCGTCATTCCAACAACTTCGCACACGTGACGCTGTAGCGCAGTTCTTCGACGAGCAATTCCCCGATGCTGTTCCAATGATGCCGACGCTTGTCGATGACTTCTTTTCGAATCCTGAATCGTCACTCGTGATGGTGCGTTGCTTCCCATGGGTAATGAACGATAAGATTGCGCTCATCGGCGACTCAGCACATGCGATTGTTCCGTTTTACGGACAAGGCATGAACTGCGGCTTCGAGGATTGCCGGATTCTGATCGAGTGCCTCGACCATCACAACAACGAGTGGGGTCCGGCTCTTGCATCGTACCAACGACTGCGTAAACCAGCAGGTGATGGCATCCTTGAACTGGCATTAGACAACTTCATTGAGATGCGCGACAAGGTAGCCGATCCTCGTTTCCTCTGGCGCAAGAAGATCGAAGCATGGATTCACGCTGAGTTTCCAGATCGCTTCATTCCGCTCTACACAATGGTCACATTCTCGAGCGACATTCCGTACAACGAGGCACGTCGTATTGGTCTCGAGCAGGATGTCCTGATGGAAGAGCTCATGAGCATTCCATCGGTTGTGTCCGATTGGACATCCGATGATGCGAAGCAGGCAATGCGAGATGTGATAATGCAGCGACCAACGATTACGATCGCCTCGGGATCACCAGCTTAACGGGTCACAATCACGGGCTCGACGAACGTTTGGAGTGGCGTCGCAAAACGAACGACGTAGCTACCTTGCTGCCACTGATTCGTAGGCAGCGTGAGGTGCATCTTGCGTTCTGCATCACCATGCTGCATACGTTCACCGTGGTGATAGATGGTGTTACCCTGGAGGTCGATCACCGACAGCTCGTACGATCCTGTTGCATGCATCGTAGCATCAACCTCGATCACATCATGCGCTGGATTAGGTCCAACACGGAGCATTGTTGGTGTAAGGAACTTCACAATGCGAGCATCGGTGAAGCATGTCGGCGCTACATCAAGCGTGCCATCTTGAATAATCGTGATTGGTGTCTGTTCGACAACGATCCACTGCACGCTATCGATATCGAGCACTGTGTTATCAACCCCACTGAGCAATACCGTGCCACGAATCGCGGTCAGGGTCGACCGTCCTGCTGGAATCGTCAGTGTATCGAATTCAATCGTAAGCGTTCGACGTGATCGGAGAACGTCGATCACATCATCAACGACACGACCACGTGTGATTGATGACGGTGCAAACAGCGTTGAGTTCATCGAAACCGTGATACGCAGCTGAACGTTCGGAAGCGCGAGACTGTCTGGCAGCAACAACGTCGAGATTGATAGCTCCACGTTTGTGGCACCACGCTGCGCTGTTGTATCGGGCATTGAGAACCGCACACGTATCGGATCAACCTTCGCGCGGAACACAACGGGATAGAGCACGCGACATGGCGACGTAACGTCAACAGTGAGTGTCTCGAAGTATTCGTCCGGTACCTTCGTCACGAATTCGATCGGAATAGTTGCGACGCTGTTCGGAGCGATGGCCAGCGGGAATACTGACGGATCGATCACCCGGAAATGCTGTCCGTTAGCAATTGCTGCAACAATAACGGTGTCGTCATCATCTGAACTGGTAATCACAAGGTTCTTCGTGAAACCTGTTCGATAGTCAACTGTTCCAAAGTCAATACGCGTTGGCACTACGAGCCGCACTGGGTCGAGCCGCACTACCATGCCCGACACCGTCTGCGAGCATCCCGTGCTATCGATTGCTGTTACACTGTATTCGCCAGGTACTGCGGCAGTTATTGAACGCTCCGTAGCACCGTTACTCCAGCGGTAGAACATGAACCCTGCACTCGCTGTGAGTTCGCGTGAGCCCCCTGGACAGATATCACCACCACCTGATGCTGTGAGCACGAGCGGTGTATAAGTCTTCCATGTGAAGCCATTGACGATGCGTCCTGCATCACCCGTTGTAGCACCCCATGATGTGTTGCGGACTTCATCTGCGGTTTCTGGTGAGAGGTGTATACCAGGAACGCCACCGTCAAGACGAGCAGTGAGACCGTTTACTGGTTGGGCGAGAATGATCGCACCACCGCCACCACCACCACCGGGTCCGTTCGGTTGATACCGTGCACCCACATGTCCACCATTGCCACCACGTACGTCAACCGTTGCCGTACCGCGTGTTGTACGGATGTCGAGCAGAACTGTTCCACCCGCACCGCCGCCGCCAGCACCATCACCCGGCTGCAAGAACTGCTTACCGTCCCATGCTGCTGTGTCGCGAACTGAATGTCCGCGCGCGATGATTGCACCGCCCATCATGTTCAGTCCGTTTGCGACGATCACAACAATTCCACCCCCAGCAGCACCTGCCGTGCCTTGGTTATTATTCTGATGTCCACCACCGCCGCCACCGCCGAGGAATACGCGCTGCTTCAACAGAAGTGTGTCGACGGTTACGCCGGGATATCCACCGATACCACGGAAACCGACGCACCACGTGTTGGCATCACCACCACGTCCTCCGCTCCCGGCATTACTTCCACCAGCACCGCCGGCATTTGCACCATTTCCACCGCCGCCACCATTTCCGAATGGACCCTTGCTTGCGAGTGCTTGCGAGGATGGTGTTGTTGCTATTCCGTCTCCCTTTTCACCACCTTCACCAAACAGATAGTAGGATCCCCAAAGGTCCGGTTTGCATACATCCCGAGGGAACGACGCATAGCCGCCACGAAATCCTTTTCCGGAGACATCGATATCAGCATCAAGCGTAAGTGTTCCGTCTGCTCGCAGCACGACAATGCCACCGACCATACCATTCCAGGCTGGTGCCGTGACATCTCCGTCAGTGACAACATCGTCGTAGCGTGGTACGCTTACAAGTTGGATTGATCCGCTCGCATCGTATGGGTGCACCCATGGTCGGGTAAAGAAGATGCGATCCTGATCGACACGCTTGATCGTTAGGAACTCAACACATCCGGCCCCGTTCATCGATTGAATGCGGCCGTACGTGGAATCATTCTGTTCTTGGATCTTTGCGCCCTTCATCTGAATCATCAGCACTTCATCGCCAGCACGAAACTGTGTAACAGCTCGAACACGAACCACCGTATCACATGCCACCACAGCGGATACCGATTCATATCGATTAATCTGCCCTGAAATCGGCGTTGCTGCCGAAGGGATTCCCTGCTGCGCTATGGCAGAATGTGCTGCAACAAGCAGGAAGATGAGGGCGAATTCCGTGCGAAGTAGTATCATGACAGTCGGGTACGACCAACTTCCGTGCCAATCTTCATGAGTTTTCCCCATTTTTACCACAGATGACACCTAGGTTTCCCACAGCCCTGCGCAAAAAAGCCACTATTGGCATCGTTTCACCTGCCTCTCCGCAGCGTGATATGTCGAGACTTGACAAGGGGATACGGTATTTGGAGGGCCTCGGATATACCGTTGTTCTCGGACAGCACGCCCGCGATCGCCATGCAGGGTACCTAGCCGGCACAGACGATCAGCGACTGTCAGATCTTCACACAATGTTCGCCGACAAGCGTATCGACGCGATTTTTTGCGCTCGAGGGGGCTATGGGTCATCCCGACTTCTCAACCGCCTCGACTACGGGTTGATTCGTAAGAACCCGAAGATTCTCGTGGGGTACAGCGACATCACATCGCTGCAATTGGCACTATGGCAGAAGGCACGTCTTGTGACCTTTTCCGGTGCGATGCCAAGCGTCGACATGGTTGAGAACATCGATCCGCGTTCTGAAGAACAGTTCTGGCGCGTTCTCACATCGCGGCGTCCGCTTGGTCGATTACGGCAACCGTGGCCAACAAGGACGCTCCAGCCGGGTGATGCTGAAGGGCGACTGCTTGGCGGAAATCTTAGCGTGCTCGTTTCCCTGTTCGGTACCGACTATATGCCTTCGTTACGCGGAAGCATCCTTGCACTTGAGGACATCGGCGAGGAAACATATCGTATCGATCGCATGCTCGTGCAGCTCTTGCTCGCTACGCCTCGGCGGCGGCCAGCAGGGATCGCCTATGGATTCTGGTCGCAGTCGGCCCGACCATTGGGATCGACGCCACATCGCGAGATAGCTGAGGTGTTAGAAGAGCGTCGCGATTTGTCGCGTGGACCGATCATTGCAGACTTGATGTATGGACATGAGCGGACAAAGTTTACACTTCCATTTGGCGTCCGCACGCGTCTCTCCACACGTACTGGCGAACTAGCACTCCTCGAATCAGCTGTCCACTGACGCCGCAACGGCTTCAAGTATGTCGTCGACGCGCGGCAGGGGGCGATCTGCAAACCGCTCAACACATGTGTGATACACCACGTTGTGGAAGAGCGAACCGTACACCATCGCACGGCATTCCGCCTGTGGATCGAGCGCATGAAACAGCTTGCCAAGCTCTTCAGCACCTCGTGTGCGAAGTCCGATCGCAACCTCATCTCCTTCGTCGGCATAGGTAAGAACGGCAGATCCAATCCGCGCAACGCCTTCAATGGAGCTCCGGCGCAACCCATCGCGAACACTATCGGGATCATCTGCGTCTGCACGTACGTATGATGCAACGGGACGAATCAACAGCGTGGATGGACCACGTCCATCAAGCATGTGCGCCACAGCCTTACATGCTTCATGTCCAAGCCAGAAACCTCCACCTGCATCATCAATGCGCGGACCCCATCCTCCGCAACGAAGCAGGCGAGCATCCGCCATACGGCGCAGACCGATCGAGCCAGTTCCAGCAATCACAACAACGCCCTCACAGCGTCCATGAGCGGCAACCATCACCAGCTCTGCATCACTCATAACCACAAGTTGTGGCACATCCATGCCTACATACGTCTGCCACGAATCACGCAATGCGATCTGATAACGGTGCATCTCGGCCGGTGACCATACGCCAGCCATTCCCACAACCACGCCGTCAAGCCGGGATGTGGCATCGGCGTCGGGTGCAATTGACGTTGATGCGAGGAACGTCCCGAGCATTCGGCACAGCTCATCTGTGTGCAGATCGGAACCCGAGGGCTTAACGCTGGGAAGGATGGTACGTGAAGCAACGTGACCATCGATGGCAACAGCAACGTCTGTTGTTGATCCACCACCATCAACGATCACCGTGCGCATGGGCGACGTGTTAGTTAGCCTTCGGTGGCTGCCATGAGCCACGACGCCACTTCTGCAACTCGATCGTGACCGAACCAACATAGACCTTCATCTTGGCTTTCACGGGAATGCGTGCGTCGTCATCGCTAAACCAGCCCTCGAAGCGACCTGACAATCCGTAGATACCCGTCCAGTTGGCATCACCATTGAGGTATGTAGTCTTGATCGGGTACGACACCGCATCGATCGAAACGGCTTCCTGCTTGCCGTTGAAATTGACAACAGTGCTTACAGTATCCTCCATGATCACGGTTGGCATACGCAGACTCTTCTTCGATAGCAGCAGCGAACGTGCAGCAAAGAGCAACGAGCTTCCGTCGTTGTAACGCTTTCTAATATCGAAATCCCTTGACTTCACCTTCTTGTTGTCACGATACTTTTCCATCGTGAGATTCTTGTTTGGGTAGTCAAACAGATACTTGTCGAGCTCCCACTTCTTGTCATCACGTTCGGTGTTAGCAACGAACTGCATCGAGTACGTGGCCGTCGCATCCATCCATGACTCATACACGGAGTGCAGCGATACAAACGGAATGTTCGGATGCGAATCGATGAAGACCTTCACCTTGTATGCTCGTTGTCCGTTAAACGTTGTTGCTTGCTCGGTCAACGTGCGGATGGTACCAAGCGTGACGTTGAGATACGACACACGATATGTGAGCTCTTCGCCTGGCGCAAAGAAGCTTGGATCCTGCGCACAGGCGGAGGATGCAGATAACAGCGCTGCGCAAAGAATCAGGATTGTGCGGGTGCAGAAATTCATCATACGTGGTTTGATTATCCGGATTGTGTTCGACTGATGTTACTTGATCTTGGCGATCTTTTTTGCTTCGGGAAAAAGCTCGATTGCCTTCTTCGCCTGCTTATCGCTGGTGAGCATCACTGCTGTATATCCATTGTTGTTGAATACGGCACGACCGATGAGTGCTTTCACAGCAAGGCGCAGGTAGTCTTCGTCCTGATTGTACTCATCGGCCTTCCACTCAACGTCCTTCGTGGCGGCGATGGTTTTCATGATCGACATGTCTTCGTCGGTTACGCGAAACTCGCGAAGGTACCTCTTCATGTCGGTACCATACATGGCACGGATGTCTTTGCCGCGGTTTTTCATGATTTGGTCGGCAGTTTCCCAGAAGGCATTCTTCGCGCGAAGCTTGCGGGCAAGGAATCCGATCGTGTCCTGCTTGACGATGTAATCTGGTGTTACGCCACCACCGCCATATACTGTACGTCCACCAACAGTCTTATACTTCGGACGTGTCTTAGTGCTGTCGTCCGTTGTGTGATTGATGTTGTCGCCCTCGTCACCTTCGTCGCGTCCATCACCAGAGTAATACTTCGCCTTGTCGTCGTACGGACGCTGAATAAGGCGACCTGATGGAGTGTAGTAGCGCGAGATTGTAAGTCGGAACGCCGAGCCATCACCAAGTGGGTACTGACGCTGTACAAGCCCCTTACCGAATGATGTTTCTCCAACAACAAGACCACGATCAAGATCCTGCACAGCGCCCGAGACAATCTCGCTTGCCGATGCAGAACCACCGTTAATCATGACTACAAGCGGAATGTTCTCGAGTGCACCGCCTGGTGTTGACCAGAAATCTTCGTCAAACTCTGGACGACGGCCCTTGGTATACACGAGCTTCTGTCCGGCAGGCACGATTTCATCAGCGATCCGGAATGCCTGATCCAAGAATCCACCCGGATTGTAGCGCAGATCCAACAGCAGTCGCTTCATGCCTTCGCCGCGTAGGCGCTCTGCTGCATTCATCATCTCGTCGTACGTCGTTGAGCTGAAGCGATTGATCGTGATGTAGCCAATGTCGGTGCCATCGATCATGAATGATGCATCGACGGAATTGATCGGAATTTTATCACGTGTTACGTCAAAGACGAGGAGTTCTTTCTCGCCTGCACGTTTGATGTGAAGCTTGACCACGGTGCCTTTCGGACCGCGGAGTTTCTTCGGAACCATTTCACGCGTGAGCTTGATGGCCGTGCTATCGTTGATGCGCACGATCTTATCGCCAGCCTGGATACCGAGCGCTTCACTTGGTCCGCCAATGATCGGCGCAACTACCGTTACGGTGTCGTTGATGATGTCGAACTCAACACCAATACCATCGAACGATCCGCGGAAGTCTTCTTCGACCTTCTGCATTTCCTTCGCCGTGATGTACACCGAATGAGGATCGAGCTCGTTGAGCATGCCCTTAATTGCAGCTTCGGTGAGTTTCTGTGTGTCGACATCCTCCACGTAGTTCTTCACGGCCATTGAGAG
>CAMCXP010000005.1 GCA_945883395.1 Melioribacter roseus P3M-2
CACGAAACCAGCCGATCACGTTGCGTTTGCGCAAGATTCTTCCACAGGCGACGGCAGTGCGGTTTGCACTTAGCGGAACAAGTGATCCAGACGCTGTCGTCGAAAACATCATCACGCGCACAGCCGGACAGGACTCCGTTGAATGGACCACAGATGCGGGTGTGCTTCCTGTGAACGCAAAGGTGAGTGTATCGGCAGTCACGCCATATGTGCAAGATGATGGAGCTGAAGTCGTGCGCTCGATCAACACAGCGCCAGACACACTGTCGATGACGTCCGCGATACCGTTTGATGTTCTTCGTCTTGACTGGAATGTTGATCCAACAACGCAACTGATTCGCGGAGTAAAGCCGTTCCAAAACACGCTCAGCTTCAGTCGCATTCCAGCACAGACGAGACAGATCGAATTGCTCGTGCATGATGATCGCGACAACATCATTGACTCAATTGCGCTCGACGTTCCGTATCGATTGGGGTATGATCCTACGCTGCGTGTTGCATCACCGTTTGCGTTTAGTGCATTCAACATCGCAGCACTCGAAGTTCGCTACATATCAGACGGCGGACCTGTTGATGGGATCCGATATCGTCGTGCGATCACATCGCAGCAACAGCCGTTTAGTCTTACGCTAAAATCACTCGACGCTACGACAGCTCCGCCAACGTATGTGAACCGTCCACTTCGTCAGGGCTCATCAGATATTGCTGAACTCACGCTTCGTTGGACATCCGGTAAGGGGCTTGCACCCACTGTTGCTATTGATTCTATCGTCATGGATGTATTGGATTGTGCGGGGAACGTCATCGACCGCGAGATGCTTCCTGTGCCGGCACAGTTATCGTCCACAGGTATTGTCGCACAGGCACTGTATGCAGTGTCGAAGCTGCCGCTTTCAACTGATGCAGTGCGGATGACCGTGTACTCGGAGAGTATGACGCTGCCGAGGGCTGGCGTGGCCACAACAATCCCGTTGAAGCTTCGCACGAACCCATTGCTTCATGTTCCGCTTGGTCTGTCGTATCCGACGTACCGCGTGAACGATACAACAAGCTTTGCGTTGCGCCAGCAAATGGTGGCGACGAACGTGAACGGCATCACCGAAATCGACTCGCTTCAAATCGTCGATGCTTCTTCGCGCGTTGTGACAACGTTTGCGGCTGCGCGTCCGAATGGTGACACGATTCGCTTTGCGGAGTACGACTTCAACACATTGCGTCATGAGGATAGTCCGTTCTTCATTCGGGGCCTCATTCGGACATCGACGTGTGTGCAGTTGCCGGCAATTCTTGATACGCTCGCGCTGATCGAAGTGAAGCCGGTGATGGACGCGCCGCGTGAGCGCAACTGGGTATACTCGTCGAAGGGATGGGGTCCGTTCCAGCAGGGCAGAGCTCCGACAACAACCATCGTTGCAAGTGTTTCGCCTTCGTGGTTTATCACATCGCGTGCTGAGGTAGCCGATAGTCTTGCCATCAGTGTTGTTGGCTGGAGCAAGGAGTTCGGCATCTTCACTGCAGACAATCCGCAGGGCTTTGTGTATGCCGCGCGCAGCCCACTCCCGGGATCTGTCCGTGTGCGTAGTGCTCTCAATCTAAATCCGTTCGACACCGCATCGGCTGTCGGCATTCGCGTTCAGCGATATGCTCGATCGCTCAGGGGAACAACAAAGGAATTCGAGCAGCTCTATACATTCCCTATTGCAATGCGTGAGTTCCCCGATCAACGCATTGTTGCTGATACGACAGGATTCGAGCAATCAGTGCTTGCCGGTACAAGCAGTGCGGACGTCATGAAGAGTATCTACGACTTCCGTATGGAGCCGCAGTCGGCGGCAATCGACTCGCTGCGATTTGTGATGATGAGTAGCGACGAAACAGTGCTTGACGGACTCGCTGTTGGTGCGCAATCACGCAGTGTCGCTGATTCAACGTCAGTCTTCACGATGCAACGCAACGTTGCGTCATATCCGTGGCCGCACGTCGCACGTGATCGTGCGCGTGTGGCAATCAATGTTGGGTACCAGTTTGCTGGCGCGACGAAGCCAACGAAGATCCAGAAGACTGCGATTACGATTCTTCCACGCGCTGATTGGCTGAACGGTGCAGACGTATCGCTCAGTGGTGCAGCGACAGACAGTCTGATTGATCTCGCAGTTCGCATCCCAATGCCATTCTTTGCTGTCAGCGATGTCCTTCCATTGTTCGGCCGTGTCTCAAGCAAGCTTGTATCGAGTGATCCCAATGGATCTCTCAGTGTAGCGGCGCGTTACAACACGAAGTCACGAGGCTTTTCTATCCTTGATGCACCGCAAACGGAATCGTTTTGGAAGCCTACGATCAGTATCGCAGACGGCGGAAACTTCAACATCTCCAACACTGTCAATGATGGATCGACATTTGATGAATTCACTGCGCTGTATCGCTTTGTTGATGCACCGTTAGCTGATAACTCGGCCATCGTTCCAAACAGAGAGCTTCGCGTGCGTCAACTGTATACGGCTGGAGGCGGTGGTCCTGTTGGTATGGTTCGTTGGATTAAGGAAATGGGCGGCATCATCAAGAAGCTCGCAAAGGCGACGTCGATTGTGAGCTTGACGCCAACGTTTGTGCTGGATCTATCGGCGAGACAGGTGTCGACCGTGAATCTGGGAACTGAGGAAACTGGTACGCTCGTGCACCTGAGCGAAGAAGAGCCACCAAGCATTGAGACAGAGCCAAATGAGTTTCCTACAAGTCAGGGTATGTCGTGGATCATCACAGGTGGTGGTGGTATCGATGCAAGTCTGATGGGTGTGTTCGGTATCAACGCATCAATCACTCACAACATGGTCGTGGCCTACGGTAACACGTATTCGGGTGCCGTGAATAGTCGCAAGGAGCGATACTGGCCTGCGGGACGTATTCACGAGAACTGGTTCAATCTAGAAATGTCGTTGTTCTTCGGCCTCATCAATATCGACTTGTTCCGAGGTCGCTTGAACAGTTGGTTGCAGGATGACGATGCAATGCCATCGTACTTGGTGTTCAGTAGTTCATGGGAGTCGTTGTTTAAGCCAGGTATTCCTGAGCCTCCAGTTGAAATTCCGACGCGAGTGCAACCACTTGCTGGATTGTCACAAGAGTTACCGTTTTACAATCCGGCACCGGCAATTGCATCCGATACGAGCAATCTTCTCGCAGTGCATATCGAGCAGGCGCTGCTCGACAACTCGGGTCGCCTTGTGTTGTCGACGCTGAACAACAGAACGCGCGGACTTGAATCGTCGGTAACCGTGATGCAGAATCGCAATGGCATGCATCATGCAACGCTTGCTCTTGTAGGCAAGCAGGGGAATGCTGCTGTCGCATGGACGCAGAATGCGTTTGACTCACGGTACTATGGATCGTCGAATCTCAATGATCTGCTGGGGTACGAAGAAGTACATGCTGCGATGTACGATGCAACGACAAACGCCGTACAGCAGCTTGGCCGCATTTCGGAGCCAGCGCAATTCACTGGTACACCTCGCATTGCAGTTGCCAATGACTCATCGACTGCGATGGTTGTATGGCAGACAATTCGACTCACTGAATCTCCATTGCCTGGGCAGCCCCCTGTCTATATGTCGGACATTCGTGTGCGTCCGATCATTCGTACTGCAAGGGGCTGGCAACTCGGCGAATCAAAGGTTGTGTGGTCGCGTCCGAACGCTCGCGATGTCAATATCACGTCACTCCCGAATGGACAGTATTTGATTGCGTGCATATATGACGAATCAAACGCGCAACAAGAGACAGTCTCGTATTGGGAAGTCTCGGCGACGTCGACCAAGCCATGGGAGCGCATGGGCTCTGTAGATGAAGCTGCACTTGGCATCGTGAAGTCGGATATCGAACTGATGTCAAACGGCAACGACGTTGTGCTGATATACGGTCACGCACATTCGACAGACTCTGCGAGCTATGTGCGCTCGTTGAACTATCACCGCTATACCGATGGCGTGTGGAAGAGCATGGGATCGCCAAATCTCGGCGGGTCTACTGGACTATTCCGACATATCAAGGGCGATGTATCGAATGGTGGAACGCTCTTCACGCTGATTGATGCGTACGACTACGAAAAGACGGACAGCACGCGTCACAAGGTGATTGCAATTGTCGGATCAATTCACACATCACCAGACTCGTGGAAGGTCTTCAGCAATCACGAAGTATACTCTGAGGGTGATCGCTCGATATGGTCGGCAGATGCATCGGTGGGATACGACGATATCCTGTACGTAGCAACGCAAGAGCTCGACACGCTGCGTGGCAATCGTCAGCAGTATCGCAATGGCAAGCCCCTTGGCGCAAGTCGTCTCAATACCGTGCTTCGTGCTATGAAGCTCTCGAAGGATGGAAACCTTGTGGGCTCGTCGTTTGGAGGAAATCCTACATCGGTTGGTCAGGATCGCCATGAAGATCTCGAAGCATCATTGCGATATCGCGTTCGCTTGATGGATCCTGCACCCAATCCAACGCAAGGCACGTGCACAGTACCTGTTTCGGTTCTGCGTGCATGCACGATCACTGTGCGCCTTGTCGATGCAGTTGGACGCGCAATCGAAACTCTGTACGCTGGGGCTGTTGGTGAAGGTATTCAGGGAATCACGTTCAATGTGTCGGCAATCCCTGCCGGCGCATACCACGTGGTAATCTCCGACCACATCGGCGTTGCAGGCAGTGTTCCGTTGGTGGTGATGCCGTGATTCCGTACGGACGACCACATAGGGTCGTCCGTGCGGAGTTCGCTCGTTCGGCGTTGTTAGTCCTTTACACAGCGCACAGAAAAACCGTTGCCCATGTAGAATGCGCCGCGGTAACATTTCTGTGTGTTGCGTCCGAGGTAGCGCTTCCATGCAAGGTTGTTGTTGCTCACTGTTGAGCTCCACCAGTGTCCGAGTTCACCGTAGCTGTAGAACAGACCGTTGAAGTCGACGAAGCCGGAAGGCAAACCGAAAAAACCGCTGCTGTCATTGCCGTTGCCGTTATTAAGCCAGCCGCTCTTACTCTTCATATTTCCACCAGCGACGGCTGTACCGCCGAGGAAATCAACGAGCGTTGTCCACTCCTGATCCGTTGGCACATGATATCCTGCTGGCGCGAGTACGCGTGGATCTGTCACAGCATACCAGTTGTAAAGCTTGCCGTGTCGCGCACCATTCGCTGCATTGTTGTCGTAGTAACACCATGCAGGTGTTCCCTCGTTCGCAGCCTTCTCCCACAATTCATACGTCGATGCATGTGGGATTGAATCCCCATTTCGGAAGGTGCTCACATTCAGATTCGTTGTCATCCACACTTGCGTGCCGATGCGGATCTCGGATGTAGATGGAACCTCCGGTTCGATGACTGTTGATTCCGTGCACGACGACACGATCAATGCAACGCATGCGCAGAGCGCAACAAACACCTTCATCATAGCCCCCTATGTGCGCTCAGTCATAGAGCGCTGTTGAAGAATGCGGTAAAGATACAAATGCGTATCGTTGGTGTATCTTGTCGCGTGCAACGTGCACACAGCAGTTCATTGTTTTATCTATCGGGGGATGTATGAAGCAGTTTGTGGCTACGATGATTGTAGCAATCATGATCGCCGGCACAGCATCGGCACAGATGGTGCCTTTCACGCCATCTGGGACATCGGCGGTGACGCCATTTGCGAGTCTTGCGTTGAAGGATAATGCCAAGAGCGAATACGCGCTCGGTGCAATGTATATGGCCTCGTTCGGACTTGGCGTTCAGGCCGATTACTCTATGGGGAACGGCGGCTCAGACGGTCTTTCCTCCTCAACGTCAGACGTGTCGTTGAGCGTTGGCTATTTCCCTGTGTGGGCGGGTTCGACAGGGGGCTTTAATCTTGGCGTTGTTGCTGGGTACTCATCAGGTAGGTTCGACAACGATAATGGTGGCCTCGTCAAGAACGATCGTGACTACTCACTCGGCCTGTCGACGTCCTATACTGGCGTCGTCTCCGACCGTGTATCGGTCATTCCATTCTTCACACTCGGCTGGGCAGTAGAAGAAGAGTCAAACGATGTTGTAAGCAATTGGGATCGTGGTTCATATAATGCGTATGGTACACACATCCGCTACGGCATGGGCTCCAACGCATTGGTTTTCACAGTGCAGTCGAGTGGAGCTTCATGGGAACGCCTCGCACTCGGCGTGCGCTATGTGATTGCGTTGTAAGATTCATTGATGCACTGGCGGCCACATAGGGTCGCAACGGGAAGAGCGAGGGGCGACCATACATGGTCGCCCTTTGCATTTACAATGGCACCGATTTCGGATTCGAAAACACGTTGTCGGGGTCGAGATGACGTTTCACCGCGCGGAGACGTTCGAGGTTGTTGCCGTAGTATGCTTCGAGGTAGTTCGTCTCGCGACGGTCGATGAAGTTGATGACGCTGTTCCGTGATGTATATGGCTCCATTGCAGCATGGAATGCATCGAGCCACGCAAAATTCGCAGCGAGATACTTACTGTCTGGCGCTTGCCACTCAAGATCGATCGACGAGATCATCGTTGCGTTGCGGAATGGAAATGCCGTCGCATCATTCGGTACGTCCTTGATCCGTCCGCCCATGAGGAAGTACTTCCACATTGCATCAACTGAGGTGCCGGGCCACTCGCGCATGTAGCGGAAAATGGTGTCGCGGCCCTCGGCAGAGATCTTGTCGAAGGCGAATCGTGTACGCTTGGGTTGCTTTGATGGCACCTTCAGTCCTTCTTCGCGCCACACGCGGTAGACGAACTTGTGGTTTACCTTCCATCCCTCTGCCTGCATAAAAACCCATATCATTCGTTAGCCGTAGCGCCCATATTCCTTTGCCAAGGCAATGATGCGCATACGAGCGGCATCCTCTGCCTTGCACTTGAGTGCCTCATGACGCTGCGTTGAACGTATCTATCCCAGAGTCTTGCATGCCCGGCGCTGACTCACCGCTAAGACACCCATTACACAATGGACGGTCTCACGGCGCCTAGCCGGGCTCAAAAGTTTCCCCGGGCTACCTCTTTCAGGATCTGGTTGTCTACCGTCAGATCTGATACCGCTCGTCGCAGGCGTCGGTTCTCTGCCTCCACATCCTTGAGCTTCTTGACCTGCTCAAGGCCTACACCGCCGTAGATCTTACGCCATCGTTAGTACGTTGCTTCTGTGATCTTTTGATCTCTGCAAAAGGCGTCTATGGTACCACCTTTGGATACAACAACCTCGGCTGCTCGCAACATGCCGATGATCTGCTCTTCCGTGTGATGTTTCCGTCCCATACCGAGCTCCTTTCGACTACCAAACTATCATTTCTGTTGGTAGTATTTTTGGGGAGCAGGTCAGCTCGGCTAGCTTTGATTCGTCGCTGAGCTACGACCGATCAAAGGTCGAGGAAACCGTGATCGTGGAACGTGTGAAAACCGGTGGTGCTGCTGATCGTGCAGGCATCAAGGTTGGCGACATCATCCGAACGCTGAACGGTGTACTCGTCCGCACCAAGGACAACATCATGCAGTATATGGCAATGTTCCGTCCGGGGCAGCGCATCTCCGTCGGACTCGGTCGTAATGGCGATTCACTCTCCGTCGATGTGCAACTCGACACCATGGAACTCCCGTTCGAGCAGCGTGATCGCGTCGCCACACGGAAGCCGTTGTTTGGCGCAGAGATCGTCTCAACCGGTTCCACATGTACGCTCAAGAATGTGAAGCGCTATGGCCCATGCTACCACGCTGGACTTCAGGATGGCGACCTCATCGTTTCAGTGAACGGTCGGCCCGTGACGTCGCGTGATGACCTAACGCGGACTATTGAGCCCCTCGTACCTGGCGCAGTTGCAGCAGTCGTTGCCGATCGTCGTGGCACGCGCATCACAAGTGACCTCGTCGTGGGCGCGACGCATAAGAAGTAGCGTACGCTGTTCCGTCTGTTACGCAGATGTAACCTTGCTAACTTTGCGGGATTCTTGCGCTTTCCACGAATTTCTGCACAGTTCGCACAGTACCTATGAAGTTTGGTCGACACCTTATGGCGATCCTTGTGGTCGGCCTTGCTCTGGCTGCATCTGCCATGGCAACTCAAACACGCATGCCGCTGCGCGGCGTGGGCTTTATTGCAAATGCTGGACAGTGGCCGTCCCACGTGCTCTATGCCGTGCGCCAGCCAGGCGCAGTGGTGTGGATTACGACCACAGGCGTAACTGTTCAGGACGCATCGGTCACCGAGCTCGACGTGCACGGTACGGTGTCGCAGCAGACGCTGCTGGTGAACGGACGTACTGTTCAACTCCGACCGGTCAATGGTGCGGCCGTAGCGACGGCGACCTATTTCACGCCGGAGCACCCAGCGGGCATTACGGTTCCGGCATACGACCGCGTGGTGTTCCCAAACGTGGCACCGGGCGTGACAGTCCAGTTCGCTCTCACGGCCGATGGCCGTGTCGAGCGCACGATCGCGTCGATGTCGTCGGAAGCTCGTGCAGCACTGACGATCGCAAGTGACCGCGGTGACGATACTCGCGCAATTCAGGCAACACCTCCAACATCGTTTGTGTACGGCGCCTACATCGGTGGATCCGAGTTCGATGTAGTGGCAGGTATCGAAATGCTCAATAATGGCGACGTTGTTGTTGCGGGCTCGACGCTTGGTCTGAGCTACCCGGAAACTCTCGGTACATACCGCAAGACGAAGTATGGTCTGCTCGACGCATTTGTGATGCGTTGTGATGCGCAGCTCACGCGCGTTTTGGGCTACACATACTATGGTGGTAGTGGTGACGACCGTGTACGCGCGATGTCGAAGGCCGATGCGAACGGCGTTGTGATCGTTGGTGAAACACGTTCGAATGATATCCCAACGACAACATCCGCGACAGGCAAGACGTATAAGGGTTCACTCGACGCATTTGTTGCTTCATTCGATTCGACACTGACAAAGCTTCGCACTGGATTCTATCACGGCGGAAACAACGACGACATCCCGCGCGGAGTGGACGTTGACCAGTATGGCACGATTGTGATCTGCGGCAGTACGCTGTCGACAACGGGGATGACAGTGACCGCGCCGGCGACATCGACGCTGACGTGGACGTACCGTGACGGCAACCGCACGCGTACTGCAACAGTGAACTTGACGAGTGGGCGCACGCTTGCTGGACAGACCGATGGATTTGTCGCGACATTTAATGCGGCTGGTACAATTCAGCAGTCGCGTTACTACGGCAAAGCAGGAGTGGAATATTTCAACTCTGTGGGATTTGATGGCCTTGGTCGGATTATCCTAACGGGCACGACCAATGCCACAGACTTTGAAGCGGTACCTGCCTTTGCGACTACATGGGATGGACGTCTTCCATACGACAGAACGTACAACGGCGGCGCATCGGATGCATTCGTCATTCGCTTCAATGCGTCGATGGCCTTTTCGCAGACAGATGATGACAGCTTCGCGACGCTGCTTGGTGGTAATAAGGACGATGAAGGTGTCTTCGTGAAGGTCGACGAAAAGGGGAAGATTCACATTATTGGTGCGACGACGTCGACGAACATGCCAACAGAAGGCTCGTTCTCTGCATCGAACCTCGGACGTAAGGATGCGTTCTACGCAGTGCTCGGTGTTGACGGCGGAAGTCTGAGTGGTTGTGCATACGTCGGTGGGTCTGGTGACGACACGCCGTATGCCGCGCGCTTGAGCGAAACAAGCTCGAGCGTTACGATTGCAGGTACCACGACATCGTTGGATTACCCAGTTGTCGGTGATGGCGCAAGCGACGCAGTGCAGGGTCCGACGGATGGATTCGTAACAACAGTTAACCTTGGTTCGATTGTTAACTCCACGCGTGTTACTGGTCTGCTTGCCGATACCGTCGTTGGCGTTCAGCTCAACAAGTATGGCTATCCATTCTATGCCGCAAACACGACGTCAGCGGATCTGCGTACGCACGATTCAACATTCGGCAAGGCATCGTCCGGACCAAAGGGCTACATCGGGAAGATTGCCTACGGTACAATTGAGCTCACGCTGCCGGTTGAGGGCAACGTGCTCTGCATCGATAAGACATATCCTGTGACATGGGCCATCAATGGTGTGAATGATACTGTACGCTATCGCGTGCAGTTCGCGCCATTTGGCAAGGACACATGGACAGACCTTGCAAAGAGTGTTCTCGGACGCAACTACCAGTGGAAGATCCCGAAGATTGCGTTGGGTGAGTATGTGGTGCGCGTCACAACGATGCACGGTCATGAGACGAAGCTTCTTGCTCCGTTCGTTATCTCCGACAAGCCAACAATCGTCCGTCAGCCAGTGAATGCTAGCGCGTGCGTCGGACAGCCCCTTGCGTTGTCGATCGAAGCGTCTGGTCCGGGCCTAACCTATCAATGGCGCAAGGCTGGAACAGCGATTGCTGGTGCTACGCAGCCAACGTTCTCCATCACAGCAGTCGATGCATCGTCGAGCGGTTCATACGACTGTATCGTTACCGGAACATGTGCGCCAGCGGTAACGTCAACAGCAGCAACTGTATCGGTAGCAACGCAGACGGCGATCACAACGCAGCCATCCAATGTGTCGGTCGAAGAGAAGAAGGGCTTCACACTCACAGTCGTAGCTTCGGGATCGAACCTCACCTATCAGTGGAAGAAGAACGGCGAAGCGATCACTGGTGCAACAGCTGCATCCTACGCAGTAGCATCAGCTGCGAAGTCTGATGAAGGGGCCTATGTCTGCGACGTCACTGGAGGCTGTGGTGCTATCACAACAGCTGTTGCACAAGTTGTGGTAACACCAACAACGAGCGTGTATGACGATGTAACTGTGACGGGCGCTCTGGCTTCGATTGTCGGACCTCAGCCTGCTGCCTCGTCGGTGTACATCAAGGTCAACCTTGGCGCAACGTCCGACGTTGTGATCACTGTGCTCGATCTACAAGGGCGTCGCGTCGCACAAACGCTCGCTGGTAGTCTTGTTACAGGTGTGCACATCCTACCTGTCGATGTTGCCGCATGTGCATCTGGTGTGCATCGCCTCGAGATTGCAGCTGGTGCTCAGCGCATCACACTCCCAATCACAGTGGCGCGCTAACGCGTTACTCGCTCCGTCGCATGCGTGCGACGAACAATCCATCTGTCGAATGATGCAACGGGTCGCACTGCAAGGTGTGGCCCGTTGTCTGTATCTGCACGTTCATGCGCTCCATGATCGGTGCCAGATCATCGGGTGCGAACTCTGGATGCTCCGCAAGAAATGCTGCAACCACGTGCTCGTTCTCTGCGGGCAGGATGCTGCATGTTGCGTAGATGAGTACTCCTCCCGGCGCAACGGCACCGGCGTATTGCGACAGGATGGCGCGTTGCTTTGCGCCGTGGCGTGCCGCGACGTCGGGCTGCAGACGCCACTTTACCATCGGCAAACGTCGTACTGTGCCCATGCCACTGCAGGGCGCATCGACTACGACCATGTCGAACTGGGGTCGGTCGAACGTTGCGTTGTGCTCGACGCGGATGGAACGTACGCCAGCACGAGCAGCACGTTTGGAAACCTCTTTCAGACGAGGCCATGCGATATCGTGTGCAACAAGCTTGCCGTGATCATTCTGAAGATCTGCCAAGTGCAGCGTTTTACCTCCAGCACCAGCACACGCATCGAGGATGCGTATGTGCTCGTCGGGAGCTGCCGCATAACCAATGAGCTGACTTCCTTCGTCTTGTACCTCCACGATGCCACTGAGGTAGAGCGGGTGCTGCATAAGATTGACGCGCTGATGCACAACGATCGCAGCGGGGGAGATTGCGCCGAGTGTACACTCGATGTTATCAGACTGGAGTTGCTTTAGCACGAGCTCGCGACTAGCCCGACGGAGATTGACACGCAGCACCATCGGTGCGCTGTCCATCATCGCACGCCATACCTGTGGAGCGTCGTCGCCCCAGCGCTCGCGTGTTGCATCGAGTAGCCATTCTTGCGTGCAGACCTGTTCGTGAATCGGGAGTTCGCTAATCCAGGAGAGATCAACGTTGTCGGGATTGTCGCGCAAGACGTACGCCCCATGTACTACATCGGCGAGCCCCAGACGCTCTGCGACACGTTCGGAAAGCACCAGCGTGCGAAGCGCATGAAACACCAGTCCCGAGATGAATCGACGATCTGTTGCGCCCAGGTATTTCTTGGAACGAAAGTACTCTGACGCGAGAGCATCGCCAGGCTGTGGACTCTTGCGAATAATGCGCACAAGTTCAGCGGCGTGTCCGAGAAGCGAGGTTAGTTGCATCGAAGAACGATCTTTCCGAATTGCTCGGCCGCAATCATGCGGTCGAATGCGCGCTCAGCGTCTGCGAGAGGGAACACGGAATCCACCATCGGAACAATGCGCGCTGTTTCAACCAGCTGCGCCATGTCCTCGAAGTCTGCAGGTGTACCCATTGTTGATCCGATGAGGTGAATCTGTTTCCAGAACATCTTGCTCATGTTGAACGTCGGCACGTGTCCAAGCGTTGCGCCATAGACAACGATACGTCCACCCGGACGAATGATGCTGGTGAGATCGTTGATGGTGTCTCCGCCAACTGAATCAACAATGCAATCGATCGGACCCAGCGCTTGCACCTGTTTCGCCCAGCCGTCGCTGCGCACGTTGACGCCAGCAGTCGCACCAAGGTCCTTCGCACGCGCAAGCTTTGCGTCGCTCGTGCTTGTCACAATAACACGTGCGCCAAGTGCATGGGCAAAGGCGAGTGTTACACTCGCAACGCCACCACCAATGCCCGTGATGAGCACGGTTTGTCCGGGCTCCCAGAACCCCTGCGTAATAAGCGCGCGGTACCCTGTGAGTCCTGCTAATGGTAGTGCTGCCGCCTGTTCATCGGTCAGATGTTCGGGAACGGGGTAGACGTTCTGTTCTGGCACAACGATCTCTTCGGCGAAGGTGCCTTGTGTGGGCATGCCAAGAACGCTAAAGTTCTGACCCTGCGCGCGATCATCCTCGCCCCATTCAAGCGCAGGATTGATCATCATGCGTGTGCCAATCAGATGCGCGCTCGTCGGTGCTTCGATCACCGTGCCTACACCATCGCTGCCGAGGATTGCCGGCAGCTCGATCTTGGCGTACTTGCCCTCGCGAATAAACTGATCCCGGTGGTTGAGTGCTGCAGCATGAAGCCGCAGGCGAACGTAGCCCGGTGGACAGTGCGGAGAGGGGATGTCTCGCAGGTGGAGACCGTCGGAGTCGAGGATGATTGCGCGCATGGGGCAAAATACGGAGCACGAGAATGTGGCGTTCTTTGTTCTATCTTTGCATCCATGCTTCGCCCCTTGGCCACCATCGTGCTTCTTTGCTTCGTGCTCGTTCTGAGCGCTGGGGCAGTGCATGCACACGGTGGTGAGATCTTCAAGGCGGAGCACATTGAGCAATGCCACCACAACGATGCGCACGATGCGTGTGCGCTCTGCGACGTCACCAAGGACGTACACACAGCGATCGTGTTCGAGCATCATGTCGTGATCGACATGGTTGGCACGGCGCATGAGCCGCTAATCGCCAACATGGTCAGCGATCGATGTCCGCTCCAACAACCCGGTAGAGCGCCCCCTACAACCATCTAACCACCCTCGGCATGCGCTGCTACGGCAGTGCATTTTGTCCATTCCTGGTGTGATGAGTTGTGATTGCTCTCTTGGCGCTCCTTGCGCTCTTTGATGTGCACGTGCATGGTGTTGTACGTGACACAGCCACGCGTGAACCCCTTCATGCTGCTACAATCCGTGTAATCGGTACAACACGTGGTACTGTGTCGGACCGCAATGGTGTGTTTCACCTACACGATGTTGCGGGCGATTCGGTGCTGTTGCAGTTCTCGCACGTTGGCTACACAACGAAGCGCATGATGCTTGCGCTAGGCGGACGTGATGATGTGCGCATCGAGGTGCTGCTTGTACCTTCGCAACGCCGATCCGAAGGCGCAGTGGTGGTCGAATCACGCACATCGCATGGGTCGAGCGCGCTGCCCACGCAACACGTTACCGAACTTTCTGCCACGCAGATTGATGAGCATCGTGGACAAACCTTTGCCGATGTTCTCACGCGTGTGCCGGGCGTTACGGTTGTGCAGACCGGACCAAGTATTAGCAAGCCCATGATCCACGGCATGATGGGGCAGCGCATCGTCCTGCGTAACCATGGCGTTGTGCAGGAGGGTCAACAATGGGGCGCCGAACACGCACCGGAAATCGATCCATTCACACCTGCGCGCATCGCTGTTGTCAAGGGGCCTGCATCGGTGATGTACGGACCCAACGCAATGGGCGGCGTGATCGATGTCTTGCCGCGCCCCCTCCCACACGATGACGTGATGCATGGCGAAGTTTCGGCAAACCTCTTCTCCAACTCCGGTCAAGGGGCTATCGGTGGCTTTCTCGAAGATCGCATCTCCGATAGTCTTTCGATTGGCTATCGGGTGCAAGGGGCCGTGCGACGTGCCGGTGATGCACGAACACCAACATACGTGCTCGGCAATACCGGGTTCAGCGAGTGGAGCGTCGGAAGCACCGTAGGCATTGGAGATGACGATCTCGGCATGACCGTCATGGGATCGTTGTACGCTACAACGCTTGGTGTGTTCGCCGGATCGCATCTCGGCAACGCAGAAGACTTACGTCGCGCTATTGAGCGTGGACGACCATCAACCTCGCCGGCGTTCGGGTACGAAATCACGAGTCCGCGCCAGGAAATCTCCCACACGTTGCTCTCGATGCAGGGACATGCACGCGTGCACGACGATGCAGTGCTGCGCGTGACGTATGGATGGCAGCAGAACGATCGGATTGAATACGATGCACATAACACGCGCATCATCGGACCCGACTCTGCCGCACGACTGCAGCGTGCATTACAAACCCCAGCAATGAACTTGCTGCTCACCACATACACGCTCGATACAAAGCTCGAACATGATCTCGCGAAGAACATCCGCGGGACGGCGGGTATCAGTGCGCAGCGACAGGTGAATGATCGAAGCGGGACAGTCTTCCTTGTGCCAGACTACGTCGCATGGGGTGTAGGGGGTTTCGCCTACGAATCACTCATGCTTGACGATCTTACGCTAAGCGCTGGCGTGCGGTACGATGTGCGCTGGCTCGACGTGTCGATTCAGCGACGTAACACCTCTGCTCGTGAAGAGCAGCAGCGCACCTTTGCATCGGTTACGGCAAGTGCTGGCGCACTGTATGCGTTGAGTGAGGAGCAGTCCATCGGACTCAATATTGCCCGCGCGTGGCGTCCGCCGCAAGTGAACGAGCTCTACGCTAATGATGTGCACCACGGAAGCGCGCTCTACGAGATCGGCGACAGCACGTTGCACGAAGAGCGATCAGTCGGCTTCGATGCAACCTATGCGCTCTCGACACCGTCCGTCGAGGTCGAAGTTACGGCGTATGCCAACCTGTTTGATGGATACATCCTCGCACTCCCCGATCCATCACGTCCGACAATAACCGTGCGTGGTACGTTCCCAACGTATCGCTTCACACAAGTGCCAGCGTTGCTCGCTGGTGGCGACGTCTCGCTGCGCGTACATGTCACGGGTGGTGTGCAGGCGTATGCAACATCCAGCATCGTGCGCGGCACCGATACCCGCGCAGACGAGCCGCTGTTCCTTATGCCGAGTGATCGTGCGCGACTTGGCATGCACATTCACACGGAGGATGTGTGGCATGTGCACGATGCATTTGTTGATGTGAGCGTACTTGGTGTTCGTCGACAGGACCAGTATGTGGTCGGACAAGACTATGCTGCGCCTCCGGCAGATTATGCATTGCTTGATGCTTCCCTCGGTGGCATGATCGATCTCGCGCCATCGGTGCAGATGCGGATTACGATCTCCTGTACGAACATCCTCAACACGCAGTATCGCGACTATCTCAACCGCTATCGGTACTTCGCCGATGATCCCGGACGCAATATCATTCTTCGTTTTACCACCATTTTCTAACACACTCAGAGGTTTCGATGAACATTACCACATTCACCCAGCGATTTGCTCCGCTTGCTGCGATCGCGATTATGGCCCTCGGGCTCAGCGGGTGCTCGGAGCGCGTGCAGGACCCGCACGATCACGCAGATCACGACGTTGTGACAACGATCGAGATCGAGCTCACGGCATCCGATCCAACAGTTCCACGACAGATCGTGACGTGGGAAGATCTTGACGGTCCGGGCGGGGCAAACCCGAACCGTATCGACACTGTCGTGCTGGTACCTGGGATGACATACACCGGAAGACTGCGTGTCGCCAATCGATCCGTGTCGCCTGCTGAGGATCTCACGCCGACGATCGAGGCCGAGCGGGATAACCACCAGTTCTTCTATCAGTTAAGCGATGGCCTTGGCGCGCTGACGATCACTGACAAGGACAGCCGTCAGTTGCCTGTCGGATTGGCATTTGCGCTGAGCCAGAGTGGCTCTGCTCCTGCCGGTACAATGTCGGTACAGCTGTCGCACTTCGATGATGCGTCGACGAAAAACGGCACCACGCCGAGCGACGAGACCGACGTTTCGGTTGTATTCCCGGTAGTTGTGCGATAACGATGGGGGAATGGAGCACGCCGCATACTATTTTGCGGCGTGCTCACGACCCCACTCGATCAAGTTCGGTTTGTCGTTGTTGACGTCGAAACCACCGGCGGCAAGGCTCATGATCATCGCATGACCGAAATCGCGATGTGCGTGGTCGAGGACGACGATATCGTGCGTCGGTACGAGTCGCTGATGAATCCGCGGCAGCCGATCCCAGACTTCATTCAGTTGATGACCGGCATCACGGAAGACATGGTGCGTGATGCGCCAGACGAAGATGCCGTGCTTCCGACGATCGCGGCAGAGCTTGGCGCAGGTGATCAGGTGGTAGTCTTCGTCGGACACAATGTCGGGTTTGATTGGAGTTTCGTCAGTCATGCCATCCAGCGCATGGGCGAGCCGGTGCCAGACGTCCCGCGCCTCTGCACCTGCCGTCTCTCGCGACGTCTCAGCACTGGTCTGGCAAAACATAATCTTGGCATTGTTGCAGAGCACTACGGTTGCACGATCACAGCCCGCCACCGAGCGATGGGTGATACGGAAGCGACTGCAAAGGTGTTGATCAAACTGATTGAGCGCGCACGATCAGAGCACGATGCCGCGACGCTCGGCGACTTGATCGAACTTCAGCACGCGCAACGTCAACTCCCACCGACGAAGTCCAATCAACGCGTCAAGCAACTCCTTGCACCGCGTCTTGCTGAAGTGCCTGATGAGCCCGGTGTGTACTACTTCCTGAACACCAAGAAGAACACGCTCTATATCGGTAAGGCAAAGTCGCTTCGCGACCGTGTGCGTCAGTATTTCCATGAAGGTCCGCTGCACGGCAAATCCGTGCAGAAGATGATTCGGTATATCCGGCACATCGAGTGGGAAGTAACAGGGACCGAACTTGGTGCGATGTTGCTCGAATCACGCGAGATCAAGACCAAGCGTCCGCTCCATAACCGAGCAAGCCTGGAGTATCATGCGCCCGCGTTCCTGAAGATCACATCGGAAGACTTTCCACGACTTGAGCTTGTGCACCGGATTGAGGACGACGGAGGCGAGTACTTTGGTCCGTTCCGGAGTCAGCGCATGGCCGAGCGCATCCGCGATATGGTTGTGCGGGAGCACCAACTCCGCACGTGCAATGGGGCACTGTTCCCGCATGCCGACGTGAGGCCATGCTTCGACTACCACATCAAGCGCTGCCTAGGTCCGTGTGCACTTCACCAGACAATTGACGACTACCGGCAGTCTATCGACGACGCACGCAGATTCCTGATGAACGTACAGACCGGAGCGATTGGACGCCTTTCGATGCAGATGGAGGAAGCTGCGCTCGATCTTGACTTCGAACGTGCGGCAATGCTGCGCGACGGAATCAAGGAAATCGAACGTGCTACTCTACATGGCACCGATCGTCCGCTCGCTATCACCGACACCAATGTTATCATCATGATCCCGACCAGTGATCGGTATGCGACGGTGGAAGTCTATGCGCTGCGTGCAGGACGACTCATGTATCAGCGCGTGATCGGCACGGCTGCTCCGCGCGAACCACTCATCGACATGCTCATGGACGTCTTCCAACGTCCAGCACCCCGTGGCGGGTTTACCGATCGCGAACTTGATGAGCTCCAGATTATCACATCGTGGTTGTATAGACGTCGTGAGCGCGCAACAACGATAGTTGTGCGCGACGTTGACCAACTCCCATCTGAACTCGATGTGACATTGAATCAGTACCGTCGCGCTGATCCCGAGGACGTTGTTACTCAACGGTCCGAATACTCACAGCTACCGGAACACGATGACTACGGTGTTTGACGATCTGCGAGATCCACAGTACGCCATCATCGATGTGCGTTCACCTGCTGAATACCAGCAGGGACACATTCCAAATGCAATCAACATCCCACTCTTCAGCAACGACGAGCGTGCGCATGTAGGCACGCTGTACGTGCAGCAGGGTGCAGCGATCGCCTTCGACGAAGGCTTGCGCTATGTCGGTTCGCGCATGCTTGAACTCGTCCAACGTGCGCGTGCCCTCGACCGTCCACTCATCGTCTACTGCTGGCGTGGTGGCATGCGCAGCTCATCGGTCGCATGGCTCTATGCCGCTGCTGGATTGCAAACACGCATCGTACCACGCGGGTACAAAGGCTTCAAGGCGTGGGCGCGAAATGTGATTGCACAGCCTTGGAAGTATCATGTGATCGGTGGAATGACCGGTGCCGGCAAGACTGATTACTTGCATGACCTAATAGGGCGTGGTGAACAGGCCCTCGATCTTGAAGCACTAGCTCATCATAAGGGATCAGTTTTCGGAGCAATGGGTCCTCAGCCGACAACCGAGCACGTACATAACATGATTGCAATGTCTCTAGCATCGTGCGACCCCTCGCGTGAGATCTTCATTGAAGATGAAAGCAGGCCCATAGGAACAGTGTATCTTCCTGAGGTGCTCTTCGATGCCATGCAGTCAGCTCGGATGACGACGCTTGACACGCCACGCGAAGAACGCATTGCTCGCTTAGTGCGCGACTACGGTGAAGTTTCTGCTGAGATGTTGCTCTCTGCATTCTCTCGCATAGAGCGCAAGCTCGGAGGAGAGCGATATGCACGTGCGTGCGAAGCTGTTGCAGCAGGCGACCTCGCTACTGCAGCAGACCTTGCATTGTCGTACTACGACGCGACCTATGCATACTACCACAAACGACGCATCACCAACACAATAGTACCATGACCGCATCTACCTATCGGCTAACGCAATACTCGCACGGCGCTGGCTGTGGATGTAAGATTTCTCCATCAGTGCTCGACACCATCTTGCATTCGACGTTTGTTGCGCCGCATGATGCGCGGTTGCTCGTGGGCAATGCATCACGCGATGATGCAGCTGTGTACGACCTTGGTGATGGTACGGCGGTTGTGAGCACGACGGATTTCTTCATGCCCATCGTCGACGATCCTGTTGACTTTGGTCGGATCGCTAGTGTGAACGCAATCAGCGATGTCTATGCAATGGGCGGTACGCCGATGATGGCTATTGCCGTGTTGGGTTGGCCCGTCAATACGGTGCCAGTCGAGGCTGCACGCTTAGTTCTGGAAGGGGCGCGCATGGCGTGCGCCGAGGCGGGTATTCCACTTGCAGGCGGACATAGCATCGACAGTCCGGAGCCGATCTTTGGTCTGGCTGTTACGGGGCGAGTAGCATTGGAGCATCTCAAAACAAACACAGGCGCCGTGGAAGGCGACGTGTTGTTTCTCACCAAACCGCTTGGAGTAGGCATCCTCACCACGGCCGAGAAGAAAGGCGTGCTGCAACCCGAGCACGCTACATGGGCGCGCGACGTGATGGTGAAACTCAATACGGCAGGTGCAGCGTTTGGCGCATTGCCATACGTGCATGCGATGACCGACGTCACGGGGTTTGGTTTGCTCGGACACTTAGTGGAGCTTGCCGATGGCGCATCGTGCACTGCGTTGCTCGACGCATCAGCGGTGCCACTCATCGATGATGCCGCGATTCGTTCCTACGTCGCACAAGGCTGCGTGCCTGGTGGTACCAATCGCAATTTCGCAGCGTATGGTCATCGCATCAGTGCGCTCACAGACGAGCAACGTGCGGTGCTATGCGATCCGCAAACAAGCGGTGGACTGTTGGTGAGTGTCGATCCTGCGCATGTTGATGCATTCGTTGCGGTATGTGCGCAGAACAACACACTGTCAGCTGCTCCGATCGGCGTAATGTCAGCTCGAACAGAGGTCGCTGTTCAAGTAGGTTAATCAACCCACTCGGCAACAAACACGTTTGTGTCGCGCGTGCCTTGGTTATTGCGATTGCTCGACCATACGATGTACTTGCCATCGGGCGAGAACATCGGGAATGCATTGAAGATGCTCTCGCTCGTGATCTTCTCGAGCCCCGTTCCATCCACATTGATCATGTACAACTGAAAGTCGTAGCCGCGTGGTGATGCGTGGTTCGATGAGAAGATGATCTTCTTCTGCGACGGATGGAAGAACGGCGCCCAGTTCGCTTTGCCAAGAGATGTGATGCGTCGCACGTTTGATCCGTCGACGTTGCAGACGTAGATCTCCATGTTTGTTGGTGCGACGAGGCCCTGCGCGAGAAGCTCCTTGTACTCGGCTTGTTCCTCGGGCGTCTTCGGTCGCGACGAGCGGTACACGAGCATCGTTCCATCAGGAGAGAAGAACGCGCCGCCATCATAGCCGAGCTCGTTCGTCACTTGTCGCACATCCGATCCGTCGATGTTCATCGTCCACAATTCGAGGTCGCCGCTGCGATCCGATGTGAAGACGATCTTGTCGCCCTTGGGTGAAACCGTTGCTTCGGCATCGTAGCCGTATCGATCGGTGAGCGTGTCGATCACGCTGCCGGATGGATCTGCTACGTAGATGTCGTACGTCGGGAGTACTTGCCACAGGTACTTGCGGTCGGCACGCTCTGGTGGTCCGGGCGGACATGTATCGTCGTGACGCTGTGTGCTGGCGTACAGCACATCGCGACTGTTCGGCATGAAGTACGAGCACGTGGTGCGCCCCTTTCCAGTGCTGATCATCGGCGGACGGTACGTTGAATCACCAGCTGCTGCAATCGTCAACGCGTGAATCTGATCGCACGAATGGCCCCATCCCTTGAAGTTCGATTGGAAGGCGAGCTTCGTGCCGTCAGGACTCCAATATGCTTCTGCATTGTCGCCACCAAACGTGAGCTGCTTGATGTTGCGAAGGTGCTTCTCCTGCGCTTGCGTGATTGTTGCGAGTGTGCAGAACGATAGCACGATAACGAGCGTCGTACGGAGATTCATAAGTGGTAGGCGATGCCAAAGAGAACGGAGAGTGTTTGAAGATCTTCGCGAAACATCTTCGTGTACCGAACACTTGATGTGATCGTGAGACGTGCGCTTGCAGCGTATCCAACACCAGCTGTTGCGCCGATCGTGAAGTATGCTTCGTTATTGATTTCTTCGGATGGACGTCGCGCGCCGATGTTGACCGTGATGAGTGTTGCACCGGCATGTGCCATCACGTAGGGGTGAAGATCCTGCGTGCCAAACACATACCCAATGCCGCCCATGATGGGTGTCGCATTGAGTGAGAGCTCCGAAAGGTCAATGGTTGCTGAATCTGTCGGGACATTTTTGCCAAGTTGGTAGAACGATGTGCCAACAGAAACCACGCCGACAACACGATCGTCAATGAAGCGCCAGAAGTTGAGATTCATGCCCCATGCAGTCGACAAGTCGAGACCGCGCTTGATGTCGCCCATCGGGAAGTAGAGTCCGCCATCGATGCCAAGGCGATCGGAAAACATTCCGGTGCGATAAGTTTTTGGTTGCGCAGTGCTTTGTGCGGAGAGCTGGCTCGCCAAGCACATCGCGCAGAAAAGCAAGGAAAGAAACTGCTTCATAGTATTCGAAGCTACGAAGAGTCCGTATTTTAGCAGGCTATGTCAATACATGATGAAACATCGAAGCGTGGCCTGGACATGCTCCGGGATCCGCGATACAACAAGGGTACGGCATTCACACGCGAAGAGCGGCAGAAGTATGGGTTGAGCGGCTTGCTCCCCGACATCGTCTCGTCGCTTGACATGCAGCTTCAACGCATTGAAGGTCATATCCGATCGCTGCCAACAGACCTCGATCGCTATGTGTACTTCAGCGATCTCCAAGAGCGCAACGAGAGTCTGTTCTACCACATCCTCATGCGCGACCCAGTTGCGTACATGCCGGTGGTCTACACGCCGACCGTTGGTCTGGCATGTCAGACGTTTGGACGCATCTATCGTCGCCCGAAAGGACTCTTCATCAGCGCACGTCACCGCAGTCGTATGGTCGAGGTGATGCGGAACTGGCCAGAGTCGGACGTACGCTGGATCTGCGTTACTGATGGCGAGCGCATTCTTGGTCTCGGTGACCTTGGCGCACAGGGCATGGGCATCCCGATTGGTAAACTCGCGCTCTACACCGCATGCGCTGGTGTGCCGCCACATCTTACGCTGCCAATCGTTCTCGACATCGGCACGAATAACGAAGAGCTCCTGAACGATCCGCTCTACATCGGCATTCGCCAAAAGCGTCTTGCTGGCGAAGAGTATGATGCATTCGTCGAAGAGTTCGTCACATCTATCGAAACGGTGTTTCCAACCTGCAGCATTCAGTGGGAAGACTTCGCCAATCCCAATGCGGGTCCGATCCTCGAGCGCTATCGCGATCGCATCTCGTCGTTCAACGACGACATTCAGGGTACTGCTGCTGTTGGCGTCGCGGGAATTCTTGCTGCTCTTCGGATGAAGGACGAGCATCTTTCGCAACAGACGTTCTTGTTCTTTGGTGCTGGCTCTGCCGGAACAGGCATTGCAGATCTCCTCTGCAATATCATGGTCGCAAAAGGCATCACGATCGATGAAGCACGCAAGCGTTGCTGGCTTGTTGATAGTAAGGGGCTCGTCGTGTCTTCCCGCGAAGACCTTGCCGACACCAAGAAGCCATTCGCGCACGACGCACCGCATGTGTCGACGTTGCTCGAGGCGGTAACGGTTACGAACGCCACAGCAATCATCGGCACGAGTACCATTCCGAAGAGCTTCACGCAGGATGTGATCGAACAGATGGCGCGCAATACGCCACGTCCTATGATATTTCCATTCTCAAATCCAACATCGCAGAGCGAATGCTCAGCCGAAGAAGCCTACACGTGGACAAACGGTGCGGCAGTCTTTGCGAGTGGTTCGCCGTTCCTGCCCGTTGAGTTGAACGGCACGACGCACTATCCTGGCCAAGGCAACAACGTCTACATCTTCCCGGGTGTTGGTCTTGCGGTGTATGCAACGCAAGCATCGCGCATTCCAGATCAAGCCTTCGCTGTTGCAGCGCGCGCACTGGCGTCGATGGTCACCGATGAGCAGTTTGCAAAGGGGCTCATCTACCCGCCGATGTCAAACATCCGTGACGCAGCTGTTGTGGTAGCGAACGCAGTCACAGAGTACCTCTTCAACGAGGGCCTTGCCCGCGTTGAGCGTCCTGCCGATATCACAGCGTTTGTTCGCGAGCACATCTGGCAGCCTGAGTACTGAGTTGCTGCGTTAGCGCAGTTCCCGCTCGTGCACGGTGCGCGTCCAAACGTCTGTGCCCTGCGCATCGACGATGCGGAGTGTTAGGCTGCGTTCGCCGCGATTGCCTTGCGCGGTGATCAGACCGAAGTTGTGTCCGATGTACTTGGTGCCTTCGACGTGACGTGAGTTTGTGCGATAGATCTCGCTGGAGTTTAGGCCCGACGACAACGGTGACGACGTGAGTTCGTAGATCGGATACGTGTTTGGTCGATCCAACTTCGAGAGTTCGGCAAAGTGCACATCGCCAGAGATGAACATCACGCCGCTGATCTTGAGTCGTGTGATTGCAGCAATGAGGGTGTCGCGTTCCTCGGGCGACCAAGCAAAGCCCTCGCGCTTCATGTTATCGCTGAGCACTTGACCACCAATGGCAACAACCTTGAACGTGGCCTTACTTGACGCGAGAGCATCGATGAGCCACTGTAGTTGCTGTTCGCCGAGGATGCGTCGAGGAATATCCGTGCGTGCGTTCGGCGTGCGATACCACCGATCGTCCATCAGGAATACTTGCACGTCTGCAACATCGAAGGTCGAGGTGATGCCGTGATGCGGTTCGATGCCAAACGACGGATTCGGCCAGTAGGCCATGAATGCATCACGAGCATCATGCTTGAGTGCGTAGGTGTAGTCTGCATCGTTCGGACCGTAATCGTGGTCGTCCCAGATGGCGTAACTGGGGACAGTCGCAAACAGTCGCTGTGATCCCGGCCACGCGCGTGTGTGCGCATAGCGCTTGAAGATCCCCGCGCGGGAGCCGAAGTCGCCCTCGCGTAGATACGTGTTATCGCCAAGCCAGATCATCGCATCGGGCTTGCGATCAGCGATCGCGTCGAAGATGCCCGTTGGTGTTCCATACCCACGCTCCTTGCCTGTTGAATCGAATCGCTCGAAGCCAGGCTCGTTGATATAGTGACAGCTCCCAAGTGCAATCGACACCGTGGGAATCGCGTTGCCACGGAAGCGCCAGATCGGACGTGTGGTAAAGGTCGTTGGAAGCGTTGTTGATACAGGAGCGCCGTCGAGAACCACATCGTAGGTGTACGTCCGCTGCGGCTCGACGCTATCGAGCACAACCGTTGCGCAGAATCCCGTGCGCTGGTCGGTGAGAACCTGCGCTGATGTGAACGTGCGTGGTGTACCTACCACGCGGTAACGCACCTGTAGGCGCGTAGCCGTTGATGTCTGCACCCAGATGGAGGCGCTGCGCATGTCGATATGGCCAAGCATCGGACCCGACACAAGGGTAGCTTGGCTCATCGCGGTGGCAGCCTGAAGGATGCAAATGAGAGCGATGAGGAGTTTAGCGTTCATAGCGGAGGTGTTTGATTTCTTCGCCCTGCAGACCAATGTCGCGCATGGCTTCGATGCCGATCGTGAGATGAAGATCGACAAACGTCTCGGTTACCATCTTGTCGGACTCTTCGGTCTTGACGCCTTCGGGCATAACAGGTACGTCGCTCACGAGCAACAAGGCACCGCGTGGAATGCCATTTTTATGTCCGACAATGAAGATCGTGGCAGTCTCCATGTCAATCGCGAGGCATGACAACTCTTGCAGACGTTGTTGGAATTGCTCGTCCCATTCCCAGACGCGACGGTTCGTTGTGTAGACAACACCTGTGCGATAGTCTTGCTTGTGATCGAGGATGCGATCGGACACAAACTTGTGGAGCTTGAATGATGGAAGCGCTGGTACCTCGGGTGGGAAGTAGTCATCACTTGTACCATCGCCACGAATCGCTGCAATCGGCAGAATGAAGTGTCCGATCTCTGTGGATGCCTTAAGTCCGCCACACTTGCCAAGGAACAGCACGCCCTTCGGCATACGCGCAACCAGCAGGTCCATTATCAGCGCGGCGTTCGGCGAGCCGATTCCGTAGTTGATAATCGTAAGGTTGCCCGACGTTGCGGTCTGCATCGGACGGTCGGTGCCAAGCACTGGCACGTCGTGCCGCTTCGCAAATGATTCGACGTAACCACGAAAGTTCGTGAGCAAGATGTAGTCGCCAAACGCAGCGATCTCGGTGCCAGTATATCGTGGAAGCCAGTTCCGCGCAATGTCGAGCTTTGTATGCATGATGAAAAACTACGGAGAGTTCGCCTTCGGCGCGCAGGCACAACGTTGTAATTTGCACACATGAGTGCTGTTGAACGCTTCGCATCGCTGGAGCACCGCTTGCGCGGTGTGGTCTCAGTGCTTCCTCCTGCCATGGCAGTGCGGCTGTTCTCAGCTGGTCGCACAGCGTTTGCGAAACGCTTCGCCACGGACGTTCCGCGGGAGATGTATGCGCCCCCTGCAGACATGGCAGTTGCGGCGATGGGCCTTACGTTTCGCATGCCACTCTGGAATGCAGCCGGCATGTTCAAGGGCGGTGAGGCGTATGACGTGGTTGCAGCGCAGGGCGCTGGCGCATACGTTTCAGGTACCACGACGTCGCGCGTGCGGGCAGGCAACGTGCGTGATGGCGTGCAGTGGCCAGCCGTGCCGTATGCGAATTCACATGCATCATCGAATTGGATGGGCTTGCCGAATGCCGGACATCGTGCAGTTGCATCACGTCTTGCTACACTCACGCGCGTCGCTGGATGTCCGATCGGTGCGAGTGTGAGCGCCGAGCCTGGACTCGATGCTGACCTTGCGGTTCGTGAACTGATCGATGGTATGCAGATGTATGCCGATGCGGGCGTGGACTACATCGAGCTCAATGAAAGCTGTCCGAACGTGCCAGGGCACGCACATCGCGAGGCACTTGATGCTGATCTCGTGCGACGTCTCGATATGATTGCGTCGCTCGTTCTGGCAAAGCGCACACGACATCTGCCGGTGGTCGTGAAGTTCTCCAACGACACGTCAGTAGAACAGCTTCCTGGTGTTGTGCAGGCGCTGCATGAGCGTGGGTTCAGTGGGATCGTCGTTGGGAATACATCCACACGATACGCTCAACACGCGGCGCTCATCGATCAGCGTGATCGTGCGCTGTATGACCACTTCACTGCAACGTATGGTGGGGGACTGAGTGGTGCTCCACTGCGAAGTGACTCGCTGGCGCTCTGTGGTGTTGCCATTGCTGCGCGTACTGCGTGCGGCGCAGGTGATGCATTCGAGGTGATTCGCTGCGGCGGTGTTGCAGGAGCCGACGACCTCGCAGCGTCAGCTGCGGTTGGTGTGCGACTCAATCAATGGTACGTGGGATATTTCGAAGCGTTCGGTCGTGCCGGACACCGCGTTTATCGGGACGTCGTATCGCGCATGCGTTCGTAGCGCGCAGCTACTGAGTCGAACATCGCCTTGAACATCCGTGGACGTTGTCCCTCTTCGCGTACACGGTCGAAGAACTCGGTACTTGTAAAGCCATGATGCTGCAGAACAGAGTCGACGCGTTGTGCAATCACAGTCGTATCCAAACTCGACTGCCGCACGATCATCACGTCGACATAGGCCGACACCAATCGCTCGTCCGGCACTTCGGCGTCATTGCACGATGTGCAGAGTGTACCGCATGCAAGCACGATTGTGAGAAGTATTGACATGCGTGTGATCATTGGTGATGCTCCATTGCAAATTCGCGAGTAACGGCTACCAGTTCGCTCAGGATCATTGCAGTTGCACCCCAGAGAGGTATCTGCGGGTGAATGTCCCAGAACGGAACCTCCATCTGTCGCCGAAAGACGTCGCGCGTTGCCATCGACCGTGACGACGGATCCAGGAAATGCGACAGAGGTACTTCGATTACTTCCTGCACTTCTGCTTCGTTGATTGGCCAATGTGTCGCGCGATCAATCACAGCAACAATAGGTGTTACCGCACTATTCGACGGTGGGATGTAGATCGGCGACAGCTCACCTAGGGTCTCTACGGCATTGGTTGGTATGCCAACCTCTTCGTTGAGCTCACGGATAGCCGCGGCGCGTGGATCCTCGTTCGGATCTAGACGTCCTCCCGGGAACGAGATCTGTCCTGTGTGATGTGTCATTTTCTCACTTCGCACTGTGAATAGTACCAGCGGCCAGATCGTATCAGTACGAATCAGCGGAACCAGGACAGCGCTCTTGCGTGCGTCAGCAGGTGGCTCGGCGATCCGTGAGATCGATGCCATCTCATCGGGAAAGAACAATCGATGTGCAGTGATGCCTGGCAACGGCTGCCGTAGTCGATGTGCGAGAAAATCAAACAGTTCCATTGGTACAAATCTGCAGAGAATCCCGTTGTAAATTCACCGCGATGACACTTCACGATCTTCTCGCGCTCCCTGGTTGTATCGACGTTACCACCGACTCACGTTCGGTGCGTCCCGGTTGGATCTTTGTTGCAATCCAAGGTTCATCATTCGACGGACACTCCGTAATCACAACGGCGGTAGCTAACGGTGCACGTGCCGTGGTCGCTGAACATGCGCCCGACACCACATTGTCGGTGCCTATGGTGATCGTGCCTGATACTCGCCTAGCCTATGCGCAGCTTGTTCAGGAGATCTGCCGCTACCCTTCGCGAGGCATGCGTGTGTATGGCGTGACTGGGACGAATGGAAAGACAACCTGTGCCACACTGCTCGAACAGATGTTTCGAGGCGATCAACAACGCGTTGGTTTCATCGGAACCACGGGGAATCGATACGGTGGCGTTCAGCACACAACCAACTACACAACGCCACATGCGCATGCGCTGGCAGACCTGTTTGCAGACATGCGCGACCACGGGGTTGCAACGGTTGCTATGGAGGTTAGTTCTCATGCGCTCGATCAACATCGCGTGTGGGGGGTCGACTTCCGCGGAGCAATCTTTACGAATCTCACGCGCGATCATCTCGACTATCACAAGACGCTGGAGAACTACGCACGCGCGAAGAAGCGCCTCTTCGACATGCTGCCAACCGATGCGTCGGCAGTGTTCAATGCTGATAGCGAGTGGACACCGTACATGAAGCGTAGCTGCACGTCAGAGCGTGCCGTTACCGTCGGTGTTGGTGCTGATGCCGAAGTGCGCATTGTTGATGTCGATCTTCACCTTCAAGGAGCTAGGTTTACGTTGCTCAGGCAGCGATCGGACCTCCCCATGCTCCCAGCGCGTGCGGTTCTCACGACGCAGCTCCTTGGTGGCTTCAACGTGATGAATGCAGCGTTGTGTGCCGTGCTGTGCATGCTTGATGGTATGCCTGCTGATCGCGTTGCGGCGCTCGCGTCTACCGTGATGGGTCCGGCCGGACGTATGGAGCGCTATCCACTGCGCACTGGCGCTGTTGGCGTTGTCGATTATGCGCATACACCTGATGCCTTGGAAAATGCGATCCGCGTCCTGCGTGATCTGTCACGCCAGCGCGACGCGCGCATACAGGTGGTGTTTGGCTGCGGTGGCGATCGTGATCGCGGCAAACGGCCCGAAATGGGGCGTATCGCAGCAGAGCTGGCAGACGCAGTGGTGGTGACCAGCGACAATCCGCGATCGGAGCAGCCGACAGATATCATCCGGCATATACTCGGTGGCATCGAAGGCGCTTCCCTCGAACGTGTTACCGTTATTCAAGATCGCCGAACGGCTATTCGTACCGCACTCGATGCCGCAGGCGACGGCGATATCGTGCTGATCGCCGGTAAGGGGCATGAAGATTGTCAGATCATCGGTACCGATCGGCTGTCGTTTAGCGATGCGGAAGAGATCCTCGCATGGGACACCCTTGACGATTCGGTATGAAACACAAAAAGGCGCTTCGCAATTGCGAAGCACCTTTATCGGAATTGCTGCGAATCTTACTCTTGTTCCATTTGAGCGCGATGCTGACGGCGAGCCGCCTTCATGCGAGACATGCGACGGTCAACACTCGGCTTGACGAAGAATGCGCGCTTCTTAAACTCACGCAGAACGCCGGAGCGCTCGTATTTCTTCTTAAAGCGGCGAAGTGCACGGTCGATCGACTCATTGCTCTGGATTGTAACTCCGATCACGGGAGATCCTTTGAAAAAAGAGATTACTTAAAGTTTTCGACGAGGCGTTTTTCTTTACTCTTCTCGAAATGGACAAGCAGTGATGCACGACCATTGGACATCACTTCCTTCGCGCGTACGATACCAACATCGTCCCACGACTTATGATAGATCACGTCACCAACCTTGTACTCACTTTTCGGCGAATACTCTTTTGAGTCCTCACGTGCAAGCTTGATTTCGGTGACCTTCTTCTCGGCAGAAGCTGCAAGTGCGTCGAGATTTACAAGCTGTGAGTGATGGCTAACCGAACAGCGAGCCCATTGTTGACGGCCATTATCTGTTTCAACGGGTTCGCCAATAAGTTCGTGCTTGGTATCACGCATCAGGAACGGCGAGTACAAGACGATGTACTTCGCTTTGCGCTTGGTCTTCTTCGGTGCTTCGGCAGCGTCGCCTTTTGCTACCTTCACTGCCTTCTTGACCGTTTTCTTTGCTGTAGCCATGGTTTACTCAAATATGAGTGGGCCGCAAAGATAGCGAAAATCAGACAAAAAGTACGCTTCCGACACGAATGAGTGTCGGGGCGACGTAACCTCATGCCGCGTAGAACGTTAGCGCGCCTTCGCGAGACGAGTCTTGAGTTGCTGAATAACCGGTACGGGTGTCGGGTTGGTCTTATTCAGCACAGCCAGGTGCCAGCTTACCCAATCGCCCAGGTAGATCAGCGAGAACATACGAGCAAGCAGGGTGCTTCCCTTGCCCTCGAGCGTTTGTACGTCGGCAACGCTTGTCTTGATGATGTCCTTGAGTGCATCGAAGCGGAGCTGCGTGCGCTTGTGGTCATCAGGATCGCGCAGCAAGACCACCGAAAAGGCCTTCGTCTTGCCCTTCGGGAACTGCCAACCGTTGATCTCGTTGTGATTCATTTCCGGGAGCGTGTTGCCAAAGGCTACCTGCTTCGCGTTCTCCTGGATCTGGCCACGCCAGCGGAGATTGACAGCGTCGAGGCGTTCTGAGGCGGAGTAAATCACAGGATACGTTCCGACGAGCTTTTTAGCGATCTGAAGTGCGGGGTTCTTTGCCGTCGTTGATGCATAGACGTCACGCATCTCCTCGGTGTGGGCGAGAATATCGCGGATACCTCTAGCATTTGCCCGACCGGCGCGTGCATCGAACGCACCGTAGCGTGTCATCACGGTAAGCAGAGGGAAGAAGGCATAGGCGATTGCACAGCGTGGTTGCAGACCCGGCGGGATGTTGATGATCGGCATGCCGTAGGTAACGGCGCGCTTGCCGAGCGACCCACCCGTAGTGATGCAGAGCATGCGCATTGTGCGCTTGCGTGCTTCGTCAAATGCGGAGAGTGTCTCCTCAGTTTCGCCCGAGTAGCTTGAGCAAATGACATTTGTATCGGGGTTGATCCATCCTGGAGCGGAATATCCCCGATGAACAGAGATGTCGAGATGGTCGGCTCCGACGGTCGCAGCTGCATAGCTCCGGAGCAGGTCTGCACCGATTGCCGAGCCTCCGAGACCGAAGAACGCATATCGGTGCGATGTTGCTTGCTGGCGCCACATGGGAGCGCTCTCACCAATGCTCACCGCCTCTTTAACCTGCTCGGGAAAGCGGTACAGGACGTCGAACATTGCCGATGTGTCGAGAGTAGATGCCGGATTCTTGGGCGTGAGCTTCTTGGCCATAGGTCCCCTTTTTTTGCCGTATGCAAAGTTCGACTATAATAGGTCACGGAAGTGACGCATAGCAAGAAAAAACGTTCTCAGCTCTGATATGGAGGCTGACGGAGCTCCACTGGTTGGTCCACTGCCCGACCACGAAGACGCATGTTGAGGAACTCAACTGCCATGGAGAAGGCCATTGAGAAGTAGACGTAGCCCTTCGGAACATGTACTTCGAAGCCTTCTGCCACAAGAAGCGTCCCGATCATGATGAGGAAGGCGAGGGCCAGAACCTTAACTGTTGGGTGTCTGTGGATGAAGCGGGAAATGCCACCGGCACTCATTTGCATGACGGCAATTGAGATGACGACTGCCACGACCATTACCCAAAAATGCTGGGTCAGGCCGATAGCGGTGATCACAGAGTCGATTGAGAATACTAAGTCGAGAGCAATGATCTGAGCGATCATCGCACCAAAAGAGACCGTTGCGCCCTGTTTAGCCGTTTGTTCGGAGCCCTCGAGCTTGGCGTGCAGCTCAGATGTTGCCTTGGCCAGCAGGAAGAGTCCGCCGGCTAGCATAATCAAATCGCGACCGCTAAAACCCAGCGCAGGCGTAAGACCAGCGATGGATGGTATGGTCAAAAGATCAGAGGTGAGCTGGGCGATCCAGGTGGCTCCAAACAGGAACACGATGCGCAGCACCAGTGCCAGTGATAACCCAATGGTGCGTGCTCGTGCCTGATCGCGCTCCGGGAGGCGTGCAACGAGGATGGAGATAAAGATGATGTTGTCGATGCCAAGCACGATCTCGAGCACGGTGAGCGTGATCAGCGAGACGATGATGTCGGGGGTAAACAGGACTTCCATAGGGGCAAGTGTAGCTTTGTAGTATGAAGTTTACGACCATTAATCCAGCCACGGGTGGCACGGTGGCCGTGTATGACGAAGATTCGTCTGAACACGTGCAAACTGTTCTTGCCACCGCGCACATTGCAAGTTGCACATGGTCTACCACATCGCATGTATCACGCCGCGAAATTGTCGAGCGTAGTGCCGATATCCTTGATGCGCTGCGCGATGAAGTAGCGCACATGATGACGGTGGAGATGGGGAAGCCCCTTAGCCAAGCACATGCGGAAGTCGACAAGTGTTCCGCCGCATGCCGCTATCTGGCGTCGGTTGCGGCAACGACCTTAGCCTCGGAGTGGATCGATGTCGATGGTGCGCGCGCGGAGCTGCGGTATGAGCCTATGGGTGTGGTGCTCGCCATTATGCCTTGGAACTTCCCGCTATGGCAGTTCATTCGTTTTGCCGTGCCGGCCATTCTCGCAGGGAATGCGGTTGTGTTGAAGCATGCGCCGAATGTGATGGGGAGCGCGGAGCTGATGGTGAGCGCGCTTCATGGGGCTGGTGTGCCGATCGATCTCGTGCAGCAGCTACGTATCGATGAGGCTGCGGTTGCGAGGATTATCGCCGACCCGCTGATTCGCGCAGTGACATTTACGGGGTCGACGCGCGGCGGTTCGGCAGTGGCCGCATTGGCAGGAGTAGCGGTGAAGAAAACGATCTTGGAGCTGGGTGGTAACGATCCGTACATCATATTCGACGACGCTGATATCGCAGCTGCCGTTGAGGCCTGTGTGCGTGGGCGTATGGTAAACAGCGGACAGAGCTGTATCGCTGCGAAGCGATTCTTGGTGCATGCCTCAGTCGTTGGTGTGTTCACGGAACGTCTTGCCGCAGCATTTGATGCGCTCCGCGTTGGTGATCCAATGGATACTGCAACAGAGATCGGACCGATTGCACGACGCGATCTGCGTGATGGCCTACTCGATCAGGTTATGCGCTCCGTTGCACTAGGTGCGCGCATTGTTACACGTCGTACACAGGCTGATGTGCCAGCACATGGATGGTACGTTGTACCAATGCTCCTTACGGATGTAGCGCAGGAATCGCCACTCTTTCGTGAAGAGCTCTTCGGACCGGTAGCTGGTGTCTGGTCATTCACAACCGATGATGAAGCTGTTGTCATGGCAAATGATAGTCGCTACGGACTTGCTGCTGCGGTGTTTACGCAGGATTCCGAACGGGCATCACGTATTGCAGCACGATTGCACTGCGGAACTGTAGCTATCAACGACTTCGTGCGCAGCGATATGCGTCTGCCATTCGGCGGGGTTAAGGACAGTGGATACGGACGTGAGCTGGGAGCAGTTGGACTACGTGAATTCACATCGATCAAGGTCATCCGCTGAGTAGGCGGCGTATCACGCCCCCTGAGCGTAACGCGCAATTCGAGCGTCGCGTCGTTGTTTAGCAAGCGCACGTAAGTCGACCACATGATCGGCTTCGTCGATGATCTCAGCGCCGAGCATTGTCTCGAGCACATCCTCCATTGTGATGAGTCCTTCGACGCCACCATATTCGTCCACGACCATGAACAGATGCTGACGCTTTTGCAGGAACTGCTCGAGGGCTTGATCCAGAGCGATGTTCTCCGGAATAAATGCCACATCGCGTTTGAGCTTCGCAAGCTGGACGGAGTTACGTCCAGCAAGCGCGGCACGTAGGATGTCCTTTGTCATTACGTAGCCGACGACGTCATCAAGATCATCTCCGTCGTACACGGGCATGCGCGAGAACATCTGCAGCTCAGGAAGCTTGATGACATCCCCAACTGTGTGTTTGGCGTTCAGCGACGACACTACGGTGCGTGGAGTCATGACGTCGGATACTTCGATGCTACTAAGGCGCATAATGTTGGTCATGATGCGATACTCGCCTGCATCGAGCGCTCCTTCCTCCCGCGCAGTTTCCACGAGTGCTTCGAGTTCTTCCCGCGCTTCTTCTTCCTCTTCTTCGCGTGTGCGTGGTTTGGTGAGTGCAATCAGTGCGCGATGTGCCCAGATGAATGGTGTCGCCAGCAGGCTTGTGGTGAGGATGCCAACGCTAACGAACCGCAGCGCATGGTCGGCAGTGCGTTCTCCGAGAGCGCTTGCGCCCACCTTGATGATGACAAGTCCGATAGAAAGAGAGCTGATCTCCCATGCGAACTGTTCAACGACAAACACATTATTATCAAGGAGCAGTTTCAGCACAAGGATTGTACCAGCGAGGATGAGCACGAGTCCATCGATAATGGACAGGGCGAGGCGCGTCTCGTTTGGTTCGTCGAGTGCGCGTTTGAGGTTGACACCAGAAGAAGACCCCTCATCGGCAAGAGCAGACACCACCGAAAGAGGCATGTATGCGAGCGCTGCAGCGAGGTAGTCAAGGGTTCCGCTCAGGAGAACGGCGAGGATGATAATGAGAGCTTCCATTACTTACCGCGGAACTCCGCATCTACAATCATAATGCGCTTGTCAGAGGAGAGTTTGCCAAGTGGTGAACGTACAGTTGGAAGTGCGTCGACGGCGACTGATGCCGTGCTTCCCTTTGCGCCGCCAAGTGCACATGCGAGGTTGACAAGGCTCTGGAGATCACGGTCACCGAAGGTCTTCATCAGATCCATCGACACGGTCAACGGAATCGATGTGGTGCCGTTGTTGCCTGCAATCTCGAGCGGACGGTCCAAGCCGCCGGTAATCGTCGGACGACTGTCGATCAGGAGGCGCCACTGGAGATCCTCAAGCGTCAGGGGTACGCTTTTGAGTCCGTTCGTGCCTGCGTTTGGATTCATGGCATCCACGGTAAGAACAAACGTGACGGGGAATGATTTCGCAGCGATCAGATCCTTGAGCGCTAATGCTTCGGGGATAGAGAAGCTGGTGATTGATGTCTTAGACGAGATGTCGATGCTGCCGACGCGCATGGCTGTGATGCTGCGAATCTTGAATTGGAGGGGCTTGACGTTCATCAGCGAGCTGCTGATGTTGGTCAACGAAGAACAAGAACCAAGAAACGTCGCACAAACGAGTGCGAGAGCGATGAGGATGCGTGGCAAGGTATGTCCGTGTGATGAGTGCAACATGGTACGAGAGACGTGGTGAATCATGATTGTCGAAGAATACAGTCAGCAGCAATCATTCCGCTTGTAGCGACAAGGGGAATGCCGCCGCCTGGATGTGCACTCCCTCCAACATACCAAAGATTCTGGAGGTCGGTGGAGCGTTGGCGCGGACGCAAGAATGCGCTAAGCATGGAGTTTGACGACGCACCATAGAGTGCGCCTCGATATGACGACCATTCGCGCGCCATCGTGTCTGGCGTGCGCACAACCATCGATCGCACGACGGGGGCTTCCGTAAATACACCGATGCGATCAAGAACTTGCTGCGCACGATCCTGCTCGATGCCGTGCCAAACAGACTGTTCATTGCCGTTGAGATCGGGTGCGACACCACGAGGTGGTGCGTTGACAAGCACAAACCAATTCTCATATCCATCAGGTGCACGTGTCGCGTCGGCATGGACAGATCGTGAGACGTACACGGTTGCGTGCTGATCGGGGAGTTTGCCGTGCTGCAGAGCGTTGAACTCCGCGCGATAGTTATCGGCGAAGAGGACGTTGTGGTGTGCGAGCCCTCGGTCCCGACGCTCAACAGATGCAAGCAGGACGAGTCCGCTGGTTGACAGGTTACTCGGTTCGGATTGCTTCATGCCAAGCAAGTGGTGGCGTGTTACGTGAACGTCGACATTCGATACCACGTGATCTGCGTCAACAACAGTTCCGTCGCGCAGCTCGACGCCTGTGACCTTGCCACGGCTGTGGTGGATGCGACGCACCGACGTTGACGTGTGAAGGTGTGCGCCGCACGCACGTGCGGCACCGCCGATGGCCTCAGCGATTGCATACATGCCGCCGCGCGGATACCAGGACCCAAGCCCCATCTCCACCCATGGGATCACCATCAACGTGGCAGGCGCTCGATACGGCGACGAGCCGTTATAGGTTGCGAAGCGGTCGAAGAGTTGAATAACGCGAGGATCGCGAAAACGCTTGCGATGAACTTCGTGCAACGTGGATCCGAGCTGCAACTTGGGAAGGTGTCGCAGTAGCGATGCGTTGCGTGGTTTGATGAATTCGAGGAATCCATCAAACTGGGAAAAGATAAAGACGTCCTTGGTGAGGTCGTACAGCTCGCGTGCATCGTCGAGATACTTCCGCACAGCGGAGCCTTCGCCCGGCGCGAACTGATCGATTGCAGAAGGGATCGCGTCGAGATCGAATGGGAGGTCGAGCCGCGAACCATCGCTCCAGCGATAGTGGCACGCTGGATCAACACGATCAAGCGTAAGAGTGTCGGACATCGACATGCCGATACAGGAGAAGAAGTTCTCGAGCACAACGGGCATGGTTACGAGGGTCGGACCTGTTTCGAAGGAACAGCCGTCGTGTTCAATGTGG
>CAMCXP010000006.1 GCA_945883395.1 Melioribacter roseus P3M-2
TACCACATCGTCAAGTACGTCAAGCCTTCAGCGGAGAAGAACAAGGAAGCGCAATCGCTCGCATTGCGCATTCGCGACTCCGTCGTCAAGGGTGGGTCGTTTAGCGAGTTTGCACGCAGGCATTCAGCCGATCCAATCAGTGCCGCTAATGGTGGCGACTTGGGTACGGTTGAGAAAGGCAAGTTTGTTCCGGCCTTCGAAGCAGCGGCCTTCGCACTCAGTCCGGACGAAATCTCAGCGCCAGTCGAATCACCCTTCGGATGGCACGTTATCCAGTTGATTGCCAAGACGAGTACCACAATGACCACCCGACACATCCTCATTCGTGTCAGTCAGAGCGAAGAGGATCGTGATTCAGCCAAAGCACAACTGCTTCGTATGAAGCAGGCTGTTGAAGCTGGTGACAGTTTCGAAAAGATCGCGCGCGATTTCAGTGACGAACGCGAGACACAAGGCTTTGGCGGAGCGATGGGTCAGATCGAACTCTTGCGTCTGCCCGAAGACATGCGCAGTGCAATTGCAGCGCTCACAGACGGCAGCGTGTCGGACCCCATGCCGTATGCCGCCGACCCAACAAAGCCTGGTTATCACATCTTGTATCGCAAGAGCCTCATTACTGCGCACAAACCATCAGTTGATGACGACTATAAGCAGCTCGAACAAATGGCTTCCTTCGAAAAGAAGCAACGCCTCGAGCAAGAGTGGATCCTCAAGCTCCGCCGCGAGCTGTATTGGGAAGTGAAGTAAGGGGGCGTTAAACGTCAATCCCGCAGTGGCGTCCCTCATCATGCGTGCACATCCTTCGCGATGTATCCCAACGGGGCGACGCATATCTCGTAGGGGCGACCACATAGGGTCGCCCCTACGAGATTAACGTATAACCGTCTTACCGTCTCACTGTCTCCCCGTATCTTGTGGCATGCAGGTTTCTACGCGGTGGTTTAAATTTTTCGTTACGCTGTTCGCGCTGGGTGGCGTTGTGTGGTTTGGCTCAAGTATCACGCGGATGGTGGTTGGCTTTGATGTGTTCGTCCCCGGGACGCTGGAACTGAAGCCGACGCACTCAGAAGAGATACGTCTCCATACGATTTGGCTGTTTACCCTGTTGGGTGGGTGGACAGGTTGGGCGTTCGGTGTTGCCACGGTTGGTGGTATTGGTACGGCATTCCTCCTGCGCTCGCTCTATCGTGCCCATGGGTACTTGATGATGGCCACAGTCCTCTTCGCACTCCTTGTGCCGGTACAAGCCTACGTTGCATGGCAGGACTATACACTTTGGACGTTGTTTGATCGTACATCGGGGATGCCGCTGGCACAGCCTGCGGAGATTCTTCGCGTGTTCCTGTATCGCTACACCACAACGGCGGTGAATGTGATGATCGGTATGTCGATGCTTGCCGCATTGACAATCCTCCTGGTGCTCACACTCCGTCCGCTTGTTCGACCTCAATTACCGAAATCAAGCGCATGAAGGCAGATAAACTGTTCGAAGAATTGATGGGTCTGGCAAAGTCGCTGGAGTATACGGTGCGCCGCGAATCTGGTACGTTCCGCGGTGGCGCATGCGTGGTGCACGAGCAACGCGTAATCCTCATCAACCGGTCGATGCCAATCGAAGCAGCAGCGGTAATCCTGGCCCGCGCACTTGCACGCTTTGTGCCAGAAGATCAATTCATGAAGCCAGCCGTGCGCGATCTGATCGATCGTGAACAGGCATATCTCGCAGCGCATCCAGACGTAACGTTTGCGCCACACCAACCAACGGAAGAAGCTGCGTGACGCGCTGTGCAACAGTAGCCATTATCGGACGCCCGAATGCGGGCAAGTCCACCCTCCTGAATGCCATCCTCGGCATGCACCTGAGCATCGTGACGTCGAAGCCGCAAACAACACGCAAACGCGTTAAGGGCATCCACACACACGGCGATATCCAGCTTGTATTCCTCGATACGCCTGGCATGCTTGCGCCGCGATACTCTCTGCAGCGCCACATGATGGGCTATGTCGATGAATCGCTGGATGCGGCAGATATCGTAGTTGTTGTGGTCGATGCAAATATGGTGGTAGAACGTGGCACTGTGCTGGACCCTCTGTGGCTGCCACAGTTGGAGCGTCGGAAGCGTCCGACGATTCTCGTTCTCAACAAGATGGATTCCCTGCCCGTGCGCAAGGAGGCCCTGCCACTCATGGAACAAGCACGCCTGAGTGGCCTGTTCGTGAAGGCGATCGCCATCAGCGCACGCGACAACACCTACGTTGAAGATCTCACGGCAATGCTCTTCGAATTGGCCCCAGAAGCCCCCTTCATCTACCCAGATGATGTGGTGTCGGACCAGCCAGAACGCTTCTTCGTTGCAGAGTTTATCCGCGAAGCGATCTTCGCCAAGTTCTCTGAAGAAGTCCCGTACGCCACCGAGGTGATGATTACCGAGTTCAAGGAGCGTGAAGGGGGCAAGTGGTACATCGCGGCCGATATCATCGTGGAGCGCGATAATCAGAAGGCAATCCTCATCGGCGCAAAGGGCTCGGCACTGAAGCAGGTGGGCGAGACGGCGCGCGCGACAATCGAAGAACACCTCGGACAACCAATCTTTCTCGAGTTGTACGTCAAGGTTCGCAACGACTGGCGGAACGACCGTGCCCAGTTGCTCTCGATGGGTTATTAACTTTGCCCCCATGAATCGCTTCTCGATTGCCACATTGATCGCGTTGACAGCTGCATTGCAGCTTGTCATTGGCTGCTCGTCATCCGAAACTGTGACGAAACAGAAAACCGTCGACGATGTCTTCGGCGAAGCAATGAAGGCGTACGATAACGGTGAATGGCTGGAAGCTCAGTCGAAATTCGAAGTGATTAAACTGCAATACCCTGCGTCGCAGTATGCAGATGATGCACAGTACTACTTGGCCGAGATCAACTTTGAACGCGGTGAATACATCATGGCTGCGTTCAACTACAATCTGGTGCGCCGCTCGTATCCGTCGAGTGAGTTCGTACAGCGCGCGATGTTTAAGACGGGCGTGTGCTACGATAAGATCTCTCTCCCGGCAGACCGCGATCAGGAGAACACGATGAAGGCGATTCAGGCGTTTTCCGAGTTTCAAACGATGTACGGACGCGACTCATTGGCGCGCGAAGCGTCGGTGCGCATTCATGAACTCCGTAACCGCCTCGCAGAAAAGTACTGGCTTATTGCCGAACACTACATGATCACGAAGATTCGTCGCGCAGCGCTGATTCATCTGGATGCGATCATCGATGAATACGCCGATACGAAGTGGCTGGAACCAGCACTGGTCGAGAAACTTCGCATCCTGATCGACCAGGAAAAGGTCGATGATGCACGCGCCGCGATGTCGACATATCGCCGCTTGGTTCGCGAACCACAAATGAGTGCCGATGTTGACGCACTGGAAAGACAACTACCATGAAGACTCCATCCCAAAGCGTTGTTGTGATGACGGAGCTGGTCCTCCCGAACGACACGAATTATCTCGGCAATCTCCTCGGCGGACGTTTGATGCACTGGATCGATATTGCCGCAGCTCTCAGCGCGCAACGTCACTCTGGTAAGGTGTGCGTCACGGCGTCAGTGGATGAAATCAGCTTTAACGAGCCCATCAAGCTTGGTCACGTGGTGCACATTCGGTCGCTGCTCACACGCGCCTTTACAACGTCCATGGAAGTGTACGTGGAAGTATGGCGCGAGGATCCGCTCAATGGCACACAGACACGCACGTCAGAAGCTTTCCTGACGTTTGTCGCGATTGATCAGTACGGTAAGCCGCTGCCCGCACCACCTGTAGTTCCGGAAACCGAAGACGAACGTCACCGCTTCGACGACGCAGCAACACGACGTGAAAATCGCCTCAAGGCGCGCGAGACGATGAAGGTCCGTCGGGGATGATACGTCAGGCCATCGTGGTGATGGCGCTCGTCGCGCAGACGCTTCTTGCGCAGGACGAGGCACCACGCATTCGCATGATTCGTGCCTATGGTGGCACCAACGAACAACTTCCACCTGTGGTGATGATGAATGCCTCGGGCACATCATCGCTGGCGAGCCCCTTTGCAACTATTGAGTTCGACGTGGCATCGACATCGATCCCGAATGTCTATGCGCGTCTGACGCATTGCAGGGCCGACTGGACGCCGGATGAGAATGGGTTTTTGACGGACGTTACGCTGCGCACAAGCTTAGTCGACTGGGCACTGGCGCCTGAGCGATCACAGTACCACCGCTATCGTGGATCGATGCAGATCCCTAACGCACAAACAACGCTGCGCTTCAGTGGCAACTGGCTTGTCACATTGCACGATGCACAAACCGATGCGAAGCTCGCCGAGACGCGCATCTTTGTTGTCGACCAGCGTGCGTCGATGGCGATGAACTTCATGACGGATTTCTATGAGCCCCGCAAGCGCGTGAGTTCGATTGCGTATACGATCGAAGCACTGCTGCGAGATCCAACAAACGCACTGCTGTCGAACAACCTGCACACGGTGACGTTCTATCGCAATCATCGGTGGTCGGAACCAATGCTGGTAACGCAGCAAGCGGATGCAACAATGATGCTCCGCGCCGACGGACAGAACGCTGTGGTCGGCATGCTGCAGGCAGGCAAGGTGTTTCGCTTGGCGCGCATCCCGGCGCAGAACGAGTATCGCGTACTGGATCTCACAGACCTTAGCCGGTACCCGTCAACAGGTGAGCCCGTGCGCATGCCGCTGAGCGATCTGCGTCGCAACGGCATGTTCCTCGAGCGCGCAGACGATGGTGCGATGATTACAAGGGGCATCGCAACACGCAATGACGAGTATATCCCGGTCGAGATCCTGCTCGACCCCGCACCGGGCGGACCAAGCGAAGACGATGTGGTGGTGGTTGGATCGTTCAACCAGTGGAAGCCTGATCGCACGTGGATGATGTATTACGACGACGACCTACGTCTCTATCGCTGTCGCAACTGGATCCGCCGCGGACGCCACAACTACCTCTACGCCACGGGACGTCTCGACGCCGATACAGAGCAGATCACAGACATCTCCTACGAGGAATTCGAGGGCAACACCGCCTCGGCCTCAAACAGCTTTGTTGCCTTTGCCTATTACCGCGAATTGGATTACGGCGGCTACGACGGCATCATCGCTGTTGGGGCCTCCAACATGTACAGCGGCGGACGGTAAGGTCTGTATCTTCGTGGCATGGCTCGCATGAACGAACACACTGATCCGCAGCATCGCAGCGACGAGGACGTTGAATCCGCGTTGCGTCCGCAGGCATTCGACGACTTTACGGGGCAACCTAAGATCGTGGAGAACTTGCGGATCTTTATTGCAGCTGCGCGTGGTCGTGGAGAGCCCCTTGACCACGTCCTCCTGACCGGGCCTCCGGGCCTTGGCAAAACAACGCTCTCGCACATTATTGCGCGCGAGATGCAGGCACAGATCAAGATCACATCGGGTCCGGTTCTCGAAAAGCCAGGTGATCTTGCAGGCTTGCTGACGAGTCTTGACGAAGGTGATATTCTCTTCATCGATGAGATTCACCGGTTGTCGCCCGTTGTGGAAGAGTACTTGTACTCTGCGATGGAAGACTTCCGCCTCGATATCATGATCGACTCGGGTCCGGCTGCACGCTCGATCCAACTTGCTGTTCCCCGCTTTACACTCGTTGGCGCTACCACACGCCAGGGGTTGCTCACCGCACCGCTGCGCTCGCGCTTTGGCATCACGAACCGACTCGACTATTACGATGCTGCCGAGCTCACACGTGTGATCACGCGCAGCGCGGGCCTGCTCGGTGCCGCCATCGAACCCGCTGGCGCGGAAGAACTTGCACGTCGCGCCCGCGGCACACCACGTATCGCCAATCGCTTGCTGCGTCGCACACGGGACTTTGCCGATGTGCGCGGCAACGGCGTGGTTACACTGGACATCTCACGCATCGCACTCACAGCGCTCGATGTTGATGAATTCGGTCTCGACGAAATGGACACGCGCATTATTCTGGCCTTGATCGAGAAATTCTCGGGCGGTCCAGTAGGTGTTACCACCCTGGCCGTTGCCGTTGGCGAAGAAGCCGGCACACTCGAAGAAGTCTACGAGCCATTCCTCATTCAGCAAGGCTTTCTCCAACGCACTCCACGCGGACGGATCGCCACACCACTCGCGTATCGACATGTTGGCATCACACTACCTTCATCACACCCTACCCTGTTCTCAGGAGATTCACCACCATGATCTTGCGAACGTTATGTCTGGTATTGCTGAGTTCAGGACTCGTCAATGCCACAACGCATGCTGATTCGTCGCTCGTTGAGCGGCCACCCGCCGAACGAGCAACATCCATCCTCGGTCAACACACACGCCTCGTCCTCAGCTCGAAGGATCTCCTTCAGTCAATGGCGTGGTGGACACGGATGGGGTTTTCGCCGAGGAAACTAGCCGGTGAACGCGCCGATTCTGCTATCACGCTGACCGATGGACAAGTGGTTGTTACACTTGTGAGTGGTTCTCAGCCATCACCCATCATTGCCTATCGCTGCAGCAATCTCAATCGCCTGAAAGAACAACTCGACTCGCTCCTGATTGGTAACAACGTGGATCTGCAAGGGCCCAGCTACCGCGAACTGCGATTCCGCTCACCAAGCGGCGCGCATGTGGCGGTACGACTCGTCGCCGTCGAACCAGATCTCGAGCCGACACACGAGCCCAATCCTCTCTGCGGCGAACTCAAAGAATACAGCATCGGCGTTGCCTCGGTCACGCAGGAAAAACAATGGTGGGCCGACCTCGGCTTTGCGCCAACCAAGCAAGCAACAAAGCCGTATCCGTTTGTGAACATGGCCGATAAGGGCTGCGAAATCGGTATCCATCAAGACCGCGATATCGCCAACGTTGCCATCACGTACTTCATGCCCGATATGGAGCAACGCATTGAACGCCTGAAGAACGCTGGTATGAAACCCATCGAAGAAATTCCGTCTGCCGACAAACGCATTGCCAATGCGATCTTTCAATCGCCGGACGGACAGCTGGTGTTCCTCTTCGAGACTCCGAAGTAAGGTTTCTATCTTTGCCGCATGAGCAAAGACATCACATCACGCGCCGACGACTACTCCCAATGGTACATCGACCTCGTCCGTAAGGCAGGTCTGGCCGACTATTCAGCCGTCAAGGGCTGCATGGTGATCAAGCCTTATGGCTTCGCCATCTGGGAAAACATGCGCGACACGCTCGATCGCATGTTTAAGGACACGGGCCACGTGAACGCCTACTTCCCGCTCTTCATCCCGAAGAGCTTCCTGAGCAAGGAAGCAGCGCACATCGAGGGCTTTGCGAAAGAGTGCGCCGTGGTTACGCACTACCGTCTGAAGAATGCCGAAGATGGCTCGGGTCTGATCGTCGACCCCGATGCAAAGCTCGAGGAAGAGTTGATCGTGCGCCCAACATCGGAAACGATCATCTGGAATACCTATCGCGAGTGGATCGACTCCTATCGCGACCTGCCGCTGCTCATCAATCAATGGGCAAACGTCGTGCGCTGGGAAATGCGCACACGTCTGTTCCTGCGCACGACGGAGTTCCTCTGGCAGGAAGGGCATACGGCACATGCAACGCGCGACGAAGCCATCGACGAAACGCGTAAGATGCTCGATGTGTACGCAACGTTTGCCGAAGAGTGGATGGCAATGCCGGTGATCAAGGGCGTTAAGACAGCCAACGAGCGCTTTGCCGGCGCTGAAGATACCTACTGCATTGAAGCATTGATGCAGGATGGCAAGGCTCTGCAAGCAGGCACATCGCACTTCCTCGGACAGAACTTCGCCAAGGCGTTTGATGTGCAGTTCAACACCAAGGACAACACTCGTGAGTATGTGTGGGCAACCTCGTGGGGCGTGTCAACACGTCTGATGGGCGCGCTCGTGATGGCACACTCCGACGACGATGGCTTGGTCATCCCACCACGTCTTGCACCAACGCACGTGGTGATCGTCCCGATTCCGAAGCCAACGCCAGAACTCGTCGAACGCGCAACAGCGATCGCCAACGATCTGCGCAGCAAGGGCGTGCGCGTGAAGATCGATACCGACGATCAAAACCGTCCAGGCTACAAGTTCGCCGAATACGAAAAGCTCGGTATCCCTGTCCGCCTCGGCCTCGGTGCACGCGACCTAGAGAACGGCACCATCGAAGTTGCACGTCGCGACACAAAGGAAAAGGCAAGCGTCGATATCACCACGATCACCGATCACATCGTGAAGCTGCTCGACGACATTCAAGCCAACATGCTGGAACGTGCTCGCGCCTATCGCGACGAGCACATCACACCTGTCGATACATGGGATGAATTCGTTCGCTTGCTCGACGAAAAAGGGGGCTTCCTCAGCGCTCACTGGGATGGCACCGGCGAAACAGAAGAACTCATCAAGACCGAGACGAAGGCTACGATTCGCTGCATCCCTCTCAACAACCCACAGGAAGCAGGCACGTGTATCAAGACCGGCAAGCCAAGCACACAGCGCGTGTTGTTCGCACGAGCGTACTGATCCTCTCGCTCATCATCACATCCTGCGCGTCGATCCCACCACTGCCGTCAACGTCAATCGTGTTGGCAGACTTCGACGCGTCGCGTGGAGCAATCACCGCTGTCACGGAAATCACACCGCACGCCGGATACAACAACCAGCCTGCGTTTAGTGCTGATGGACGCACTGTGTACTACGTCGATGATGTCAATGGCGCAACCGACATTGTGCGGTACGACCGCACAAGCGGCGCACGCACGCGTGTGACACAAACACCGGAAGCGGAGTTTTCGCCAACGCCAATGCCTGACGGACGGAGTCTGTCTGCCGTGCGCGTGGCGCATCCAACAGCGTCGGGCGAAGCCTACACAGAATCACAACAGCTCTGGCGATACGATACAACCGGACGTGCCATTGCACCCATACTCGGCATGCGTCGCATCGGCTATCACTGCTGGCTGAGCGATGGCATGGTTGCCGTGTTTGTCGTGGGCGATGAAGAACGCAACGTGCCTCACGCTCTCCGCGTTGTCGAGCTTACCTCACGTCAGTCCGTTACCGTTGCGTCATCGATCGGACGCACCTTGCGGATGTCGCCACAGAACCGATTGACCTACGTCGACAAAACAGACTCCACGCAATGGATGTTGATGTCGATTACGCAAGGCGAAGAGCGCGGAACATCCGTTCTGGCAATGCCGCGCGGCTCGGAAGATTTCGTCTGGCTTGCAGATGGTCGCGTACTCATGAGCAGTGCCGACGGGTTGCTGATTGCACAACAGAACGGCACCGCTTGGTCGTACACGCCGGTGTCGGGCGTGTTGCCGCTGCGCGGACGTATCGGACGCATCGCGATGAGTTCGGACGGTCGCACGCTTGCAATGGTTGTAACGCGCGGCGTACGTTCGAACTAACACCGACAACGATGATGCGTACCGCTCTCTTCATAGCTATCACAGGTATTGCGAGCTTCGCCGTGCTACACGCTCGCGACAGCACCGTCGTTACTGCACACGTGCTACTTGACGCCGCGTACTCAACGTCGTTCAACGCACCAGCCAATCACGAACGCGCATTCACGCTGCAGCCATCGCGCAACGATCAATTCGGCATCATGCAAGGCATTGTGGGCGTTGAGCTGCGAAACACACACGTGCGTGGCAAGGTAGCGGCACAAACTGGTTGGTTTGCCGATGTACTCTGGACCGGACCAGATGCTGCGTTCCGGTGGCTGAGCGAAGCATGGATTGGCGTGCGCCTCACTGATGGCGTCTGGCTCGACGCTGGCGTGTATCCATCTCACATTGGCGCAGAGTCGATGATTGCACGCGACAACCTTGTGCTGTCGCGACTGTACGTTTCCGATGCAACGCCGTACGCCGAGACCGGCTTGTCGCTCACATGGGACGAGTCGGCATCGACATCAGTTGCCGTGCATATCCTCAACGGATGGCAACGCATTACAGACAACAATGACGGCATCGCAATTGGTACGCGACTCACGCATCGTCCAACCGACGCCATCACGCTATCGTGGAGCACCTTTGTTGGAGACGAGCAGCCCCGCGGAGCTGCCCAACAACAACTTCGCTACTACAGCAACATGTGGATGCAATGGAACGCCACCGACGAACTCACACTCGCAGCACTCGCAGACATCGGCGCACAGGAACGGACATTAGCGCAGTATGACATCGTCTGGTATCTCGGCGCTATCGCCGCACTTCGCGTCTCTCCAGCTCTGCGCATTGCTGGACGCATCGAACACATGCACGACCAGCACAACGTGTTGATTCCAACGCCAACGCAGCAACCGTTCATCTCAACGTCGGCATCCATTAACGCCGATTACGCATTCGGTGAGAGCCTGCTCCTCCGCGCCGAAGGGCGGATACTACAAGCCCCATACGCGATGTTTCCATCACGTACAGGGCTTCGAATGCAAGATGCGTTTGTGACCCTTTCGGCGTCGTACGCGTTTCAGCTACCGCTTACTGCTCAGTATACAGCGTCGAGTTATCAACGTAGATCAAGTAATCCTTGATCTTGCCGTCGACCATGTTGAAGACGTTTGCGAAATGAACGCTGAGCGTTGAACCGCTGTGACGCGTGTATGTCACGGTGCCTTCGGTAAGCACAAAGCCATCGCCTTCACGGACGCTGAGGTTCGAGTGCTTGATTGCTGCGATGCTCTGGAACCAACCCTCGAGGAAGTTCACGATGTTCTCCTTACCAACGACCGCTGGGTGGTTGGCAAAACGGAACTGCGCATCGTCTGTGAGGAATGTTCCGAACAGCACGTGATCCTTGGCGTCGATGCCGTTAAAGAGTACGCTGAATTCTGGATGTGGCATGTGAGTCTCTGAAACGAGTTGGGAAAGCATTGTTAACGCGAAACTACGAGTTTTTGTTCCTGATACCGACCAATCAGTCAATTTCCCACCAGTTCACGTAGACGGATAGCCCGACCGTCCAGTTGCTCCGTATCTTTGCCGTCTTATGAAGAACTACCGCAACTTTTGCATCATCGCGCATATTGACCACGGGAAGTCCACACTGGCAGACCGATTGCTGGAGCGGACAGGGCGTGTGTCGGCGCGCGAGATGACAATGAATCAGATTCTCGACGACAACCCTCTCGAGCAAGAGCGTGGCATCACCATCAAGCTGCATGCGATCCAAATGGATTACACAGCTAACGATGGAAGCACCTACAAGCTCAACCTCATAGATACTCCGGGTCACGTCGACTTCTCCTACGAGGTATCACGTTCTCTGAGCGCATGCGAAGGCGCACTCCTGGTTGTGGATGCAACCCAGGGCGTCGAGGCACAAACGATTTCGAACCTGTTCATGGCTATCGAGCAAGGTTTGGAGATCATCCCAGTGATCAACAAGATCGACTTGCCAAGTGCCGTGACGACGATCGAAAACGTGAAGCAACAGGTTATCGACCTGATCGGTTGCAAAGAAGAGGACATGATCCTAGCATCTGCGAAGGCAGGCATCGGGATCGATGAAATCCTCGAAACAGTTGTTGCCAAGATCCCACCACCGAAGGGCGATCCAAAAGCACCGCTGCGCGCGTTGATTTACGACTCGATCTTCGATGCCTATCGTGGTGTGGTAGTAAACGTACGTGTGTTCGATGGCACGATGAAGGAGAAAGACAAGATCCTTTTCATGAACACAAATCAAAGTTATGAGCTCGACGAAGTCGGTGTGCTTCACATGCAGCGCAAACGCACTGGCATCCTTGAAGCCGGCAACGTAGGGTACTTTACCGCTGCAATCCGCCGCCTGCATGACTCCAAGGTGGGTGATACCGTAACACTTGCAAATAACCCAACAACAAATCCAATCGAGGGTTTCCGCGAAGTCAAGCCGATGGTGTTTTCGGGCATCTACCCGGCCGACAGCGACGACTTCGAGGATTTGCGCGAAGCACTCGGCAAGCTGGCACTCAACGACTCCGCTATCAGCTTCGAACCTGAATCATCAAATGCACTTGGCTTTGGTTTTCGCTGCGGATTCCTTGGCTTGCTCCACATGGAGATCGTCCAGGAACGCCTCGAGCGTGAATTCAACCAGGTGATCGTCACCACTGTACCTAACGTACGCTACAAGGTGATCACCACACGCGACGAGATCCTCTGGGTCGATAATCCGTCGCAACTCCCGAACCCAACGCTGATTAAGGAAATTCAAGAGCCATTCATTCGCGCACAGATCATCGCGCCATCGGAATACGTTGGCACGATTATGAAGCTCTGCATGGAACGTCGTGGCACAATGCTTGGTCAGTCGTATCTGTCGGCAGACCGTGTTGACATGACATTTGATTTGCCGCTGGCTGAAGTGGTATTCGACTTCTACGACAAGCTGAAGTCGAACACACGTGGGTATGCATCGCTCGACTACGAGTACTCCGACTACAAGCAGGGCGAGCTGGTCCGCATGGACATCCTCCTGAACGGCGAGCCTGTTGACGCGTTGTCGTCGATCGTGCACCGCCAGAAGGCTCATGAATGGGGCAAGAAGTTGTGCGCCAAGCTTAAAGAGCTCATCCCACGTCAGATGTTCGAAGTTGCTATTCAAGCTGCCATCGGTTCGAAGGTTGTTGCACGCGAATCGATCAGTGCAATTCGCAAGAACGTAATCGCCAAGTGTTATGGTGGCGACATTTCGCGGAAGCGCAAGTTGCTCGACAAGCAGAAGGAAGGCAAGAAGCGCATGAAGCAAGTAGGCAAGGTGGAAATCCCGCAGGAAGCATTCCACGCAGTTCTCTCTATTGATTGATCGCTATGTCTCTCATCGAAACCATCTACAGCACGTTTGGTCCGTTCGGACAATGGCTTATCCGCCGTCGACGTGCGCGGTTGAATGCTCCGAAGCCTGAAACGTTTGTGCAACACGTTGTAGCATGGATTAGGACGCTTGTGTGGGCGGTGTCGGTGGTGACCATCATCAACGGCTTAGCTCTTGCGTCGTTCACTGTCCCGACGGGTTCGATGGAGCGCACCGTGATGGCGGGTGATTTCCTCTTCGTGAACAAGTTTATCTACGGTCCATCAACGCCGCAGATCATTCCGTTTCTCAATCTGCCGCTCCCCTTCTACAAGCTTCCGCCGCTGAGCGCGCCGAAGCATGGCGATGTGATCGTCTTCATCTTCCCGGGCAATCGCGACGATGCAACGGCTGATCATTTCGAGTACTATCTCAAGCGCTGTATCGCCGTTGCCGGCGACACGCTCGAGATCCGTGGCGGACGTGTGATTGTCAACGGTGTTGAACGTCCGCTCCCTGAGCACGGACAGTTTGCCCCCTACAGTCGCGAAGAGCGCATGGCGCGTCATGAGTACGACCGGATGGCGACGTTTCCACAAGGACGTCTGTTCACGCGCGATGATTATGGTCCGATCCGCATTCCGAAAGAAGGCGATGTGATCGCACTCACACCAGAGTCGGTCTATGAATGGGCGACGTTCATCCGTCGTGAAGGCCACACCGTTAATCTCGGCACAGGCACCATCGACGGACAACCAGCACCGTCCTACACCGTCGAACGCGACTACGTGTTTGGCATGGGCGATAACCGCGACAACTCTGCCGACTCACGCTTCTGGGGATTCATCCCGCAGGACGATGTCGTTGGCACACCAATGGTCGTGTACTGGTCGTGGGAACCCGACAACATGGAGTCCGGCAAGCGCTTGTCGCTCTTCGAGCGCTTTGGAACGATTCGTTGGAATCGCCTCGGGACGGTCATCCACTAAGATGGAGAGCCCCGGGTTCTCAAGCATTCGCTGGCGCGATCTCGCCCTCACTGCAGTATTCGCTGCGTGTATTGCGATTGCGTTGCGCGTGTTCGTACTTGGCGCGTTTACGATCCCGTCGCACTCCATGGAAGGCACAATTCTCCATGGCGACTACATCCTCATGAGCAAGATCACGTATCTCCTGCGCGATGTGCGCCGTGGTGATGTGATCATCTTCTCGCTCCCAGATTCGCTTCGCGGACGCGAACCAAACGAACTCTACATCAAGCGTGTTGTCGGCCTGCCGGGCGATACGCTGTTGTTGACACACGAATCAATCTCCGTCAACGACACACTCTTGCCAACGCCACCACAAGCACAGCCGCCATACGATCCGTTACGCTCACCGAAGGATCGCAAGCGTACGATTGTGGTGCCACCTGGCAGCTTCTTTGTGATGGGCGACAACCGAAGCAATTCCTACGATTCACGGTCTTGGGGGATGCTTCCAAGCGATCACATCATGGGCTCGCCTCTGTTCATCTACTGGTCGTTCGGTGATACTCCTAACAACCCCGCGGAACACATTCGCTGGGATCGTCTGTTTCACATGATCAAGTAATGCGCGGCTACTACCTCCATATCCCCTTCTGCGAAAAGAAGTGCTCGTACTGCGACTTCTACAGTCTCGAGACAACGCAGCACATCGATGCATTCGTCGAGACGTTGTTGCGCGAGATCACGATGCGTGCAGATGCTCCAACAAGCGAACCTGTCACATCCGTGTTCTTCGGCGGCGGCACACCATCGCTGCTTTCGATCGAGGCATTGACTCGCATTACAGAGCATGTGCGCGCCAGCGTATCGGTTGCACCGGACGCCGAGTGGACGATGGAATGTAACCCAGGCACAGTTACAGCTGAGTCACTTCAGGGATATGCACACGCAGGCATTAATCGCTTGTCCTTCGGTGTGCAGTCCTTCACGGAGTCAGAACTTGCGTTTCTCGATCGCATTCACACCGCCGATGAAGCGTCACTGGCAATGCAGCTTGCCCGTCAAGCAGGCTTTGCAAACGTCAACATGGACCTCATGTTCGCTGTGCCGGGGCAGACGTTTGCTTCCTTGCACTACAACATTGAGCGTCTCCTCGCACTCGAACCCGATCACATCAGCGCGTACTCGTTGATCTACGAACACGGCACACCGCTCTATGCGAAATTGAAAAAGGGGCTTGTCACTCCCACATCGGAAGACACCGATGCAGCAATGTATGCGCTGGTGATCGACACGCTCACACGCGCCGGATACGAACAGTACGAGGTCAGTAACTTCGCACGTCCTGGTCGACGTTGTTTACACAACCGCACATATTGGTTCTGCGCTCCCTACACTTCCGTGGGACCTAGTGCTCATGGCTTGCTGGGTGCAACCCGTTACTGGAACCATCGTTCACTCACACAGTGGACGGCAAAAGTGTATGCTGCGGAACTCCCTGAAGCCAATCGCGAGATACTCAACATTCAGGAACAACTCACGGAATTCTTGTTCTGTACGTTACGTGCTGAGGGCATTCCCGTGGACATCATACGCGATCGCTTTGGCATTGATATTCGCCAAGCGCTGGGGCAGCATCTATCGCATTGGAGTGAGGCTGACTTCATCCGCGATACAGGTGCGCATCTCCGGTTAACAGCCGAGGGCTATCGTGTATGTGACGAGCTCACGCTGCACATGCTTGCATGTGTAGAGTAAGCGTTACCGCGAGCGTACGGCGTCGGCAACAACAATGCGCGCAGCACGGCGCGCGGGATACTGCGCAGCAAGACCCGCACAAAGGATGCCCATACAGGCGACGATGATCACGTCGAGCGCATACACATCAACCGGAAGTGCTGGGATGGCATACCCTTGCGTCATGTCGAACCGTATCCATTGAAACGTGCGTTGGCCAATGCAAAGTCCAACGCCAAGCAGACTACCAACAAGCACACTACCCACACCAAAGGCAAGGCCCTGCAACTGGAAGATCTGATGGATCTGACGGTCAGTTGCACCAATCGCCTTGAGAATCGCAATGTCGCGTCGCTTCTCCATCACGCCAAGCGTGAGTGACACAAGAATGTTGAACGCCGCCACAACGACGATCAGCGAGAGAACGATGAACGAACCGATGCGCTCAAGACGCATCATGTCAAACATCGTGCGGTGCATTTCACGCCACGGTTCCGCCTGATAGCCCCGTTCCCGTAGCGTCTGTGCCACGTTGTCGGCGCGATCGGCATCAACGAGTCGAATGTCGGTATAGGCAACGGCCGAGGCGCGCGCAATCGACGTAAGTACAGTGTCGAGCATATACATCTGCACAGATGCAGATGCTCCCGATGTTGCAGGCGTCAGGATGCCGCGAACTTCGACGCGTGCTCCTGTTGGTATCGACATTGTGAGCAATGATGATTCGATTGCCTCCGGCGCGAGCACAACCAGCGTATCGCCGAGGTAGACGTTGAGTGCTTCGGCTAGTTCAAGCGACACGATAGCGCCAGACAGATCTTGGCGGTGTGCGATGTCTGCGACTCCGATCACCGTTGATCGTGCAAGATCATCGATCACTGCTGGTGTATTGCCTATACCCAACGTGCGCACGGCAGTCGTCCGCCCCGGCAGTTGCACGACGAGCGTCGACTGGTATACGTGCGAGGCAAGCGCAACGCCAGTGATTCCGCTTACGATCGACGCAGCGTTGCCCACCACACGCACATGCGGTCCGGCACTCGTCATGCTGTCGATAGCTACGCCACGAAATCCATTAAACAGCGACAGTACGATGATCAGCGCCGCAGTGCCAACAGCGATACCCACCACCGAGATGCCACCAATAAGACCAATCGCTGAAAGTCGGCGAGGCCGGATGTACCGCAGCGCAATTGCTACAGACGAATTCACAATCGACGCTTCGATGGAAGAAACGTTTGCTGCGCGCGTATAGGCGTCTCACCTGGCTCGACGCGACGGTACGAGCCATCCTGTTCAAGCATGCGTGTCTTCACAGTATCGGAGAGATATGTTTTCAGAATTTCGCGCAAGCGCTTCTTCACCTTCGTATCATGGACTGGAAACACGATCTCGATGCGACGATCAAGGTTGCGCGTCATCCAATCCGCACTCGAGATAAACAGCGCATCGTCGCCGCCATTTCTGAACCAGAAGATGCGGCTGTGTTCGAGGAACCGGTCAAGAATACTTCGGACCGTGATGTTCTCACTCACGCCCGGTACACCAGCACGCAGGGAGCAAACACCGCGCACAATCAGCTCGATCTTTATACCAGCCATTGATGCGCGATAGAGGGCCTTGATGATCGCCGTATCGATCAAAGCATTCATCTTCGCGATGATATGCCCCTTACCACCTTGTTGTACATGCGCAATCTCACGATCGATCAAGTCGATGAACGTACTGCGCAGATTCAAGGGGGCTACACCAATGTGCTGCCATGATGCGTGACGTGAGTATCCGGTGAGCAGGTTAAACAGATGCACGAAATCCCGCTCAAACTCCTGACGTCCCGTGAAGATCCCAACGTCTGTGTACACCCGCGACGTTGCGAGATTATAATTGCCCGTGGCAACGTGTGCATAGGTAAGCACACTGGTGCCTTCCTTGCGGACAACGAGGCACACCTTGCAGTGCACCTTCAGACCCATCACGCCGTAGACAACGTGCACGCCTGCCTGTTCAAGTGCACGCGCCCATTGAATGTTGGTTTCTTCATCAAAGCGCGCCTTCAACTCAACGAAGGCCGTAACATTCTTGCCAAGGGTTGCGGCGCGCTTGAGCGCTTCGATCACCGGGGACCGACCGCCTGCGCGATAGAGCGTGATCTTGATCGCAAGCACAAGCGGATCCTCAGCAGCAGCCTCGATAAACCGCACAACGGAGTTCGTGAACGAATCGAACGGGTGATGCACGAAGATGTCGCCATCTTTTAGAACGTCGAAAATGTTCTCACCATCACGCTCGAACTCCACGACCTTCCGGGAGATGAACGGCACGTCCTTCAGCCCGCGACGGTCTAACTGCATCAGCGCTAGGAAGTCTTGGAGGTTCAGCGGCATATCGACGCTATAGACATCGGAATTCTCGAGCTCGAGCGCACGCGTGAAGAACTGCGTGAGTTTGCGTGGCATCTCCGGACTGATCTCCATGCGCACAGCATCGGTGCCCCAACGCCGCTGCCGAATACCCTCGGCGACAGCCGTGATGAGATCGTTGGCTTCGTCTTCAGCGATATCTACGTCGGCATCACGCGTAACGCGGAAGAGATGACTCTCCTCTACACGCAGCCCAGGGAAAAGGATACTGGCATGCGCCCGAATAACATCCTCGAACAGCACATAGTGATGTCCACCGGTACGTGCGAGCTTGATCAACCGCGGCAGAGCCGACGGTAACTGTACGACAGCAACCTTGCTTTCGTCCTCGTCGCTTTGTTCGTCGATCAATCGAAACGCAATCGTCAGCGATCGATTGAGCAGGCGCGGAAACGGGTGTCCAGGATCAAGGGCAAGGGGCGTAAGCACCGGCATGATGTTGTCGAAGAAATCACGCTCAAGATCTATGCGTTCTTCGGCGGTGAGTTCTTCATGCCGATGCAGGTAAATCCCCTCGCGTTCGAGAGCCGGCACAATCGTCTTGCGCCAGACATCTGTCTGCCGCTTGTACAGCGGAATCAAACGTGCTCGAATCTCGCGCATCTGTTCAAGGGGCGTCATTCCTTCGGCAGAGAGTTCCGTTACACCGGAGTAGATCTGCTCCTGCAACCCTGCTACGCGAATCATGAAGAACTCGTCAAGATTCGTTGAGAAGATCGCCAAGAACTTCAGTCGCTCAAGGAGCGGATGCGTTAGATCTTCGGCCTCTTCGAGGACGCGCTTGTTAAACTCAATCCAGGATAGCTCGCGGTTAAGATAGAGCGACTCGTCGTCGAGGTCAATTGCCGCAGGCGACGACTGCTTTTTGGCCTTTGTGATGCGTTTTGCCATACTGCGAAGCTACCGAAGACGCCGCAATGAGTGTGTTACGTTTTCTTCGAAACTACTCGGCAACCACCACCAGGCAACGTCCTCGGGTGACATCCGAGGTGTCAGCATCAACGGCAAGGATCGTTACGACATAGGGTCCTGGCTCAACACGACGTCCGCCAGTATCAATCCCCTCCCAAGCGATACTCCCCTCGGCTGCGATAAAGCAGCTATTGCACAACGTTTGGCGGAGATACCCGGCTTCGTCAAGAACGTCTATCCGAGCACGCGCCTGCCGGAACGGAATACTCCACGAGATCCTCGTGGTAAACATAGGATGTATGGGATCGCTCGACATCACTCGGGGCTCGGCCACGAGCGTTGCACGCGATGCTGGCTGCTGCACGATGCTGTTGGGAGCACCCGGCGTTGCACGTTCAAGGGACGCACAGGACGTCCATGCTGCCGCGTGCTCGCTTCGCATGCGCTCATCACGCTTTTCAAGCGATACCCCCTCGGGACTTGCCAGACGTGGATGATGATACTGGCGGTCGTACCACATGCTATCCACACGCAAGCCTTCCGGCGTGCATAGCACAACGAGATCCCGCTCTTGCGTGATCGACAGCGTCGGACTCGTCCTCGCGCGGTGTTCAACGCTCTGCATTGACGGACTCGACAGATTCGCACAGAGCACTCCGAAGCTCCCTACAGGAATCTTCAGTGGTGGCACGCATCGATACCGCACTCCCCTGGCAGTTTCGATGATCCAGTCAGCGAGATCAACGGTATCATCTGTGCCATTCCATATCTCAACAAAGTCGCACTCAGCACTTCGCGGCTGCGCGAGGATCTCGTTGATCATCAGCGTACCTGCAATGGGAGGCGACGTACATCGAGCGCGAAGCAGATCGTTCTCAGGCCGGTCATCCGAGGCTTCAAACCATACAGTGATCTGTCGCGATTGTACACGCGCACGGCCAGCTGCCACGGCATCGGGAAGGCTCCATTCCACCACATCCCCCGCACGGAGCGGACCGATCACGGTATCGAACACATCATCATCGACTACGCAGCGCACACGTCGCTGTCCACCTACTCGTGTACCGTCGTTGGCGACCATAACAATCACGCGCTCGCGCGTTGTTCGCACGCCACGAAGTCGGTAATCCTGTTCGCTCACAACAGCCGTGTTGATCCCCCCGCACGTTGCGCTGTCGAACGCCGTCGATACTGCCCATCGCTGCTCCCACGCCACTGTGCCATTTCGCTCGGTTCCACAACGCTCTATGCTGCGTCCGCGGTCGCTACTGCGCACAACGTACGCCAGGGAATCGACGACGGAGGCCCCCTTCATGAGCAGGAGCGTATCTGTTGTGTTGTTCAGAGATGGCAAGGCCACGGTTCGGACGATCACGTTGTCGGAGATGAATCGTTGTTCGCGCAACGCTACGCTATCGCGCGTAAACACGCACATGTCACCAGGACGGAGCTCGACGTCGGGCAGCTGCGCGCAGCCACGCGGATCGCAGATCTGCCATGAGCGCAATGCGACGTTTGCGGTAGAGGTGTTAACGAGCTCGATCCACTCCGGCTCGCCGGCCGCAGGCACGGGTTGCACCTCGGTGATGATCACTTGCGCGTGCGTACCCACAGCGCAGAAACCTGTAATCAGGATAACGCGAGCAATGGTGTGGCAACATGAATAGATCCGGTTCACGCATCACTGTGCGCCAGCACCGTACGAACGTGACACGAGGATGTCGACGATCTGCTGGAGGAAACCAGCATCGTCCTCGGTGCAGCGTCCAACGCGCGGACTGTCGATGTCGAGCACGCCGAGCAACGTATCGCCGTGCATGATCGGCACGACGATCTCCGACGCACTTGCTGCGTCGCAGGCGATGTGTCCGGGGAAGTCTGCGACATTCGGGACGACCAGCGTGCGACGTTCAGCGGCGGCCGTTCCGCACACGCCACGTCCGAGTGCAATGCGCAGGCAAGCTGGCTTACCGTGGAACGGACCCAGCACGAGTTCCGTGCCGTCGAAGAGGTAGAATCCCGTCCAGTTCACCTCGGGCATTGTGTGATACAGCACCGAGGCCGTGTTGGCGGCATTGGCGATGAAGTTATCTTCTCCCTCCGTGATCAGGCGCACCATCGATACGATTGCATCGCGCTGCTGATCAGGAGACGTTGATGTGAGGTCTGGGAGGTTGAACATGACAGCGAACATACCGAAGCTTCTGCGGTTGATCGCGCTATGCCTTGTGCTTGCACCGGCACTCAATGCACAGCCACTGGAAGAGGTCCTCTCGTGCCTCCCCTACGAGATGCGTCCGGTCCGCGCGATGGACATCACAGCAGAGCTCAAGCCACGTATCGTTATGGCCGGCGAGGGTGTTGTACGCACGATCCCGGGCGGAGCGATTGTTGAGCTGTGCGAGAACTACCGTGGGACGATCTTCACGCACGTTGCTCTGGCGAGCGACACCATCGCTCTCATGCGAACAGCTCATGGGGCCATCGTTGCCGCAGACATCGTCGACAGACGTGAGGTTGTGATCGACAATCTCCCGTCGACTGGTCGTGCTGTGCTGCGGTGTAACTCCTATGTCGTCATACCCACCGATACCGCGCTCCTTCGTTGCACACTGCGCGACGGCGTTCTTCGCATCGACACACTTGCGCTCGATGGCTTCACGCCGAATCTCTCGTCAGCTGCAGACGGGGAGCACTGCACGCTGATCGATACAGCCCGACGCGAGCTACGTGTGATCAACATCATCACAGGTGCAACAACGTGGGGGCGCGGGCTAACAACTGTGAACCTGCCCGTGTTCCTGCAAGCATTATCACCACGCCTCTCACTGATCATTGGGTATGGAATCGGGAGCATCATCGCGGTCTGGAATGATCGAGATAGCGCAGAGATACTTCACAATGTCGCGCAGTATCGTGTCACACCGATCACCGCATCGCGCTATGGTGGCGGCGCGGTGATCTACAATGTTGATCTCATAACTGCAATCGATGACTCACTGCGCATCATCAAAAGCTATTCACCAGTCGTGTACAGAACAACCGCTACCGCTGGCGTTGCATGGTGGCACGCTTCAGCGTCGCAGCCACGATGGTTCTTTACGGGAACCGGCGTATCGCTCGCACGTATTGAGCCCGATGGAACAACACCGACCGATTCGGATTCGTACCAGTTCGCACGTATGCTCGCGACGTCTACGTGGTCGCATGCGGCGGCAGCCGGCTCAACGATTGTTCTCGCCGCGCAATGCAGTCCGAGCGCCACGTCGAATTCGCGTTTCATCATGATGCTCGTATCGCGCGACCACGGTTCGACGTGGATCACACGCGACATCCCGTTGGAGGGGTCCATTAGATCACTCACAACAGACAACAACGCTCGGATCGTGCTCGCAACACGCGATACAGTGGTCATGCTCGACGGACCCTTTGCCGAAGCACGCACGATGACGACCTCCGCGCAGTTGGGCTCGTCAGTAATCGGTGCATCGCTCACACCTACCGAACTCATCGTACTAGCAGACTCGGTACACGTGCGCCAACATACCAGCGAGCAATGGCAGGTTCGCACATCGCAAACCTACTCGCGCGGATCACGCGTACTGCTTGTACGGGGAGACACCATAGCTATTCAGCCAATGCTCACCGTTGACGGCGGAGCCACCTGGCACAACACCTCGTTGTGGGATGTCTCGGCGATTTCAAGCTGCGTGCTTAACACCGACACCACATTTGCAGGCGCGACGATCAACGGGATCAGCACAAGCAAGGGGAAGATGATTAGCCCCACTATTACAGGTGACCTGCTACGCCTTGACGACAACACGATCTTCTACGCCTCTGAGCGCCGCGCGCGGAGTGTCGATATTGTCCAGGGCACGATCGACGATCGTGACGTGCTCACACTCGATCCATATGTCGGCGTGAATCCGTGGATCTACTATCCACCTGCTCCACGGCGCGTGTTTGACAACGCAAACGGCACCGGATATCTTATCGCCGGTTCAATGATGAAGCGCATCACGCGGATGCCAACCACATCCGTGGGAGATGCACCCCCACAGCAGGGTCAGCGCATTTGGCCGCAACCTGCGAGCACCGTGCTCCATGGTCTCTCAGGCACTGTCGATGTGCACATACTCACCGGCGCTCATATCACAACGTACGAGCCCGATGCAAGTGGCTCAATTGATGTGAGCCGCCTAACACCGGGCTTGTACATTCTTTCGACGCAGACTGCTTCACGGAAGCAGAGCATGCTTGTTGTTATTCAGCGATAGTCATCGGATTAGCGCTGTACAACGACGCGCACAGCATGCATGCCACTGGTAGTAGCAACACACACCGTGTATGTCCCGGCGGCTATACGATCAAGTGGGATCATCACTGCGTGATCAGCGCTCATCGCTTGAGCGCCGGACGTCCACACAGTGCGACCTTGCACGTCGACGAGACTGATCGTTGTTGGATCACCGATGGCGTTCCATGCAACACGGACGTGATCTGCCGCAGGATTTGGCGTTACGGAAACAGATGGCGCACCTGCGTTTTGGTCGTCAACGCTCGTGAATTCATCCACGACCACAGGATAGGTCACGACGTCGCTACAGCCACCAGGCCATGTGCGTTCGATGCGAAGTGGACGCACACCCATTTCACTATTCCAGCGAACAAGGATCTCGTCGCGCGTTGGGTCGCCGACTATTTCTCCGCCGACAACAGTCCACTTCATCGTGCCCGGGGTTGATCGACGTACGCGATACGTAGCCGTATCACCGACAAACACGTAGCCGCGTCCTACAATCATAGCCGGCGCATGCATCATCTTCTTCGATCCTTGGTCCCATGTAATTTCCGTACCACTGAGAGCGCGCGGACTGTTGCCCGTTGCATCGAGTGCGCCAAGGCCTTCGCCTTCATCAAGCAACCACGTGCCGACAAGACCCGCATGTTCGTCAACGAATCGGCGGTGCATGTTCTCACGGATCTGGCGTTCGCTGCGCATCACATTCCAAATGCGAAGGTCGCGCATCGAACCACGATGGTTGAGATTTACGTACGGGTTAGAGCCGATCGTCAGCTTCTTCAAATCACCAGGTGCTGATGCAAAGCTTGAACGCTTTGCAAGACGGCCATCGAAGTAGATCGCCATTGAGTCATAGCCATTGCTCACAACTGCCACATGCGTCCAGGCGCCCAACTTGCTCTCGTAGCTTGCCGATACACGACCCGACTCGCCAACGTTGCCGTAGTCCCAGTAGTAGTTCTTGTCATCCCATGGCGCGTGTGCCTGGAATCGCTTCTGATCACTGTTTGCTTCACCGATCATGAACGCGACGCTTTGCTTTACCTGATCAGTATTGATCAGACTCCAGTACTCAACCGTCGTGGATCGTCCTTGGAAGTAAAAGTCTGGCGACATCAATCGCTCGCCATTGCCAGTGAATCGCACAGCAGAATTCTCACATGGCGCTTGCGTTTTGATAGATGCGTCCTTCCACGGTCCGTCGATAAATGTCGACCGTGCGCGTACACGAATCGTCATCGTGCTGTCGGCCGGGAGTTCCGGGAACTGCGCACGCACACTTGTACCTGAGGCCACGACATTATTGCGCGATGCGATCACCGTGTTGGTTGCCGTATCCACAACAGCCACCTCATACCACGATGCACCACGCGTAACAGGCACCGTCGACCACACGACTTCGTGCGCATGATCGCGCAGAAGTGGCTGCGCACCCGTGCCGGATGTAAACGACGGTGCGGCGAGTGCCGTAAGGTCCTCACACGCAATCGTTGCACCGCTCTTCGTCCACATTGCGTTCGTTGTCAGCGTCAGTACGCGATTCTTTACAGCATCCTTCGACGTTGTTCCCGCGTTTTCATCCATGCGCCACCAGCCGACCACCTTCGATGTTTCTGATCCTCGTGGTGCGCGGCGGGACATGCTCGAGCGGATCTCATCCGCCGTGCGCACGACATTCCACACACGGAACTCATCAACGGAACCATTGAATGCACCGTCGTTACCAATCATCCCACCAATCGTCAGCTTCTTGAGTCCGGTAGGCGCCGATGCTTCGTTGCCCGAGGCAGCAAGCTCACCATTGATGTAGATCGCCTTGAAGGAACTTCCATCGCTGACGAATGCGAGATGCACCCACTGATCGTAATACCGAGAGAACGACGTGCTGATGCGCCCCTTCTCACCAATGTTGCCGTAGTCCCAATACAGGTTGCCATCTTCCCATGGTGCGTGCGCTTGGAATCGATTGCCAGCGTTGTCACCTTCGCCAACCATAAACGTCGTCGATGGCTTCAGCGTTGCACGCTTCACATACGTCCAATATTCGACCGTTACTGCGCCGCCGTTCCATGTGAGTGTAGCATCGGTCGCACGCTGGTCTGCACCGTCGAACACGAGTGCGGAACCACTGCACGATGCCGACGTCGTAAAGCGCGCCGGTTGCGACCAATCACTTGTCGTCGATGCATTGAGTCCGCGTACGCGCCAGAATCGCGTTGCATCTTCTGGCAACGGGACAGCGATTGCGCCGGCGTCTCGAGCAATAAACACATACTCGAGATCATTGGATGCTTGGTCTGCTGCTATCTGTACCTCGTACTGCGCTGCGTTTGGCATTGTTGACCACACGAGTGTGGTTGGCGATGGCACGCCCACTGCATTGGCTGCTGGCGAAATGAGCGATGGGGCCTGCATCCCCCTGCCATTTGGTATACCATGCGGATACGAAGTCGGCACGGCTGAGATCGCAGGCGTGAACACGCTCTGCTGCGAGCCACGCACAGTGCGCACCGCGTACCAGTAGGTTGCATTCAGCGATACACCGTGATCGACATACGATGTTGCTGTCGCACGCAGCGACGCAATCTTCTCGAGTGTTGCAGCCGTTGAGCCACGCCACACTTCAACGCGATCTTCTGCTGCAGGTGATTCAACCTGCCACTGAAGCAAAACGCGGATCGGACCCTCTTCGTACCGAAGTGCAAATGGAGGCGTAAGACCAACCGAGGTAAACTCACGTGCGAAGCGATCGTTCGCCGGGTTCTCGTCACCTTGCGCCTGTACTGTCAGATCGGCAACATGCACACCGGATGCAAGCAACGGCAATGCATCGAGCTCGATGGTATCCTGTGCTCCTGCACGCAGGCGTGGCAGGGTGATCGTCTTCACATCAGATGGTGCTGTGTGGCGCACCCACTTTGTGCTCAGTCGACATACAACATCTGTGGCGTCCTGACCGCCAAGATTGCGCACAACAATCCGTGGCTTTACTGGCGTTGGCACGCTGGCATTGATTTGCGGAGCGACGATGTCATAAGCCTGCACATCGATACCGACGGCGATCGTGAAAACTGCGTTCGATACATCTGCAATAGTTGCATTTCGCGAGCTGCTCACACGCACCAAGCACGTTGTCGACGCGGTATACGGGACCTTCCAATCGAACGTGCCCTTCGCTCCTTCGACCTTGTACTGTAGCGTCTTCCATGTTGCACCGGCATCAATCGAATACTCCATCAACACATCGGTAACGCCTATTGCTGTAAACTGCACGGGCACAGTCGTTCCCGCGCGAAGCGTTTCGCCTCCATTTGGGGACACAACGGCGATGCTTCCTGCCTCCTGGGCCGCCACGCGGAACGGACGTGTAATGATGTCGTTGGTGGCATGCTGGTCGCTTTGGACTTCGACACGGAGCACGCCGAGCATGTCTCCCCCTGTCGTGAGCGTCACACCAGGCAACGTCACGCGAAGTGTCTGTCCCGCCGCGAGTTGTGCTACCACCGTAGAACACGTTGCGACCTGCGTATTGCTGAGATCTGTCACGGTAAACCGCACCAGCACATTGCGTAGAGCTAGGCGACCAGAATTGCGAATCACGCCGATCGGCTCGAAGCGTTGTTGCGCTGTAATGATGCCACCATTTGCTGGCGTTACAATCGACAACGCAACCGCGTCTGTATCGCGAGCACTTGGGATAGGAGCAACGCATGGCGAGCTCGCCATCACACGATTGAAGAGTGACGCAACGCGTGGGTGGAACTGAAGCTCAGTGCCCTTCGATTGAAGGTGACAGTAGCTCATGATCGTGCCACGCTGTACTCGTGTATTCTCGTAGCATCCACCTTCGGCATTCCAGCACGAATCAATCGGCGGATTCCAACCGCAGTTGTGCGTGTGCGACGAGCCAATGTTATGTCCGAGCTCGTGCGATGTCACGTCGATGTCCCAGATATAGCCACCCGCAGGGAAGTTCACACGTCCGTCGACACCGCTGACGTTGTAACCATACCCACTGCAAAGGACGCCTACCCATGCCAGACCGCCGCCACCCTCGCCGGAGAGCAGGCAGGTAACAGAGCGCTTTACATGCGTCATGTTATTGCTCCAGTGGTCGCGGATTCCACCGAGCTTCTGACCGATCTCGCCTGGATAGGGATCCTTCGACGTGAACACGCGCAGATACGGCACACGGATAACAACGTTCGCATCGCGCTCGTACACAATCGCGCATGCACCCACGATGGCAATTGCCGAGGATGCAGCAACCGAGAGGTTGCTGCCAAGGTTCTTGTAGAACGACTCTGTGCAATCGAGCGCAAGCTGGAGCGCATAGGGCGTAGCATTCAGCGTTGTTTCGGTGATCTTGTTGCGAAGCTGGTCAGACCCAAGCGCGATGGCAAAGATCGAATCAGCACGCTGTTGATTTCCAGGAAGCGTCTCCGCAGAGCACTGCCGTGGTTGTCCGTCGCCAGGACGCATTTCGTAGACGACGTGCGAAGCCATGCGACCAGGAATCACCGTGTCTGGGGCAATGAGAACGCGACGTGTCCCGCCCGCTTCGGGGAAGTCAATAAAGCCGACCACATGGGTTTCAAACGCAGCGAGGAACACCGTCGAACGGGCATGCCCGCGCACAGCACCACGGAACACGGCATGCTCGATCATGGGCATCTCAACATCGCCGCGCTCACCGTGCGCAATGAACTGCGCGTCGCCAGTAAACAGATCGAACGTCGAACCGTCGATCACCAGATCACCCTCCGACGAAGGGATCACGATCGTATGCCGCGGTCCCTGCTGGAGTGCCGCAACAAACGATGCCGGCGGACGAACCACGGTGGCCCCTGGGGGCACCACAGCCGCCGTGCGGAGGTCGCTCTCACGTCCTTGCGAGAAGCGCATCTGAGCAGATGCAGATGATACGAAAACGGCGATGCAGACTGCGAGCATCGCTACGAACGAGCAAAAACGTGCCATACCAACCGGTCCCAGATTGATGAGCAAACAATATAGCGCGGTGCTTTGCATCCTCTGGCGGATATTTGAAGATGCTCTCCCTCTTCGATGCTACGTCAGATCCGACCGCACCCAACCCCGCAGAACGGGCTGCGGAGTTGCGCGGACTCATTCAGCGCCATGACGTGCTGTATTACCAGCACGACCAGCCTGAAATCTCGGACCGCGCCTATGACGCCTTGTTTCAGGAGCTGGTCGAGATAGAACGCGTCCATCCAGAACTGCGCACCATCGACAGTCCAACCCAACGCGTTGGTGGGGAGCCAATCAAAGATTTCGCCACTGTCGAGCACCGTACTCCGATGCTCTCGCTGGCGAATAGTTACACCAGAGAAGAAGTGCTGGATTTCGATCGACGCGTTCGAGAAGGCCTCGGCGTTGACACCGTTGGATATGTCTGCGAACTCAAGTATGATGGCGTGGCAATGTCGCTCACGTATGTCGATGGCGTGCTGGTTATGGGCGCAACCCGTGGCGATGGCGAGCGCGGCGACGATGTAACGGCAAACGTGCGCACGATTCGGTCGATCCCCCTCTCCCTCGCAACCTCCGACATTCGTAATGCCGTCGTGCGAGGCGAGGTGTACATGCTCGAGAAGACCTTCCTCGAGATCAACGAACGCGCAGACGAGGCAGGCGAAAAGCGATACGCGAACCCAAGAAATCTCACCGCCGGCACGCTCAAGCAGAAGGATTCTGCAATGGCTGCCGCACGTAAGCTCGAGTTCGTCGCATACTATCTCGAGACGCCCGATCGCGCGATTACAACGCACGCCGAGAGCATCGCTACTCTTTCGGCTATGGGATTTGTTACGGGGCGAGCAGTGCAGACGTGCGCGTCGATCGACGACGTACTCACGTTTATCGATCGCTGGGATTCCGAGCGCGATACGCTGCCATTCCAAATCGATGGGATCGTCGTCAAGGTCAACGCTATAGCGCATCAGCAGGAGCTTGGTGCCGTTGCTCGCTCTCCACGTTGGGCATTTGCCTACAAGTACGAAGCGTTGAAGGCAACAACCACACTCAACGACATCACGCTGCAGGTTGGCCGAACGGGCGTGGTCACGCCGGTAGCTGAGCTAAAGCCGACACTGCTCGCAGGCTCGACAATCTCGCGTGCAACGCTGCACAACGAAGACTTCGTGCAGCAGCTCGGACTCTGCATTGGCGATACGGTCATCATCGAGAAGGGCGGCGATGTGATCCCTAAAGTGAGCGGTGTCGACACAACACGTCGCACAGAAGGCGCTACTCCATGGTCGATGCCACACCATTGTCCGTGTCCGCGCAACGCGCCTCTGCACCGTCCCGAAGGTGAAGCAAATTGGTATTGCGACGATGGACAGTGTCCGTGGCAATTGCGTCGACGTCTCGAACATTTCGCCGGGCGTGATGCTATGGACATCGACGGACTCGGAGAGCGGGCGATCGATCAGTTCATCACTGCCGGCCTGCTCACGTCGATTGCCGACATCTACAGCCTTGCCTCGCGCCGCGACGACATCGTACAGCTCGACCGTTGGGCTCCGAAAAGCGTCGACCGCTTGCTAGCAGGCATCGAAGCCAGCAAGCAACAACCCTACGCACGTGTCCTGTTTAGTCTGGGCATCCGTTTCGTTGGTGAAGGCGTTGCGAAGATTCTTGCGCGCGCATTCCCTACCATCGACCAACTCATGTCGGCAACGCACGAGGAACTCACCGCGGTGCATGAGATTGGTAGTTCTATCGCCGACTCAATCATCGACGTTGCACACGACCCATCGGCGCGCGAGCTCATCGAACAGCTGCGAGCCGCTGGATTGCAATTCACCGGTCAGGCACCGACAATCGTGTCGCGCGCATTCGAAGGGCAGACCTTTGTGGTCACGGGCGAACTCACATCGATGTCGCGCAAGGAAGCACACGACGCCATCGAAGCCCGCGGCGGAAAGGCCGCAGGCTCGGTGAGCAAGAAGACAACGTATGTGATCGCAGGAGCAAACGCAGGGAGCAAGCTTACCAAGGCTACAGAGCTTGGCGTACCGGTGCTCGCCGAGGAAGCGTTTAGAAGTTTGCTAGCGACCAGTTGATGCCTATAACCAACTGATTGCGCAACTGCGTAGCCGGACCAGTCGTGCCATCATCGCGCAGGACCGGGATACGATCGTTATAGAACACATCTGTCAACAGCGAAACGTTCAGCCAGCTGTTGACTTTGAGAAGGAATGCGTTTTCAAGCGTTACCACCCATAGGGCTGGTGTTTTATACGGCATGAATGCATTGAACCGACTGCGCCACCGGACGTTCTCGAACATCTCCCAATCGAGTGATGCATTCACGACTGCACCGATGTCAGTGCGTGATCGCACGCCAGGCTCAAGACCAAACGCGCCGAGTCCACTGTTGATTCCTTGCTGGATGATACGGTCACTCTCGACAAATGTCGATCGCGACGATACTGGCGCAACAAGGATCTTCAGCTCTGGCACAGGTATGTACTCAAGACCGAGCGCACCTGTGAGACATGCAGGCGCCATAAAGTTCGATATCTCAAGGAAGTCATTGGTCGTACGGTCGATCACGTTGTAGTTATTACCGTCATAAAACTGCGTACGAAACTCGATAAAGGCGGCCCACTTGAAATGCGTCGACTGTCGCAGTGCGGCGCGACTCGAGAGAATGATCCGGTCGTCATTCTTCCGAAAGCTCTGCGAACCAAGCTTTGCCAGTCCGTAACCAAGTTCGAGGTCGTTATCGAGAGAAAACCCGTTCGCTGCGTAGTCGAGCGAGCCCAACATTAGAAGTCGGACCGACATGGCATCCTGACCGCCCCCTGTCCAGTTGTTGAGCTGGACCGTGCTAAATCCCAAGCCCCACATTGTGCGCCACTTCCAGGGAATTGAATCAGCAATTAATTCTCGGACCTTGGACAGCGAGTCTACCGTAATCTTGGCATCAACTTGTGCCGGCGCAGGCGCTGCCGTGGCAAACACGATAAGCAACGAGATACACAATGAGAGAAACAACGAGCGCATGATAAGCTCCAATAATACGTGAGTGGTGAATTCGTGGCAAAGATACCCAACCAACTAACCGTCTGCCTGCCCATAGAGCCTTCCGCCGTAACTTTGCTCCATGAAAGTTCTCGTCTGCCTCCTGCTTGCCACCTCGTCTATTGTGGCACAAGTTTCAACGACTGTTGTCGACGGTCTTCGCTCGAAGGCTGTTCGCCTAATCGCCTATACGAATTGCACAGCGGTGCCATCACCAGGTGAGCAAATCGATTCGGCCGTGATCGTGATTCGTGGCGAACGCATCATCGCGATCGGCAAGAATGTTACGATCCCAAACGGTGCTGAAGTGCGCGATCTGCATGGCGCATGGGTCTATGCGGGATTCGTCGAGCCCTACCTCGATGTTCGCTCCCTCGCTGGCTCAACAGAGCCTAGCGCTGTCCGCTCGGGCAACTGGGAAGAAGATGAGGCTCCTGGAATCCCGGCACAGCAAGGCGCGCGCTATTGGAATCAGGCAATCCGTCCGGAGCGCCGAGCAGCAGAGGACCTGTTGATTCGCACAGATGCAGAGTCCGACTGGACTAAGCGCGGATATGGCGCCGCGGCAGTATCGATCCATGATGGGATCATGCGCGGCACAGCTGCAGCCGTGCTTCTTCGCGAAGGTGCTGCATCCACAACCGTGATAGCCGATCAACCCTACCATGGGATGTCGTTCCGCAAGGGTTCGTCGAAGACTCCATATCCGTCATCACAAATGGGCAGCATCGCGCTGATCCGACAAGCACTCTACGACGCAGACTGGTATGGCAAGGCCCACACGGCTGCTTCGCGTGGCACACTTCCAACACCACCAGAGTTCAACATCTCGCTGCAAGCACTCCGTACGCTACGCGATGCGCGCACACCAATCATCGCCGAGGCACAGGACGAACACGACATCGCACGGTGGGATGCCATCGCTCGGGAGTTCGATCTCTCGATGGCCTACAAAGGCACGGGCACCGAGTTCCGCCGTCTACCAGCAATGGCGGCGATGAAGCCAACATTGATGTTGCCACTGACGTTTGCTGAAGCTCCAGACATGCGCGATCCGATCTCAGCTCGCGAAGTGCCGCTGACTGATCTGATCACCTGGTACTGGTCGGCAGACAATCCTCGTTTGCTGGATTCGGTGGGTGTACGCTTTGCATTTACGACGGCCGGACTCAAGGATCGCAATACAATGCTTGCCCGCGTGCGCGAGTGCGTCGATCGCGGCCTACGTCCAGCGGCGGCTCTTGCAGCACTTACAACGGAAGCTGCGCGCATCGCCGGCATCGGTGATCGCGTCGGCAAGCTTGAGCGCGGATTCTATGCCAACCTCGTGATTGTCTCGCACCCTCTCTTCGATGCGAAGAGTGAGCTTCAACGCGTAATGGTTGCGGGCAATGAAACCGTGCTCGTGCAACGCGCAGAACTCGACATGCGTGGTCACTGGACGATGACGTCGTCTCTGCTGCCTGGATCGAAGCCGCTCAAGGTTGTGATCACTGGCACACCAGAATCGCCATCGGTTGAGATCAAGCGCGATACAGTTTCCATCGCCTCCACGTTTGCATTGCAGGGCAGGCGCGGTCGCGTAACAATGTCCTTCGATACACTTGCGTCACTCGGCACGGTTCGCTCAGCATTTCTTGCTGATAGTATCTTGATCAGTGGCGAGCTCCTCGCCAACGACGGACGCACTGCAGCGTTTGTTCTACGCCGCGATTCAGCGCTTGCCACCCCAGAGAAGAAGAAGCCAGCACCAGCCATTGCACGTCGCCCCCTGCCGCAACAGCTCCCGCTCGGACCATTTGGTCTGACCGCTCAACCGGCGCAACGCAGTGTTGTGCTGAGCAATGCAACCGTATGGACGTCGGCAGCAGCAGGCATCATGGAAACAACAGATATCGCCATCGCAAACGGCAAGATTGTCGGCATTGGCAAGGGGCTCAAAGGCGACACCACGATTGATTGCTCAGGCATGCACATTACGCCGGGCATCATCGACGAACACTCGCACATCGCGATCTCACGCGGTGTGAACGAGGGAACGCATGCAGTAACAACAGAAGTGCGTATCGGCGACGTGCTAGATCCCGACGACGTCAATATCTACCGTCAACTCGCTGGCGGTGTTACTTCAACGCACCTGTTGCATGGTTCTGCCAACCCAATGGGTGGTCAGCTGCAGTACATCAAGACACGTTGGGGCGCTGATGCCGACGGACTCAAGGTAGCCGGCGCTGTGCCAACGGTAAAGTTTGCGCTCGGTGAAAACGTCAAGCAGGCTAACTGGGGCGATCGCTTCTCGGTGCGTTATCCGCAGACGCGGATGGGTGTCGAGCAGATTATGCGTGATGCATTCCGCACAGCACGTGAATACGAACGCGAACGCGCTGTCAACGATCCATCAAAGCCAGTCCGTCGCGACATTCAGCTTGATGCACTGGTCGAGATTCTCAACAGCAAGCGCAATATCCACTGTCATTCCTACGTGCAGAGCGAGATTCTCATGCTCATGCGTCTTGCAGAGGAGTTCGGGTTCCGCGTCCATACCTTTACACACATCCTCGAAGGCTACAAGGTTGCCAAGGAGATGGCTGCACACGGAAGCGGCGCGTCATCGTTTGCTGACTGGTGGGCGTATAAGTTCGAAGTGTTCGACGCTATTCCAGAGAGCCCTGCGATCATGAGCGAGAACAACGTTCTGGTGTCGATCAACTCTGACGATGCCGAGATGGCACGCCGTCTGAATCAAGAAGCAGCCAAGAGCGTGAAGTATGGCGGCATCAGCGAAGAAGAAGCATTGAAGTACGTAACGATCAATGCAGCAAAGCAGATGGCGATCCACGCACAGACCGGAAGTCTTGAGATCGGTAAGGATGCTGATATCGTTGTCTGGTCTGGCAACCCACTTTCGAATATGTCGCGTGTTGAGCACACATTCGTTGACGGCCGTATGTACTTCTCACGCGACATCGATCAGCAGCTTCGTGCACGTGACGGCGATCTTCGTCGCTTCCTCGAGCAGGAGGCACTTCGCGCTGCAGCTGGTGGAGCGCCAACAGCTTCGGGCGGACGTGCTCCACGTCGCGAGTATCACTGCGATACGGACGACGATGAGATGTCTGGTGCACTGGAAGGACGATGATCGTTCTTCCTCCATCGCACATCGTTGCGCAACCTCTCACGAGGGCGCTGCTCGACGGTACGCATGACCTTGATCATCGATTCCCTCATCGAACGATTACACGCGAACTCTGCACGCTTCGTGCAAAGCACGGTGCATCGAGGTCGCGCCTACGAGCCTTGGTGCAGACATCAATGCGACATCTCGACGTGTCGCAACAGCAGCAGACTGCTCTCGATCAGCTCAGCGATCAGCACAGTGTTGTGATTGCAACCGGACAGCAGGTTGGCCTACTGGGCGGACCGATGTACACACTCTACAAAATCGCGAGTGCTGCCTCGACGTCACGTCACGTGCATGCGACACATGGTGTCGCTGCTGTTCCTGTGTTCTGGCTTGAAGACAACGATCACGATGCGGCCGAGGCCAGCACAACACAGCTCGCCACCTCCGACACCATCACGTCGACAACAGCATGGGATGGCACCGAGCCTCGGCGGCCCGTGTCGTCGCGCAACCATACGGCAGCAGAGTGCGATGTCATCACATCGGCCCTTGCGACGCTGGGCGGACAGTACGCCGAGGGCGCGCGGGGACGCTACGGTGGGGTGTATCGCGACGGTGTTGCGTGGACAGACGCATTCCTCGCAGTCTTGCAACCCTACCTCGCCGCATGGGGTGTGCTTGTTGTCCGCGCAAGCGATGTTCTCGCGCACGGACTCCACTCGCCGATCCTGGTGCATGAGCAGAGCTCTGTGCCAACCATCTCTGATGCGCTTCGAAGAGGAACGCGAGTCATCATCGATGCCGGCTTTGAACCTCAAGCACGTCCATCAGATGTAGCGTTCTTCGTTCGCGACACTGAAGGTCGGCAACGCATCACGCCAGAGGGCAACGATGTTATCATTGGTAGTCGTCGTATCTCCCGTGCGGAACTCGACAACGAACTCATCGCAGCACCGCAGCACTTCTCACCGACCGTACTTTCCCGTCCGCTCGTACAGGATGCCGTTCTTCCGACCGTAGCATCAATTCTTGGCGCTGCGGAAATCGCCTACCATGGTCAGCTGCGCGAAGCCTACGAGCTCTGTGGCATCCCAATGCCAGTGCCGCTGCTGCGCCACGGCGCCACATTGCTTGACACACGCACCGAACGCAACATCCGCAAGGACAACCACGATCCATCGTGGTACATGCGGTCAGTCGATGCCGTTGAGCACGAGATCACAGCTTCTGTTGCAGGCCTCTCAGTACCCGATGCCGCATCGCTGTCAACGCTTGTCGATGCACTCGTGGCACCGTACGAATCTGCGGCAGAGCGTATCGACACAACACTTATCGCGACAGTCCGAGCTCAGGCAGCAGGCATACGTGCGACCCTCGAAGCGCTCGAAGGCAAGCTGCGTGCCGCTGCAAAACGAACAAACGCAACCACCGTCGATCGACTTCGTGCAACGCACCGCATGATTTCCCCCAACGGAACGCTTCAAGAGCGCGTGTATCCTCTCGCGTTCTGGGAGGCTCGATTCGGTGTTGACACAATCCTGCAGCTTGTTTATCGTATGTGCGCCGAGCCACCAGGTTCACACTGCGTCATCGGCATTTCGGATCTACCAACGTCATCGCCGCAATGAACCGTCCCTTCATCCTCGTGGTCGCCGCTCAACAAGCAACCAAGCAGATAGCTGCGCTGCGAGCCGTGATTGCAGCCTATCAACGTGGCGACGCCAACGCGGCCGCCGAGCTTCTTGCATCGCTTGAGGCGGACACGTGAGTACGACCGTGATCATCGGCGGCGGCATTGGTGGACTGGTAACGGCGGCTCGATTAGCGCATGCCGGACACACCGTCCATCTCTTCGAACAGACCGCAACGATCGGTGG
>CAMCXP010000007.1 GCA_945883395.1 Melioribacter roseus P3M-2
CTCTTCCCATAGCACCATAGCCGATGAGTGCGATGCGCGTCATATCTCTGCTCCTTGCGGCTGTGTCGTCATGCGTACAATGCCATCAACCACCGAGCATATTGATGCTGATGGGAAAGCGTTCACAAAGGTCTGGCTGTGCGTCGAGATCACCATGGTCATCCCCGCATGATGTCCTGCGTGCAGCAGGCGTGCAACCTGCGCGCTTGTTGCGTCATCGAGTGTTCCTGTGGGCTCATCAGCAATCAGGATGTCAGGCTTCGACGACAATGCTCGTGCAAGTGCTACGAGGTGCCGCTCGCCCCCTGACAGTTGATGTGGATACTTGTTCCTCAGATAACTGATGTTGAGGTCTGCCAAGAGATTCAAACACGCACGGTGCGCCTCGTCCCTGGGGACTCCACGCACGGCGTATGGCATCAGGACATTTTCAAACACGGTGTAATCCGATACGAGGAGGCAGTTTTGCTGCACGATACCTTGTTGCAGCCGCATCGCCTTACGTTGTGCCGAAGTCATTGCTGACGTGTGCACGCCATCGATGAGGACACTCCCCGTTGTCGGTAACAAGTCTGCATACAACAAACGCAGAAGCGTTGTCTTGCCAGCCCCCGTCGGGCCAGTGCAGATTATAACGGTCCCTGACTCGATAGTCAGAGACGCTTGATGGAGTGTCGGAATGCCATCGTAGGCAACCGTTGCGTCGCATACCTCAATTCGCATGCAGCAAAGTTACTTCGCCGCAGCCTCATCCGGTGTTGGTGCAGAGGATGAACTGCCCATCAGAATCGCGATGGGTCGCGTGACGGGCACGGATTCTAAGAGCGCTTTTACAACCGACATAATCGGGATCGAAAGAATCATCCCCACAACACCCCACATCCAACCCCAGAAGATCAATGAGAACAAGACGACAACCGGACTCAGCTCAAGTGTATCGCCCATGATTTTGGGTTCGATCACATTGCCGATTACGTTTTGCACGATAACCAGAATCAACATCAGAATGGCAACCTCTTGAAGGTCGTTGGTTTGGAGGAGATAGACCAAGCCTGGAACACCCGTTGATATAACCGAACCGATGTTTGGGATGTAATGGAAGAGGAACGTCAGGAGTCCGATCAATGGTGCGAAGTCTACCCCAAAAAGCTCGAGAATGCCCCATGTAACAAGACCATTGACAAGGTTAAATAACGTGTTGACCTGCAGGTACTTACGAACGCGAGAGTTTAGCGTTTGAAACATCACCAAGGCTGGTGAATCGCCCTCCGTCGGGAAGGCCGCGGCGATCTTCCTCGGAAACACATCACTCGCACTGAGCATGAAAACCAAATACAGCAGCACCATAACGCCATCACTTAAGAGCGAAAGCAGCGTGTACACCTGCGACGTTGCAATCCCGGTAACCCATTCAGTTGTCACCAGCCTTTCGAACCGGAAGGTTCCGCGTTGGCCCATGCCTCGAAGAAGCGACCCCAGCGTACTCTCGAAGTTGGTGAGCACATGTTTCAGCTGGACCGTATAAAAGTCCTGCTTGTCGGTAAACGAGTCGATCCCAACAGCAACAATCATATACACCCCCCACAGCGCGCCGGCTGTGATGCCAAGGATGATCAGTAGTGTGATCGCCATTGGAATGTGTTTCGCGCGCAGGAAATTCACAAGTGGCTTATAGAGAATCGACAAGAATCCCGCTAGAATAAAGGGGATGAGAATCCCACTGAGCTCGTGCATTGCCACGCCGATGCCAATTACAGCTAGGAGTGCTGTGGCGATCGCGGTGACACGTTGTGAAGGTGTTGCAGGTACCATGAGAGCAAATGTATAGTTTTGCACGCCATTAACGGAGACACCAATGCAACGCGGTCCGATATCCCAGTTCATCGAACACAACTACCGTCACTTCAATGCTGCAGCGCTCGTCGACGCAGCAAAGGGGTATGAAACCCATCTTGCCGAAGGTGGAAAGATGATGATCACGCTTGCAGGTGCGATGAGTACCGCCGAGCTTGGCATCTCGCTTGCAGAGATGATCCGTCAGGACAAAGTGCAGATCATTTCGTGCACGGGCGCGAACCTCGAAGAAGACATCATGAACCTTGTGGCACACTCGCATTACCGTCGCGTGCCGAACTACCGGGACCTCTCGCCGCAGGATGAGTGGGCATTGCTCGAGGGTGGCTTCAACCGTGTTACCGATACGTGCATCCCTGAAGAAGAGGCATTTCGCCGCATTCAGAAGCACATTGTGAAGCAGTGGAAAGCAGCTGAAGATGCCGGCGAGCGCTACTTCCCACATGAGTACATGTACAAGATGCTGCTCAGTGGCGAAATGGAGCAGTACTACGAGATTGATCCGAAGAACTCATGGATGATTGCAGCTGCTGAGAAGAATCTTCCGATTGTCTGCCCAGGTTGGGAAGACTCGACGATGGGTAACATCTTCGCTTCCTACTGCATCAAGGGCGAGCTCACATCGACCACGATGAAGAGCGGTATCGATTACATGATGTGGTTGACGGAGTGGTATCGTGCGAATTCATCGGGCAAGGGCGTTGGCTTCTTCCAGATAGGCGGCGGTATTGCCGGTGACTTCCCAATCTGCGTTGTCCCGATGATGTATCAAGATCTCGAATGGCACGATGTGCCGTTCTGGTCGTACTTCTGCCAGATCTCCGACAGCACCACCTCCTACGGCTCATATTCGGGTGCTGTTCCGAACGAGAAGATCACGTGGGGGAAGCTCGACATCACCACGCCAAAGTTTATCGTTGAGTCGGATGCAACGATTGTTGCACCGCTGATCTTTGCTTGGTTGCTTGGTCAATAGTTATCGGGCAACAACAAACCTAACGGACGTCGTTCCGCCCGATACAATGTAGGTGCCAGACGAAAGCGCACCCAACATCACATGTGCCGTTGCATAGCGTGATCGTACGTTGGCAATGTGCTTGCCATTGACTGTGTACACGCTGTAGAGCACGTTCTCCTGCACGCCGCGAAGCGTGAGGTAGGGGGCTTGCCACTGCACACTCAGAGGCGACTCTTCAGCACCTGTCGCAATACTTGCCTCCTGATCACCGAGAACGATGTCGGTGTACACGGGAAGGTGATCAGAAGCGCATTTGAGTGCCTGCGCTATGTCGGCTGAGACCTTGGTGTTCACAGGATCATCGATGGACTTGTTGAATCGTATCCGACCATCGTTGCCAAACACCGTATATGAGTTGCTGATCAAACGCGGAGAGAGTTCTGTGCTCACGAGGATGTAGTCAAATCGGTCATCGATGCCACCATCAACTCCGCCACCACAACCCGAGATATTCGTAAGTCGTGTGGCTTGGGTATAGATGCTTGCAAACTCAGCCGCGTTGCGTCGCCAGTTTGCTCCAATTGGGTCGACAAACTTGCGTGGCGCTGTCGGACCCGTTAATGCAGTGTAGGCTACCTCGGACGTACCATAGATGTTGAAATCGCCAGCAATGATCACGTTGCGTTGTGCCGACATAGACTTCAGCACGTTGTTGATCTCACGTCCACGCTGGGCAGCATCTGATGAGTTATCGGATGCCTTAAGGTGCACCGAGTAGATAACAACGGTGTCGGCTATTGTGTTGTCGTGCGGACGGAGTGCGAGCGTCACTTCGAGGATGTTGCGGAGTTCAGTTGGGATGATCCGTGTTCCAACGAGATCAAACTTCGTCTGATCGAAGAACACCAGATGGTCGGAGTCGGGTCCGTCGATAAAGGGCGATGATCCATACGACCCCCATGTGAGCACATCGGAGATGAACAGTGGCACCGTTGTACCGTCGATAACCTCTTGACATACGATTACATGCGGACGGATCGTTTCAAGGATGCGACTGAACTGCGGCAAACGTCCATCTTCATTCGCTTGTGAGAACTTGAGCAGATTATACGTGCACACACGGACGGTGTCTGCTGCACGGGAGGTAGCCCCCCAGAGCATGCTCACGAGGGCAAGGGTTGCGACTGTACGGATCATGCACCAAAACTACGCTGATTGTGCGAGCATGTTAGTGCTTCAATGCGGGAATTCGCTGTTCGTATTCCACACCCGTAGGCACTACGGCACGAATCACATCGCTTGCCGTTGTGATGTCCTCGATCGTGATCACAATTCGACGCCCATCGCGCATTCGAAGATCAATACCGGTCTTACCACGCCAGACGTAGCCGGTAATCTTCGAGAAGTTCCACCGGATGCCCCAGCCGCCGAACTCTCCGAACGGACTTACTGGTCGCACAATCACGCGCTCGATGTCACTCCAGGCGAAGATCCGAGGAGTACGATGAAATGGCGCAAACCGCACCTGAACACCCGTGGTGGTAATGTCGAGATGGAGTGTAGATCGCCACATTAGGACCCACACGAATCCAACGACCACAACGTGCAGACCGACAGGGATCAGTAACTCATCCAGAACGAATGCTGCCTGCCTATCAAGGGCGAGCAATGCAGCAGTGAAGATGATGAATGCGAGACTTATCACGCCGGCTCCCAGCAAGGCCCAGTTCATGATGCGCGGCGCGTGTTGATGCTCTGTAAACGTCATGGGGGCTAATTTGCACAATGAAATCTCCACGCGATGTGTTGCGGTTCTGGATTCCGCTGAGTCTGACATGGATGATGATGTCCATCGAGGGACCAATCCTAACCTCTGCCATCGCACGATTACCCTTCGACGCCGTAAACCTTGCTGCCTATGGCGTGGCATTGGCGCTTGCAATGCTCATCGAATCACCTGTAATCCAGCTCCTTTCGACGTCGGTTGCTCTTGCACGTGATGCTGCATCGATGGACATGCTCAAGCGCTTCACGTGGCGTGTTAACGTCGGCGTCACGCTCGGAATGATCCTGGTAACGATTCCGCCGGTGTACGACGTGCTCACGTTGTACGTGATTGATTTGCCCCTTGAAGTCGAAGCAGCCATGTATTGGGGTTTAGTGTGCCTAATTCCCTGGCCAGGTGCAATCGGATACCGCCGCTTTTACCAGGGTGTCATGATTCGCCATGGCTTTACGCGACAAGTGGCGTACGGCACGATGATGCGCCTTGTGACCATCATCGTTGTAGGTGTCATTCTCTTGCTCGTCGGAACAATTCCCGGTGTGATCGTCGGGACTGTTACCCTATCTACGGCGGTGATCCTCGAAGCGATGGCTACGCGCTACATGGCGCGCGAGGCTATCAAGGCCTATGCGTATCAGCCAGCATCGAGTCAGCCCCCTGCCACAATGCGCGAGATTACCAAGTTCTGGCTACCCCTTGCTGCGACCTCTGCGATCGGGTTCGTGGTCACGCCCATGCTCGCAATGTTCATGAGCCGGATGCCCAACGCGATTGAGTCGCTAGCCGTGCTACCGGTGGTGGACTCGTTTGTGTTCTTCTTCCGAAGCTTTGGATTCTCGTACCAGGAAGTTGGCGTAGCCTTGATCGGACAGCGATTTGAGGGGTATGCGGTGGTGCGTCGTGTGGGTGTGTGGATTATGCTCGCGACAACCGCTGCCCTGGTGGCGATCGCCTTTACGCCGCTGCTGGATGTGCTGTTCGAGGTTGCCTACGGACTGAATCCGTTGCTCACACAGTTCGCAATACCCCCAACGATGGTGCTGATTGTCCTACCAAGCCTTGCTGTTGCCTATTCTCTGCATCGCTCCGTGCTGATCTCTGCACGTCAGAATGTGAAGGTTGCCATCTCAACAGCCGTTGAGGTTTCGGGGATTGCGCTTGTGATGGCGATCCTTGTTTCGACCACATCGCTGCAGGGGGCGATGGCTGCTGCCACCGCAATGGCTGTGGGCCGGATTGGGTCCACTGTCTATCTCTGGTTGACAGCCCGCAACGCACTGCGTTCGCAGCCGTCCGTTCGGTATCTTTGACCCGTATGAATCCACTTCTTGAGGTTCGCAACCTCGTTACCGAATTCCGCTCCGACGTCTACAACGTCAAAGCGGTAAACGACGTCTCATTCACGGTGCATAAGGGCCGCACTCTCGGCATTGTTGGAGAGTCAGGATCCGGCAAGTCCGTGACGAGTCTGAGTGTGATGCGGCTGATCCAAACGCCTCCTGGTAAGATCACCGGCGGACAGGCATTGTTCCATGAGAAGGATGGATCGGTAACCGATCTGTTGACGCTCCCTGAGGAGAAGATGCGATCCTACCGTGGCAACAAGATTGCCATGATCTTTCAAGAGCCGATGACGTCGCTCAACCCGGTCTTCACCTGCGGAGATCAGATCATTGAAGCAATACGACTCCACCAACAGGTGAGTAAGGAAGAAGGCCGTACGCGTGCGCTGCACCTGCTCAACGAGGTGAAGCTTCCGCGCCCTGAACAGATGATGACGTCGTATCCGCACCAACTATCGGGTGGACAGAAGCAGCGGGTGATGATTGCAATGGCAATGTCGTGCAATCCTTCGCTGTTGATTGCTGATGAACCAACGACGGCACTTGATGTAACGGTACAGGCAACGATCCTTGATTTGATGCGCGGGTTGCAACAGCGCCACGATATGTCGATGATGTTTATCACGCACGACCTTGGTGTGATTGCCGAAATCGCTGATGATGTGATCGTGATGTACAAGGGTAAGATCGTTGAAACCGGTTCGGTGCTTACGATCTTCGAAGACCCTCAGCACCCCTACACGAAGGGTCTGCTCGCATGCCGGCCGCGCCTTGATACAAAGCTTAAGGTGCTTCCAACGGTGCGCGACTTCATGGAGGAATCGGAGTCGGGTGAGATTACGATTAAGACAACCGCGCGTGTCGATACACTTGTGCATGAACTATCGTTCAGTGCTGATGAAATCGCCCTACGAACTGCTGCTCTTGCTGCTCAACAACCATTGCTTGATGTTCGCAACCTCGAAGTGCACTTCCCGATCAAGACAGGTTTACTTGGCCGCACGACAGGACATGTCAAAGCGGTTGATGGGATTTCGTTTGATGTAAAACCGGGCGAGACGTTGGGTCTGGTTGGCGAGTCGGGTTGCGGGAAGACTACCACCGGACGTGCTATACTTCGTCTTGTGGAACCTACCGGTGGAACGGTGCAGTTCGACGGACGTGACGTACGTGCTCTTGGGGCAACAGCACTCAAGCACATGCGGAGGGACTTTCAGATCATCTTCCAGGATCCCTATTCGTCGCTTAATCCGAGGCTCAGTGTCGGAACCGCAATCATGGAAGTGCTTACTGTTCATGAGATCGGTGCCAATGAAGCCGAGCGCAAAGAGCACGTGCGTTACTTGCTCGATAAGGTCAACCTCCTTCCGCGGCACTTCTCGAATTACCCACATGAGTTTTCCGGCGGACAACGCCAGCGTATCTGCATTGCACGTGCGTTGGCGTTGAAGCCAAAGCTCTTGATCTGCGATGAAAGCGTGAGTGCGCTCGATGTGTCGGTGCAGGCACAAGTGCTCAACCTTCTCGTGAACCTGCGAGATGAGTTCAATCTGACGTACATCTTCATTTCGCACGATCTCTCTGTTGTGAAGTTCATAAGCGACCGTATTGCTGTGATGAATGCCGGCAAGATCGTCGAAATGAACTCCGCACATGCTCTGTATGATGCTCCACAGGATGCATACACACGCCGCTTGATCGATGCAATCCCAACGGGCACGCTCGACGTCATCAAGCGTCGCATGCAGGAGCCACACGCCTCATGATCGAGATCCGCGGACTCCGCAAGGCGTTTGGAACAAAGGTTGTTCTCAATGGCGTCGATCTGGTGATTCCAAACGGGAAGACAACCTGTGTGATTGGGCGGTCGGGCTGCGGCAAAAGCGTGCTCTTGAAGCACATCGTTGGTCTGCTCACAGCCGATAACGGAACTGTGCAGATCGATGGACATGACGTTTCGAAGCTCTCGAAGAGAGAGATGTTCTCGCTGCGCCGCCGCATCGGCTATGTGTTTCAAGGAGCAGCGCTATTCGATTCACTCACCGTATACGAAAATGTTGTCATTGGCTTGGTCGAGCACGGTGAACGCAACGAAGAATTACTCCAAGCCGAGGGACGTCGCGTTCTAAGTGCCGTAGGCCTTGTACCCGACCCTTCGACAACATCTCCAGAGGTGTTCGAGCGTGAGTTCGCAAGCCTCGCATCAAAGAAGCCAAGCGACCTTTCGGGAGGAATGAAAAAGCGTGTTGGCGTTGCACGCGCACTGGTGGGTAAACCGTCGTACATCTTTTACGACGAACCAACTACCGGACTCGACCCAGTGACATCACAGCAGATCGACGATCTCGTTGGATATGTTGCTGAAACGCAGGGAGTAACATCGGTCGTGATCACCCACGACATGTTTAGCGTGTACAACATCGCCGACTACGTCATCATGCTCGATGGTGGACGTGTTCAGTTCGCTGGCACTGTCGCCGAGCTACGATCAACAACCGATCCAGTGGTTGTTGAGTTTCTGGATCGCTTTGATCCTAAGGTGTACATCAAGGTGTAACTCTTGATGGTACCGCGTCATCTTTACCGTTCCCAATGTCTCTACTGAATACCAACGTGTTTCATCGACTTCGCATCAGCGTTCCCAGTGTGCTGCTCGCAATAGCTTGCATCATGTTGCTTGGGATACCTGATGCACATGCGCAGATGACCATGACTCCAGCAACAATTCCTGGTGTCGGTTCGCATGTCGATTACAGCGCGTACCCGCAACTCCGTGTGCGATTCCGCGCAACGAGGGCTGGTCAACCAGTTACCCTCTCCGCAAAGGATGTGTTCGTCCTCGAAGTCAATCGCTACATCCGGATCGACTCGCTCACGCAGGAAGCACCCGGACTCTACACGGCGCGCTACTCAACCTCTTCGTTTGGAGAAGCGGAAACATCGTCGATGTACGGCATTTCTAATGGCGATGTTGGTACAATCACGGTGCCGCTGAGTGGGTTTACCGCTACCCGTGGTGCGAGTGTGATTCTGCTTGATAGCACGTTCCGCCGGGTTCCATACTTCATTGATTACGGCGATGTCGCTGTTGGCACGGAGAAGCTTATCAAGCTGAACGTCAAGTCGATGGGTTCAACGAAGGACGCACGTGGCGTCGAACGCAATGTGCGCATCGATACAATCAAGAGTGCGTCGTCGAACTTCCGCGTGGTATGGAAGGGTACGTATGGCACAAAGCCGCCTCCAACGACAATCGAGCCAGGCGGCGATTATCGTCTCGACCTGATCTGTTCGCCGAAAACAAGCGGTGCAATCAGCGATGTGCTGACAGTCGTGTATGAAGGGGGCTCGACCTTTAACGTGATGGTGTTTGCCAACACCCCGTCGTATCAACCAATGCCCGTGCTTCGCGTACTCACGCCAAACGGTGGCGAAAACGTTACGCCATGTCAGCAAGTCCCGATCCGATGGAAGGGAGCCATTCAAGGCTTCTATGCGCACGTAGAGTTTAGTCCTGACAACGGCAAAACGTGGAACCTGATTGATTCGACGACCGATTCATCAATCGTGTGGACTGTTCCGAATACCTATACGTCGAACGCACGCATTCGTGTGTATCAAAAGCAGGGAGCCAGCGGAGCTCGTTGGCTTCGCGGTGAGCGGTCGCCAGCAACGAACCTCACATTCAGTGCAGATGGACGCTATCTCGCTGTGAGCTATGAGTCCGGACTGATTCTTGAGTATGACGTTGTTACAGGTTCTGTTGCGAACACCTTCGTTACCGAAGGCGCAGTAGCACCAGTGACGAAGATCAGCCGTTTGACGTATCTAGGATCTACGCGCAACATTGCTGCCGTGTTAGATCGTGCTGCGCCTCAACGTGATCAACTCCAGATCTTCAATGCTGGTGGTGCAACACCGATTGCGCGTGCAGACATTGACATGCCAAATGTGATCGAAGTTGGTTCGAGTACAACGGGCGACCGTGTGCTGGTTGTTGGTGCTCCTGCTGGTCGTGTTCGCTGTTACGATGCAGCAACGCTAACGGAAGATCAATCAATCGTCCTCTCGGCACCATCGTCTGCGGCAACGTTTGCCGATGGTGTACTCACGGTTGCGTTGATTGATGGAGATATCGTACGGTACAACACAACCACACGTACGGAACTCTCTCGGTATCGCACAAACCTTGCACGCAATGCTGGACCTGCACCATACACGGTTGCATCAACATCAACAGCTGGTCTTGTCGTCATCGGCGGAGCAGCCAATCTTGGTCCAGGTGGCAGCGCAGATCCAGGCAAGGGTAACGGACCGATGGAGCAGCGCACGCTGATCTACGATACCAAACAGGATGCGCTGATTCGTGTTGCGTATCGTGAAGGACTTAACACTGTTGGACTGACCTTTAACCAGAGCGAGACATTCCTCACGATGGGCTTCGAGGGTCAGCCCCAGATTCGTCAGTACGACATCGTCAATCGTCAAATCGCAGGTCCGATCCTCGGCATGCCGGGCCACAGCAACATCCTACGCGACATCGAGTATGGTCCGGATGGATCAACACTCGCTTCGTGTTCAAGAGATCAAGTCGATAACGTTCTCCTGCGTCGCATCATTTCGCCAGAGGAAGATCGCAGCGATACCACGTTCCGCATCGTGCCACTCGATATGCAGATTCGTGAGATCTCTGTCGGACGTCACTATATCGGAACACGTGTTGATACGATCATCTCGGCGACCATTTGTAATACAGGCGTTGTTCCGGCCGTGTTTACATACGGTACGTTGTTCCGTAACAACTGGCTAACGCTTCTCGACCCAATTGAAAACGACACAGTTCTTCCTGGTGCATGCCTCGGTTTGCGCTTCCGTGCCGTCCCGCTTGATACCGGACGCCTCGTCGATACGCTTGAGATTCAGGCATGCGAAACACGCTTCCGTATACCGTTCTTCATCACCAGCGTCGATCGCGCGCTCACGTTGTCGGGCGATGAAACAAACTTTGGTGAAGTATGCGTAGCAGATACCGGACGTCGTACGATTGCGATCGTGCGGAATGATGATCCGATTCCGGTGATGATCGACGGCATCACGATGCGCAAGGGCACGCAAACACAGTTCCGTATTCGCGGTGTAACGCCAGGCACAACGCTCGCACCTGGTGCAACACAACAGATCGAGTTGCTCTTTACACCACGTCGCTTGGGTAACGATACCGATGATGTTGTTATCTCGTACGCGGGACAAACCAACATTACACGTAGGATCCGCGTGTATGGATATGGCGCTGGTGCAGACATTGCGATTAGTCACCCAACACTTGCATTTATTCCTGAGGTCACCGAGCGTACCGTGACGCTTGGCAATCGCTCTGCGAACGCCGTCACGCTGAACGCAGCATCGCTGCCGAATGGTGCGCCGTTTGTGTTGCTCACGCCATTGCCGCTTACAATTCCATCGGGTGATTCGGTACAGCTTCGCATCCAGTATACAGGCGGCGCAATCCGTCAGACGGATCGTATGGACTTTGCCTTTGTGCCGTGCGCTTCGTCGGTTGGAATTCGTCTTGCAGCATACACTGGATCAGCGCTTGTGCTCGCACCGCGTGTCTCGGCAGACCCTCGTGGTTCGGTCGCAATTGAACTTCGTGCATCCATCGGAGAGAACGTTACCTACAACGGACTCCGTCCGTTCGAAGGCACACTGATAGTGAATCCACGACTTTTCCTTGCACAAGCGATTGAGAGTCCGGCCGGCAGTGCAGATATCATCTCACAAGAAGTCGTTAATGATCAGCGTTTGATCCGCTTCCGTATTACCGGCAACTTCCAGCGCGACACCGTGCTTGCCCGTCTTATCGGACCAGCCGGACTGGCCGAGATCGACTCTTCTGTGCTTGCCTTCGACACCACCGCTGCAGCCTTTGGTTCCGCCGTGGCCGTCCGCTACGAGTCGGGTCTGTTGAAGATCGACAACCCGGATCCTACCCGACGGATTCTCCATCCTTCGCCGTTTGTTCGCGTTCGTGTTCTTCCAAATCCAATTGTGGATCGTGCAGCGCTCGAGTTGATCGCCGATGAACAGATGACACTTGACGTTGTTGTAACGACAACGCAGGGTGATGTTGTTCAGCGTGAGATCGTCACAGTGCCTTCGGCTGGCACATATCACATGCAACTCACAACGCAGAGTCTTGGTGCCGGCGTGTACAACGTCGTTGTGCGCTCAGCAGGGCATACAACCACAACCCGCATGGTGGTGGTACGATGAAGACAACCGTTGTAGCTCTCGTTGCGATGATGAGCATCGGTACATCCGTGCTCGCGCAATCGGATACGTCGTTGTTGCCACTGCGACTCTTCGGAGGTATCGAGGCAGGACTCTCGCTCCATGATGGTTCGATGCGCCGTATCTCGACCATCCCAAGCTGCTGTGCCGAGTTCACATCGGGCACAGGCCTCTCGTTTGCAATCGGCGGTGGCATCGAAACACCCCTCGGATGGCGCATTGGTGACGGCCAAGTGCACCTCGGTGCGCGCATTTCATATCAGGCTCTTGGAGCCTCGATGCGCGAAGATGAGTTCATTGGCAACATCATCGGTGGGTCGACGGTTACCAGTGGCATTGCACGTCATGATCTTTCGATTTGTTACGCAGTTCTCGGCGTATCGCCGTATCTGTCATTTCCACTTCCAATCGAGATGCCACTCCGTGTGAACGTCGGATTTACGTCAGGCATTCCACTCGGCGCAACATTCGAGCAATCGGAAACACTTGTTGATCCTACCGCATCCGGTTACACCTTTGCAAACGGATCGCGTACACGGAACGTCGGCAGTGGCGACATTCCAAATACTAGCGGACTGTATGCAGCGATTACGGCTGGTGTGAGTTATGAGTACGCGCTGTCGCCAACACTTGCCATCGCACCATCGATCACGTATCAGCGTGCGCTCACATCAATCGCCACAACGGTATCATGGAGCGCCCATGCACTGCGTGCAGGCGTAGATCTTCGTGTACGTCTTGCGAAGTCTGTGCCAGCACCTCCTCCACCGCCACCACCACCACCGGTTGTGACACGACCTCCACGTATCGCTGAACTGCGCTCCGACCTCCAGATCGAAGCACCGCGAACGAACGGTGTGATCGAGTTGATTGGCGCCGACAATACAGTTTCCGCGACGGTGTACGAAGCAGCACCTGTGCTGTTTTTCCAGGCCGGAAGTACCATGCCAGTTGATGATGCAACGTCGAAGGTCGGCATGTATCAGCAGCGCATCATCGAGGGTCTTCGCGCATATGCCGCGGAGCATCCATCGGCTCGCATTACTGTTGTTGGATCAGCAGTAACAGATGAGCCAGCGCAGCTCGCGCGCGAGCGCGTTACATGGGCAGTTGCGCAGCTCGGCCTCGATGCAATGTCGCGTATTGAGGTGCGAACAGAAGTTACCGGCGGTTTTGAGCATCCACAGCTTGCTGATGAGAAACGCTCTGTGCGATTCCTGATTGATCGTGTACCGATGGTTGTGCCGGTTGTGCAATGTGATACGACACGCCGCACGCGTGAGGTGGCAATTCCGATTATGCACATCCTGACGTGTGAGGCCGGACCATGCACATCGGTCGTAAGCGCAACATATGGCGGACTTCGTGTTGACGTACTTGGAGATGGACCTGTGTATCGTGTTCGGATTCCAACGTCTGATGCCATGCAAACCACCCAGCCACTTCGTGTTACGTGCACCGTCGTCGATAGCACCGGGGCGACAAAGACATCAACCGCATCGGCCAACGTTTCGATTACTGCCTCGTCCACGGAGCTTGCTCCTGTGCGTGTGCAGCCGATCTACCTGAAGGACGAGACAGTCCTGCTAGGTTATTGTGACTTTGATGACGATACGTTCTCGACGACGAATCCCAACGGAGTACGTCGTGTCAAGGAAGCACTTGCCGCTGGCAAGCGCATCACTCTGATTGCAAGCAGTGATGAGTTGGGTGACACCGAATACAACGACGCACTCATGGAACGTCGTGCACGCGCGGCAATGCGATTGCTTCAAGCGCGTGCTGCTGATGTTACGATTGTGCGCCAGCCATCAACGGCTGAGGCGAATACGACACCAATGCAACGGATTGCAAATCGCAGTGTACGTGCAATGATCAAGTGAGGTAGCATGCTGAACCGGTCGGATTTTCTTCTCCGCGACGACATCGTCTTCCTCAATCACGGTTCCTTTGGTGCCTGCCCGCGTCCAATCCTCGATGAGCAACGTCGATGGATTGAACGTCTCGAAGCACAGCCAGTTCTGTACTTCCGTGAGGCGATCGACAACCTGCTGCACGCGCGCAATACGCTTGCCGCATATGTTGGTGCTGAGGGGAAGGACTTGGTGTATGTCACCAACAGCACCTTTGGTGTAAACGTTACAGCACATGCGTTGTCGCATGTGGTATCAGACGGCGATGAAATCTGCACCACGGATCACGAGTATGGCGCATGCGATCGCGCTTGGGAGCAGTATTGCGTTAGCAAGGGTGTGCGCTATGTGCGCGCCGAGATACCAATGCCAGCCCCCTCCCTCGAGGATATCGCGGAGATTATCTGGTCGAAGGTGACTCCACGGACAAAGGTGTTGTTCCTGAGTCATATCACCTCGCCAACAGGACTGCGCTTGCCGGTTGAAGAGCTGTGTGCTCGTGCGCGCAAGGCAGGAATCATCTCCGTGATCGACGGTTCGCATTCACCCGGCCATATCCCACTTGATCTTGGAACCCTGCAGGCCGACGTCTACACAGCAAATTGTCACAAGTGGATGTGTACGCCAAAGGGGAGTGCCTTCCTCTGGGTTGCTCCGCACCTGCAGGAGACGATCATCCCGCTTGTTGTGAGTTGGGGTGCGCGAAATCCTGTGGCAGGAGACGGGCCACTCAATGTTGAGCATGAGTTCATTGGAACCCGTGATTACAGTCCGTTCCTAAGTGTTCCATTTGCGCTCGACCTGATGGCTCAGCAACCGTGGGATCGGGCACAGGAACATGGTCGCGGCGTAACGCAGTATGCGCACGATGCGCTTGTTGCCATTCCTGGCGTGCAGTCAATGCGTGTTACCGGACATGATCCGTTGCTGCAAATGGCGACAGTGATTCTTCCAGCAGATGTGAACACAGACCACATGAAGCAGTGGTTGTATACAGAGCGAGCCATCGAGGTTGTTGTCCATCGATGGCTCAATGTTCCAATTCTTCGGTGCAGCGCGCATCTCCACACGCAGCGTCATGATATCGACGCACTTGAGCGTGCTGTGCGTGAATACCTTACAGATTCTTCGTTTCGCGGATCTTCTTTGTGAACTGCTCCATGAACATCACGGAGTCGGCAAGGTTGAGGCTCAGCTGAGCTCCGCCTTTGATTTCTAGGTCAACATAGATCTCGCTGTCCGGGTACTTATACGTCATGCTAATGTTGAGAACATCAGCAAATGGAACAGCGTGCTTGCCAAAGTGAAAGATCGTCATGTCGGCCTCCGTATCAAGTGACAGGTGAAACAATGTACTGTATCAAACCTACAGTGCAGTCCACCTGATAAAACCTGACATTTGTCAGGTTCTTGATCAGATTGTGCCAAAGAGACGATCGCCTGCATCGCCCAACCCCGGCATAATGTAGCCTTGGTCGTTGAGCTGACGATCCAGTGCGCCACACACCAGCATAACATCGGGGTGATCTTCCGTGATCGTTGCAACACCCTCTGGCGACGCAATCAAGCAGGTCGCAATGATGCAGTGATGCGGAAGCTTCTTGAGCAGTGCAATCGTTGCCGTCATGCTTCCACCTGTTGCGAGCATCGGATCAATCACGATGAACGTTGTGTCCTCGTCGGACGGCGGAAGATTACGGTAATACTCGTGGGGTGCCAGCGTTTCCTCATCGCGTTTGAGACCGATGAATCCTACAGAGGCCTCAGGGCAAATCGAGAGGAATGGATCAAGCAGGCCCAAACCAGCGCGCAGAATCGGAACGATTACCACACCGCCTCGAATCACTGAGCACGTCGTGGTCTCGATTGGCGTGGTTACCTCGATGTCGCGCGAAGGAAGATGCTTCGATGCCTCGACGGCTAAATGCATACCAATCCGATTGACGGCGGCACGGAACACATCGATCGGTGTAGATGTAGAACGGATCGTTGCGAGATCTGTCGAAAGTGCTGTGCCCGAGAGGATGATGGCCATGGGTATGCCCAATAGGGATTAGAACTTCGGGAAGAACATAATCGACAAGCGTGGGATAGAATAGATCGTGGTTACATCGGCCTTATCGACAGAGACCTGTGATGGGTTTGTTGGGTTGTAGTGAAGAAACACACCCGGACGGTTGGGATCTTCCGTGATGTACTGCTGATCCTCTCCACCAATCACTGGATAGCTATTGGTGATCGCATCTCGCTGTGTACCAAACATGAAATTGAAGCGCACATTCACCATGGGATAGAACAAGCCAATTGGCGTTGGAATATTTACGCCGAGTCCGATGCCGAGGTTCATTCCTATCTGTGCATTCGACACCCTTCCATCAGATTGCGTCGCATAGGTTGCACCGATCTGTGGGACGAAGTTGACCTTGTTGTAGGGATTCAGCGAGTAGAGCATTGTACCCTCGATGATGCCCGTTTCAATAGGTGCCAGACCATACAGTTCGCGGTCGCCAACGTTCTTTGTGTAGATAAACGTGCCCTCGACGGCAATGCGCGTCGTAAGCTGATACATCAGTGTACCGCCGAAGCTTGCCAGACCATCATATGAGAACGAGCGTGACGGACCCTGTTCCTGCTCGAACGTCTCCCAACGCTGAGGCGTGGTTGTACCCTGAATCGCACGGAAATAGCGCTGACGATACGTCTGCTGCTCAACGACGGTGTTTGATCCTAACGTTACACCAATGCCCAACGTGCGAGGCTTCACATACTTGGCCCAACCGATTGAATCCAGCTCGTAGTTCTCGAGCGCAATCTCAAGGTCGATGTCGTTCTCGTAGTCATCCTCGTTTGGACGTGTCGGTTGCGCAGTCGTTGCGAGCGTACAGAGCACAACAGCTGTGAGGATTCCGAAGAAGCGACGAGCAGTAGCTGTTGTTGTGGCGATGATCTCTGACAGTGGCATACCGTTAATCTCCGCAAGTTTTTCCGCCACGAGGCGGACGTAAGATGGCTCGTTTCGTGTCCCGCGATGTGGAACGGGCGTCATATACGGTGCATCCGTTTCGATCATAACACGGTCGAGCGGTACACGAAGCAGAACGTCGTTCAGTGTAGACTTCTTGAAGGTGATGTTGCCAGTAAACGACACATGCAATCCGAGGTCGATGGCTTGGTCGAGCACAGTGACATCACCCGAGAAACAGTGGAGTACGCCACGAAGCGAGCCGTCCTGCTCCTCTTGAAGAATCTCCATCACATCGCTATCCGATTCGCGATTGTGCACGATAATGGGCAGGTTGTGCTGCTTCGCAATGCGGATTTGCTCACGAAAGTACAACTTCTGCACGTCGGGCGGACAGAAGTCGTAATAGTAGTCGAGTCCGATTTCGCCGATGGCAACAACCTTCGGCTCGGTGCACTGTGCGGCGATCTCCTCGAGATCCTGCTGCGTCATATCGCCTGCGTGATGCGGATGAATCCCAACGCCACGGTAGAGATCTGGATGTGCATCAACGATTGCTTTGAGGTGCGCACGTCGAGAGCGCTCGATGTCTGGGACGATGATCGCCGTTACGCCCGCAGCGCGTGCGCGCTCGAGCATGTCGTCGCGATCTTCGTCGAACGCCTTCACATCGATGTGCGCATGCGTATCAATCACGCGCCCAGCTCCGCAAGATCCTTGATGATTGCATCAACGTGTCCTGGAACCTTGACCTTCTCGTAGGTCTTGGCAATCACACCCTTTGGGTTGATGATGTACGTTGTGCGCTCAACACCCATGTACTTGCGACCGTACATCGACTTTTCCTTCCACGTATCGAACGCTTCGCAGATAGCGTGATCTTCATCCGACACGAGAGGAACGTTGAGATCAAACTTCGTGATGAACTTCTCGTGTGATGCAACACTGTCTGGGCTTACGCCTATCACACGCACACCAAGCTTTGTGAATCGCTTCATCGAATCACGGAAGTCGCATGCTTCCGCTGTGCAACCCGATGTTGCATCCTTGGGATAGAAGTACAGGACGGTCCATGCCCCTTTACATTCCTTCGTTGAGAACGTACCGTTGCCATTAGTCGCTCCTGAAACCATGGGCGCCTTTGTTCCTTCTGCGAGTGCCATACGTTTACTTCCCGGGCGCTGATGCCCTACGTGCCTTAAACAGGTCAATCAGCGTTTGCTCGATTGGCAGCAGATCTTCTGACTGCGCCGATGCTAACACTTGTTGCGTTGTTGGAGTTGCATCAGATGATGCCTGCGCAGCCGCACGCTCTGCAGCGCGCTCAGCACGTTGCGGTTCGATGAGCTGCACACCAACAGGTGTGTTGTACATCTCAGCGAGATGGGTTTTGAGTGCTGCTATCTTGTCGATGAGTCGCTGATGCACAATGCCCGCATGCGGACGCAGCACTATGCCGATATCTGTAAAGTCCACCGTAAGCATCTGCTGCTTTACCGAAGCCTTCACGAAGACAAGATGTTCCGGGAGCGCCTCAAGAACATCATTCCAGCGACGAGCAAGATTGCCTGCTGTGAGCGAGCTCACGGGATTTTTCTGTGCACGCACGATTACCGGATTGCCAACACGAATCGGCTGTGGGATCGCCGCGACGCCACCAACAATTCGTTGCGATGACGTTGATGGGATGGCGGGAGGAGTCGAAGCTGCGCGTTGCTGTGCGGGGGCACTGTTGAGCATTGCCAGTACCTTGCCGAGATCCACAGATGCATCCATCGCCGCAACCTGCACGAGTGTAAATTCAAACCGCACACGTGGTTGAGGTGGATTCTGACGAAGCACGGCCTCGCCCTGCGAAAGCAACGTCATGATGCGGAGCGCATCCTCCTTTGTGAAGTGCGCCGCTTCATCGTGATATCGGGAAAGATGTTCCGCAGATGCTTCGATGAGATCTGTGCCCTGCGTGGTAATCACAGTGAGGATATTGCGGAAGTGCTCAAGAAGGCCAATGAGGCACTCTTGTAGGTCGTACCCACGATCGATCACCTGGCGCGCAAGTGCAAACATTGCAGGGATGTCGTGGCTGCGGATTGCTGTGCTGAGCGCAAAGAAGAAATCAACATCAATCAAATGCAGCGCAGCGCTCACATCACCAATAGCGATCGATGTCCCACAGAACGACACCACCTGATCAAAAATCGACTGCGAGTCGCGCATCGAACCATCGGCCTTCTTGGCAATCGCAACAAGCGACGCATCGTCGATCGTGATCTTCTCTGCAGCAGCGATATGGCGCAAGTGCGACGTAATGGTGTCGATTTCCATGCGACGGAAATCAAAGCGCTGGCAGCGACTCAGGATTGTCGCTGGGACCTTGTGAATCTCTGTTGTCGCAAAGACGAAGATCAGATGGGCAGGGGGCTCCTCGAGAGTCTTGAGCAGCGCATTGAACGCCGCCGTCGACAGCATGTGCACTTCGTCGATGATGTACATCTTGTACCGACCCGACATCGGGGCGTACTTAGCGTTATCGCGAAGCTTGCGAACATCGTCCACCGAGTTATTCGACGCACCGTCGATCTCGATGATGTCCACGCTGCGTCCCTCGAGCATGTCTGTACACGAGGGACACTGGTTGCATGGCTCATGGTCTGTGCTATTGGTGCAATTCAGCGCTCGCGCGAGAATGCGTGCGCACGTGGTCTTCCCCACACCACGCGGCCCCGTAAACACATAGGCATGATGAATCCGCCCCTTACCAATGGCATTTCTGAGCGTCGTCGTAATATGCTCTTGTCCAACCACATCCGAAAACCGGAGTGGCCGCCATTTTCGAGCTGTGACGATGTAACGTTGTTCTTCTGACATAGTCTTGCGTTAACTGAACCCCAAACTGCGAAAACCCTCTGCCATGGGCAAACTCAACACCCCTCGAATTGTCCACCTTCTATGCACGATTGTCCTTCTTGCAGGGGGCTTACATGCATCCGATGATGTTGTTGCGGTGCAGATTGGACGATCGACGTTCGATGTGCGTGCGTCGCATATCTACGTGCGGATGCGCTCTGCGCGTACACGCGACGAGGCACAACAGCTCCTTCCAGCGCGGTACACTGTTGCCGAACCGCTTCTCGATGCAGCACGATCGGTACACTTTTCTTCATCGGCACAGCCTCGCGCGCCGCAACCAACCGATCCAACGAAGCACTTGCTGTGGTCGAGCGAGGAGCAACTGACACGCACATTTGCCGTGGATATTCGCGGGATTGCACCACTTGCCGCGGTTCGTGAGCTAGCAACCAAGGTGAGCGAGCACGTTGAACTCGCCGAGCCGTGGTTTGTGATGCAGCCACATGCGGTCAAGCGCGTGCAGCCAAATGATCCGATGCAGAATGAGCAGCAGTATCTCGCTACGATTTCAGCGCTTGCAGGGTGGGAGGCATACAGCGGGGATACGTCGGTGATCATCGCTATCTCTGACAATGGAGTGAGCCAGACGCATGAGGATCTGCGTGGCAACATTGCACGCAATTGGCAAGAGATCCCCGGCAACGAGATCGACGACGATGGCAACGGCTATGTCGACGATGCTCTGGGGTACAACTTCGCAAGTGCTACCGACGGTACACTGCCTGGAGAGACGGCGAATAATGCTGTCGACGGACATGGCACGAAGGTGTCTGGACTTGCCGGTGCTTGGGCAAATAATGGTGTTGGCATCACCGGTGTCGGATATCGATCCCGCTTCTTCCCGATGAAGGTTTCTGCAAATGGTGCGTCATCGATCATTTTCGGATATCAATCGTTGATCTACGCAGCACAGCGCACGTTCAGTGTGGTGAACACTAGCTGGGGTAGGGTAAAGCCGTTTTCAGCAATCGATCAATCGGTGATTGACTACTGTCGCGCGAACAATGTGCTTGTTGTTGCCTCAGCTGGCAACCACGGTTCTGGTGCAAGTGGAGATGGATGGCACTACATCAACTATCCGTCCGGATACAATGGCGTGTTAGGTGTGGGTGAGACAGATAAGGATGATTACGTGCAATCATCATCCGGACTTGGTGGCAACGCGCAGGTGATGGCACCGGGCTCGCAGGCATTCACCACTGAGGCAGGTGGTGGCTATACGAACTTCAACGTCGAAGGCACATCCTTTGCGTCGCCGATTATCGCTGGTGTTGCTGCACTTGTTCGCGGCAAGTACCCATCACTCACGCCGGATCAGGTGATCGGTGTGCTGCGTCGTACGTCAGATGATATCTCATCGAAAAACAGCAATGTCGCTGCATTCCTGTCTGGACGTGTCAACATGCAGCGCGCGCTGACATCCGATCCGATGAGTCTTGTATCGTGTCGCATTGCATCGACGCGCATTGTCGATCCCCTCACATCACGCACGACAGTGCGATATCGCTCCGGTGATTCGGTATTCATGGTTCTGACGATTGCAAATGACCTTCGTGCGATTACCGGCGGAACGGTTCGATTACGTGTGAGCGATGCGCTGGGATGGAGTGTTCGAATCGCGCAGGAATCTGTGCAGCTCGGTGCGATGACTACGGGCGGACAGCGTGAGGTTTCGTTTACGTTGTATCTCGATCAACTCACATTGGATCTGCCATGCATTCTTGCACTCGAGATTGAAGCTGAAGGCGAGCAAGATCGTGCATTTGTGTATCTCCAGCCGCCGTCATCGATGACGACATTCACAAATGGTGTAGTAGCGGTATCGATGGGCGACGATGGAGCAGTTGGATACAGCTCGGTGCTTGAGGCAAAGCAGGGTGATGGTTTTGGCTGGCTCCCTCGAGGGTTTCAACTGATGTCACCGAGTGGATTCATCCTTACAGAGAACAACATCCGCTCGAGCACGGGACATGCCGATATGCCGCCGTATCGTTCGGACTTCGCTCCATCGAAGGTGTTTGTCGATCCACGCGCAAACGAAGGCGTAATGAACGATCCGGGTGCATTATCACCGATTGGGATCGACATTCAGCAGACGGTGCGATTCCCCGATCCTCTGCAACCAATTGTGGTGATGAAGGTAAAGCTCACAAACACATCAGGACAAGAGCGGAGTGATGTTGGGTCGGGGTACTTCCTTGACTGGGATATCGGAAGCGATGCAGTGAACAACCGCGCACGTCTTGCGCCGGAAGCAATTCCGCAATCACTTACTGGACCAGGCAGTGCAGCCGAAGTATTCACCCGTGAAGGCTTTGATGTTACCATCTGCCATGCCGTTGTGTCACAGTCGCCATCAGGCGCAGCTCAGTCGGCAACCTTCCCGTACGCAGCATTCGTCAATGATCAGGACGGGTTCTCGGTGGCTGATCGTATTCGTGTGCTCTCGAGTGGCACAACAGTGCAGGCTGTAAACGCTGGCGACCTCTGCAGCGTGATCGGTATGAACTACCTTGGTACACTGGCTAATGGTTCGTCCTACGAATACACCGTGGTCATCACACTCGGTGCTAATGCCAACGAGGCAACATCGCGCATGCGAGATGTGTTGCCAACGGCCGTGTCGGTGCAGGAGGAGCGGGTTGTTGCTGGAGCACGGGTAGTGCCTAATCCGGCGCGGGACGTGGTCACCGTTGCATCCGAAGAGCCCTTAGCATCAATCACGATCTTCGACGCAACAGGACGTATGGTGTCGTATCATCGTGGTGATGGCCAACCATCGTTTGTGCTTTCGACGGCAAACCTCCCTTCGGGTGTGTATGTACTCTCGCTTCGCTCAAGAACATCAATGGCAACATCGATGCTCAGCATCGTACGGTAACCTACGCCGGTTTGCCAGGACGCTCATGATCTGGGGTGTCGTGATCGTGGGTTGTCTGCCGTTGTATGGACAGCTGACTGTTTTACCTGCTGCGTATCCGCACCGTCCGGATCCTGTGATTGCGGGACGTGCCAAGGTGCGCTTGACGCCGGATGCAGCGGTGAATGCCGATGCAGTTCTCACTGCACTTGGACTGCGCATTGAGCGCGCGGTGCTTCCGCGCGAGCAGTCGCTGCGGTGGAGCACATCACAACAACGTCAGCCCCGCCCTTCGTCCTTGAACGAAGCACTCGAGGTCGAGGAACGTCTGCTACGCTCCTACGTTGTTGCCTGGGACGACCTACGTGTTACGCCCGAACGCATGGTACAGCTGTTGCAGACAGGGTGCGGTCCGATCGAATGCGCAGCACCATGGTGCGTTGCGCAACTGATGGGCGAGCCCAACGATCCACAGCGTGATCGCCAAACAATGCTAGCGCTCATCAAGGTCTACGAAGCATGGGATGTCGAAGATGGTTCCGACACAGTAGTGATTGGCATCAGCGACAGCGGACTCATGCAACCGCATGAAGATCTTACCGATGCGCTTGCGGTGCGCCGTGGTGAGATTCCGGACAACGGCATTGATGACGACAACAACGGCTACATCGATGATTACCGTGGATACAACTTCTGCGCCGAACTTGGCATGGGAACGCCCGGCAACACCTGGCACCCGAGCGACAGTCATGGCAGTGGTGTTGGTGGAATTGTTGGGGCAACAGTCAACAACGCTCTCGGCATTGCAGGTGTGGCGAACCGGTGCAAGATCTTCCCACTGCGCACGATGCCCGACAACGTCCGTGGTATTGTCTACGGTTATGAGTCGCTTCTCTACTGTGCCGTCAACAACATCGACGTTGTGAACTGCTCATGGGGGAGTCAGTCGCGTTCATGCATTGATGCTGATGTGATCGCCTACACGATCGCTCGCGGAACAGCTGTTGTTGCAGCAGCTGGTAATCATGGATTACCGACGCCGTTTTTCCCGGCAAGTTATCGCGGTGTGCTGGGCGTGGGCGTTGTGAACTCTCGCGATGACGTCATCGCGATGTCAGGCCATGGTCCGACGGTTGATGTGATGGCGCCTGGCCATGACACATGGACAACCGGCAACGACGGCGGGTATATGGGCTTCTGTTGCACAAGTGGCTCGTCGCCCATCGCAGCTGCAATTGTTGGTCTTGTGCGATCGAAGCATCCTGAACTCTCGCCTCTCGAAGCCTGTGCGGTAGTGCGTGAATCGGTTGATCCTGCGCCATGGACCTATGTGCCATCGACGATCGACACGATGCTCCTGCCGCGCGGACGTGTCAATGCGCTGCGTGCCGTAACGGCCGAACCATCGTCAATCGTGTCGATTGTGTACGACACCGTGCATCTCGCTGTAGCCAGCGGCGCACAGCGATGGGGAGTTGGCGACACGCTCAGCGTCACACCGTGGGTTGTCAACGTCATGGGACAATGGCAGCTCGATCGCATGCGTATCCACGCCGTGGTTGGTGGATCTGCCGATGCTGTGGAGCTCCTCGAAGATGACGTTCCTGCGGCACTCCAACTGATTCCCGATCAGCGTACGGCGCTGCCGACGTTTCGGATACGGATCACTCGTGCGACAGATGACATAGCTTATGCAATCGTTGATCTGTACGGACAGCGCATTGTAGGCGATGCGGTAGTGCGTCGAGTCATCGTCCCGATTACGCCTGCACCTGCATTTGTGACGCTGGCAAATGATGACGTGCGCGTGAGCATGGGTGATCGTGGCCGCATAGGTAACACAGATGTCGATCGTGGACAAGGCGAGGGCTTTACCTTCCGCCAGTGGTGTGGTCAGCTCTACGAAGGAGCACTCATGATCACCGCCAACGATCGCGTTGTTGATGGTGCGCGTGCACTGCGCGGACATAACGATCACTTCAGTGCAGTAAAGCCGTTTCTGGCCCCATACCCTTATCGCGCAGTGCTCACCGATGCCGATGCTCCTGATAGCCTGCGGATTGGCGTCGAGGTAGAACTCAACGTATATCTCGATCCTGATGCCGCTGTGCTGGTGATCGATGCCACGTTGACGAACAAGAGTGACACAGCACTGCATAACTGCGGAGTTGGATGGTTCTATGATTGGGATCTTGGTTCGCAGCCGGCAAAGAACACCACATGGAGTGAAGGAAGTGGATGTTGGGTTGCAAGTACAGATCCACTCAGTCCAGTGGTTGCCCTCAACGTGTATTCATCAGTCTCGGATGCAGTGCCGGTGTTGAACAGTATCGACAACACGACTACATACAACGGATTTTCTCAGGCTCGCAAGCAATGGCTGCTCACGAGCCCAGTGCCGGTGACATACGATAGCGTGAACGACGTCGCTGTGGTGGTAGGTATGCGCTTTACCAATCCTATCCCACAAGGGCATCGACGCATGTTCCGTCATGTGATCGTTATGGATACATCGACACAGGGTGTGACGACATTGATGAATAGAGGCTACCCTCGTGATCCCGCAGACAGTGTATTTGCTGGCGTGCCTGGTAGACCATTTCCGGTGCCGGCGACTGACTACGTGTATATTCCATCGGGCTCGATCACCGTTTCGCCTGCAACATTCGCTGTGTACGACGCACAAGGGCGTCGGGTGGATGAGGTGACCTTTGAGACGGTAGCTGGTGGACAGATCCTCGTCGTCCTCAACGTCAGTCGGCTCCCAGCTGGCGTGTACTACGTGTATTCTGTGAGCAACCTGACACTGCGTGACGGAGTTACCAGTCGTGCATGGCCCATCGTGATTACCCGCTGATCCGCCGAGTGCCGTATCTTGTCGGTCATGGATCTCGTACTCACATCAATCGCTGATGGCGTTGGCACGATCGTCATGAATCGTGCTGAGAAGCGCAATGCGCTCAGCTCCGAGCTTGTTTCGGAACTACATCTGGCTTTCACCTCATTCGGAGCCGATCCCGACGTCCGTGTTATCGTGTTGCGTGGCGACGGACCGGCGTTTTGTGCTGGTGCCGACCTGGCGTATTTGCAGCAGATCAGCCAGAACTCGCCACTCGAAAACCTAGCAGACTCCACCGACCTCAAAGACATGTTACAGTCGATCGTCGGGTGCTCCAAGCCCGTCATCGCAATGGTTCACGGTGCGGCAATTGCCGGTGGATGCGGTCTTGCGACCGTGTGTGACATCGTCGTGGCTGGACGCGAACGAGCGCTCTTCGGGTATTCGGAAGTGCGCATCGGATTTATCCCTGCCATCGTCATGGTGTACCTCGTGCGCAAGATCGGCGATACACAGTCCCGGCGATTGGTATTGACAGCAGAGAATATTGGTGCCGAAGAGGCGCAGCGCCTAGGACTCATCACACACGTTGTGGATGATGCCGAGCTCGAAGCAACAACCATGTCGATCGCCCGCAGTATCGCTGCGAACAGTCCGTCGGCTATGGCCATGAGTAAAATGATGCTCGAGTCGGTTCATAGTATGTCGCTCGAAGCAGGGCTCCACTATGCAACCGTCATGAATGCCCTTGCGCGTCAGACTGACGACTGCAAGGCAGGTATTGCGAAGTTTCTCAATTCAGCGAAGGGATGATCACGTGGGAATGATTGCAAGCGTTCGTGCAATGGTGCTCGTTGGAGCATTCGGATTGGTTGTTTCTGGGGCAATGGCGCAACAAGCCAATCTCAACCTCGAAGGCACCATCCGGGACTCCGTCACCGGCAAGCCAGTAGGGTGTAAGATGTTCATCTACACACCTTCTGGCAAGCGTATCTCCATCTCCTCGAACAGTAAGGATGGATCCTACCTCCAAACGCTCTCTGAGGCTGGACCGCATAAGGTTGCCTGCACAGGCTACAACGTGTATCGTAAGGAAGTGGTCGTCGAGATTCCTAAGGCTGAGAAGTTCAGGATCATCAAACACGATATTGCAGTTCGTGAGGTTGTCGAAGGCTCGCAGGTAGCGTCCGTCATGAACGCGTTCGACCGCAATGCAGCAACGCTGACACCAGCTGGTAAGGCTGCCGTTGATCAGTTCAGCGAGATTCTGCGCGTCAACCAAGAAATGAACCTTGTAGTGACTGTTGCGCCTGATGAGGATCAGCTCACAATGGTCAAGGCACAGGCAGATGCTGCGTATACAAAGGAACTTGATGCGTGGAAGAAAGCAACAAAGAAGCTCAAGAAGGGGCAGACAGCGCCCCCTGAACCAGTAAAGGCTGCCGACCCAGCAGATCCCAATACCGATCTGGTTGCGAAGCGCATAGCCACGATCAAGGAACTCACCAAGGCCGTGAAGATGGGCGACGTGCGTGTTTCCTTCGTTACTAAGCCACTCGCAGCACCCATTGCTCCAGCGCCTGTTGCTCCGGTTGCCGTTGAACCCAAGAAAAAAGGCAAGGCACCGGCGGCAAAAGCCGTAGTTCCCGTCGCACCGGCACAACCGACAATCATTGTGACCATCGGCAAGGTGAAGAAGCTGTACGAGTAAGCAGCGCTAGATTTCAGGTATTCATGTGCATAATCTCCGACCCCTTGGGCGCGGTGCGGGAGCTATATTTCCGTCCCAAAACGTAACAGAACTGCGCGCTGTACGTCGTAGGAAGGAATGTTCACCGTTCCCTAAGGATTACCTGCCATGGAAGGCAACTTTTCCAACCGAGTACAAGATGTGATCCGCCTTAGCCGGGAGGAAGCATTGCGTCTCGGACACGATTACATTGGCACCGAGCACCTGCTTCTTGGGATTATCCGCGAGGGCGAGGGTATCGGTGTTAAGATTTTGCGCAATCTTGGCGTTGAGCTCGGGAAGCTCAAGCGCGCGGTCGAGGATACGGTGCGTTCGATGAGCGGACCGTTGACGATCGGAAACATCCCATTGACGAAGCAGGCAGAGAAGGTGCTCAAAATCACCTATCTCGAGGCCAAGCTGTACAAGTCTGACGTCATCGGCACTGAGCACTTGCTGCTGTCGTTGCTGCGCGACGAGGACAACATCGCTGCGCAGATTCTCGGGCAGTTCTCGGTGAACTACGATGCCGTACGCAAGGAGCTGGACGCATACCTCAGTGGGCGCCCAACGACGGGTCCGACCAGACCTGAAAAGGGACCAAACGGAGGACGCACCAAAGCAGCTCCGGAGCGCGGGAAGACGCCCGTGTTGGACAATTTCGGTCGTGACCTCACGAAGCTTGCGGTCGAGGGTAAGCTCGACCCCGTGATCGGACGCGACAAGGAGATCCAACGCGTGGCGCAAGTTCTCTCGCGTCGTAAAAAGAACAACCCAGTCCTGATTGGAGAACCCGGCGTAGGCAAAACTGCCATCGTCGAGGGTCTTGCACTTCGGATTATCGATCGAAAAGTATCGCGTGTGCTATTTGATAAGCGCATCGTCACGCTCGACCTCGCGGCTCTTGTTGCTGGCACGAAGTATCGTGGTCAGTTTGAAGAGCGCATGAAGGCTGTGATGAACGAGCTTGAAAAAGCGAAGGATGTCATCCTCTTCATCGACGAGCTGCACACGATCGTCGGAGCAGGTGGTGCATCAGGCTCGCTTGACGCATCGAACATGTTCAAGCCAGCGTTGGCGCGGGGCGACATCCAATGTATTGGTGCCACGACGCTCGACGAATACCGTCAGTTCATCGAAAAGGACGGAGCGCTCGACCGCCGCTTCCAGAAGATCGTTGTTGATCCGCCAACGGCCGACGAGGCGATGCAGATCCTGACGAACGTCAAGGATCGCTACGAACTGCATCACGGTGTACGCTACACCGATGAAGCCGTGCGTGCCTGTGTCATAATGGCAGACCGGTATATAACGGATCGATTCCTTCCAGACAAAGCACTTGATGTGATGGATGAAGCCGGAGCGCGCGTGCATCTTGGCAACATCAAGGTTCCGAAGGAAGTGCTCGAACTCGAAGAGAAGATCGAAGAAGTTCGTGTTCTGAAGAACTCAGTAGTCAAGTCGCAGAACTTCGAAGAAGCTGCACGCCTGCGGGATCTCGAAAAGAAGCATCAGGCTGATCTTGAAGCTGCGAAGGAGGAATGGGAGAGCAAGGCAGGCGAGGTGGTCTTTGACGTGACTGAAGAAGATGTTGCTGATGTGGTTGCGATGATGACTGGTATTCCGGTCAACCGCATTGCAGAAGGCGAGACTGCCAAGTTGCTGAAGATGGGTGAAGAGCTACGTGCGCAGGTGATTGGTCAAGACGAAGCCGTTGAGCATTTGGCTAAGGCTATTCGTCGTGCCCGTGCTGGTCTGAAGGATCCGAACCGTCCAATCGGTTCATTCATGTTCTTGGGTCCAACCGGCGTCGGTAAAACAGAGCTTGCCAAAGCGCTTGCACGGTACATGTTCGATAGCGAAGACGCACTCATCCGCATCGACATGTCTGAGTACATGGAGAAGTTCACCGTATCGCGACTTGTCGGTGCACCTCCGGGCTATGTCGGATATGAAGAGGGCGGACAGCTCACGGAAAAGGTTCGTCGTAAGCCATACTCGATTGTGTTGCTTGATGAAATCGAAAAGGCGCACCCGGATGTATTCAACATCCTGTTGCAAGTGTTTGATGATGGTCAGCTTACGGACGGGCTCGGACGTCGTGTTGACTTCAAGAACACGATCATCATCATGACATCCAACGTTGGCATGCGGGATGTAAAGGCCGGTGGTCGCATTGGCTTTACCACCGATGCTACCACGGACGACTACGACAACATGAAGAGCACCGTGGAAGAAACCATGAAGCGGTTGTTCAATCCAGAGTTTTTGAATCGTATCGACGAGTATGTGATCTTCCGTTCGCTCAAGAAGGAGGACATGTACAAGATCATCGATCTCCAACTCAACCGTGTGCTCAAGCGTCTTGCGGCGAAGAACATTACGCTCGACTTGGCAAAGAACGCGAAAGAGTTTCTTGCCGAAAAGGGTTTCGACGAGAAGTATGGTGCGCGTCCACTTCGCCGCACAATTCAGCGCTTCGTTGAAGATACAATCTCTGAGGAACTTCTCAAGGGCATGTTTACCGAGGGCTCTACGATTAAGGGCAAACTCGACAAGAAGACAAGTACCGTGGTGTTCTCGCTAGCCAAGCCAAAGGGCGGCGATGCACTCGAAGAACATGAAGAGGCCGAAGCGCACGAAGACTAATCGTGCGCTTCGGTGCTTTGCACCGAACAATACAATTGCACTGTGGCATTCGATCAAACTCTCCTCACCGCATATCTACGACAGCAGATACAGATGTACGGCCAGCACCAGTACGTGGTGCATGCCGATCCTGCCTCAGTTGTAGCTGATCTGCACACAGAGCCAGTACGCGACCACGAACCGGAAGTCACGGAGATCACCGAGATGCCTGCTTCATCGACGGCAAGCTGGGCTTCTGCGTCCACGCTTGGAGACTTACACGACCAGATCTGTACCTGCATGCAGTGTCCACTCGGGCACACACGCACCAACTTCGTCTTTGGAAGTGGTAATCCGAACGCCGGCATTATGGTTATCGGTGAAGCCCCCGGTGCTGATGAAGATGAGCAGGGTCTGCCGTTTGTTGGTCGTGCCGGACAGTTGCTGACGAAGATCCTTGAAGCGGTGTCGCTTTCACGTGATGAAGTCTACATCTGCAACATCCTCAAGTGCCGTCCGCCGAATAACCGCAAGCCCCTTGCCGGCGAGACCGATCAGTGCGAGCCCTACTTGTGGAAGCAGATCGAACTCGTGCAGCCGAAGCTGATCCTTGCTCTAGGATTAACCGCTGCCAACACGTTGCTCAAGAACAAAGAATCCATGACAAATCTTCGCGGGAAGATTCACGACTATCATGGCATTCGTACGCTTGTTACCTACCATCCCGCAGCGTTGCTGCGCAATCCCGAATGGAAGAAGTTTACGTGGGACGACGTCAAACTCCTTCGCAATCTCTATGATGCTCCATGAACATTGCCGTACTCCTTGGCGGGATTAGTCCCGAACGCAATATCTCGATGCTCAGTGGTCGAGCTGCTGTCAATGCCCTGCGGTCGCTGGGCCATACCGTGCGCTCAATCGATCCATCGCTTGGTGCGAATGGCATCCTGAGCGACAGTGATCTTGCTGCGGCAACGCCACGCGCGGTAAGTGATGAAGAGCTCGCTGCGTTTCGTCCATCAGCGCTGATGGAGTGCGTAACATCATCAGCCTTCGACGGCATCGACTGCGCGTTCATTCTCCTGCATGGACGTTACGGTGAGGACGGGTACATTCAATCGCTCCTCGATCTACGCGGCATCCCGTACACAGGCAGCACGATGCTCGCCAGTGCAGCCGCGATGGATAAGGGGCTTTCGAAGATGCTGTTTCAGGTTGCCGGAATTCCAACTGCGCCATGGGTGACAGTGACGCCTGATCAAGCCGGTGATCATGCGGTGATCGAGCAAGTTCTTGCAGAGATCGAGGGAGGCTTGGTTGTCAAGCCAAATGATCAGGGATCAACCGTTGGTATGACGATTCTTGAATCTCCGACGCACGACTCGGTGAGCGACGCTGTTCGTCTTGCTGGACAGTTCTCATCGACAATC